>DYBQ01000004.1 GCA_019418545.1 Clostridiales bacterium | reverse complement strand
TGGGCGACTACTTCAAGCACTGGATTGAGATGGGCGAGAAGCTGGGCGACAAGGCTCCCAAGATTTTCAACGTCAACTGGTTCCGTCTGGACGACGAAGGCCACTTTATTTGGCCCGGATTCGGCGACAACCTCCGTGTTCTCGACTGGATTATCGCTCGCTGCGAGGGCAAGGCTGACGCTGAGGAGACTGCTATCGGTTATGTGCCTCATGCTGAGGATATCAACCTCGAGGGTCTGGACTTCTCCATCGACGCTCTGAAGGGTATCCTGGCTGTTAACAAGGACGAGTGGGCTAAGGAAGCTGCCGAGATTGAAGAGTTCTACAAGACCTTCGGCGACAAGCTGCCTGCTGAGCTGAGAGCTTCTCTGGAAACTCTAAAGAACAACTGCAAATAAGAGTTTTTTCCTCTGAAATAACGAACAGAGCGCCGCACGAAAGTGTGGCGCTTTTGTTATAAAGAAATGAATAATTTGTATTTTTGTGGCATATTGGAACAAAGTATGATACAATTTTATAATACTGTCAGATATGCGGCACGCTGACCATTTTACCTTATGGAGGAGATTGATACCATTGCCAAAACGTCAAACCAATGATTTGGGCAGGGACCCGGTAGGGAAGCTATTGCTTCGTCTGGCGCTCCCAGCTATTACAGCACAGTTGATAAATGCCCTGTATAACATTGTGGACCGGATTTATATCGGACACATAGAAGGTGAGGGTGATATTGCCCTCACTGGTTTAGGAATTACTTTCCCAATTATCATGCTGATTTCTGCGTTTAGTGCTCTGATTGGTATGGGTGGAAGTCCTCGAGCCTCGATTCGGATGGGAGAAGGACATCGGGAAGGTGCTGAAGAAATATTAGGGAATTGTTTTGTATCACTGCTGGGAATTTCAGTGGTTTTAACCGCTGTGTTTCTGGTTACACAGGAGCCTCTTTTAATGATGTTCGGAGCCAGTGAAAGAACCCTTCCCTATGCTACGGATTATTTAACCATCTATCTTTGTGGAACCATTTTTGTGCAAATGGCGTTGGGACTCAATCCGTTTATTTCCATTCAGGGATATGCGACAACCAGTATGCTGACCGTTGTGATAGGTGCCGTTATCAATATTGCGTTAGACCCTTTGTTTATTTTTGGATTTCAGATGGGAGTAAAGGGCGCTGCTTTAGCAACCATTTTGGCACAAGCAGTTTCGGCAGTGTGGGTAGTACTTTTTCTGGTTGGAAAAAAGACAAATCTTCGCTTGCAAATGCGGTATTTTCGTTGGAATAAAAAGGTTATGTTTCCGGTATTGGCTTTGGGTTTATCGCCTTTTATCATGCAGTCTACAGAAAGTGCTGTCAATATAGCGTTAAACTCTTCCTTACAGCGTTATGGCGGGGATTTGGCTGTAGGGGCTATGACCATTTGCAGCAGTGTGATGCAGGTGGTATTTATGCCTTTGCAGGGATTGGCACAGGGCGCGCAGCCTATTGTAAGCTTTAACTATGGGGCAAACCGCCCGGACCGGGTAAAAAAGACTTTCCGGCTGCTCATTACGGTGGCGTTTTCTGCGACAATCCTTATTTGGATGTTTGTACAATTCTTCCCCGAGCCTTTTGTAGCATTGTTCAATGATAAACCGGAGTTAACCAGTTTTACCGTTTGGGCGCTGCGGATTTATATGGCAGGTATTTTTATGGTGGGAATCCAAACTGCTTGTCAGCAAACTTTTGTGGCTTTGGGTCAGGCAAAGGTTTCTCTGTTTTTGGCACTTTTGAGAAAAGTAATTCTGCTCATTCCACTGGTGTTTATTTTACCCTTGTTTTTATCTGACAAAGTATTTGCAGTGTATCTTGCAGAGCCCATTGCGGATATCACAGCGGCCACTTGTACTGCAACCGTATTTTTCTTTCGATTCAATAAAATTCTGGCGAAACGCGAACAAGAAGTCCAAAACTCTTCTGCAATAGTCTAAAATAGTGGGAAAACAAAGCCAAGCCCCTCGGAGAATCTTCCGAGGGGCTTGGCTTTGTTTAAATAGGAGAATAAAAAGAAAGAAAAGAACAGAACGTATAATCATAGTTTAGGGATGAGGAATTAAATTCCTCACAAGGAAAATCTATATGGACTAATAGACTTTCGCAATAAAAAATAGAAAATCAAAGTATAAAACTTACACAATGATGTATTATTATAAATGAAAGGAATTCATGGTTATAATGGAATCGTTATTTTTGGATAATATAGCAAAATGTTTCATTTATATACCGATATACTAGGCAAAAAATTATTCAAAATATAAAAAATAAATGCTAAAAACCTCAAAAACATCTTGGATATATTATACCTCTGTTATTCTGTTTTGTAAATAGATTTTGTATATTTTTTATTCTTTTTTAAAAAGTAAAATATTGGTTTTATATTAGCATGGAGATTGTATTTGAAAATAAATATATATTAATAATAAGTATATGAATGAAGATGCCCCGGAAATAATGGAATTTGATTGACAAAATTAAAAGAATTGGATAGCATAAAAGAAACGGAAACTAACATTTCCTATTTCTCTTAGAAAAAGCAGGTGTATAATATGAAACTGGTGGATTTGCTCACCAATCCCCGCTTTACCAAAAAAATATTTCGTGGTACGCTTTTGGTCGTTCTTATTGCTATTGTGGTTATCTTTGGACTGTTTAACACAGAAAAGCTCCTCGCATTATTAAATACGATTGTAGCGGTTTTTTATCCGTTTTTGCTGGGAATCTGCATTGCCTTCGTACTAAATGTAATTTTGAAAATGTATGAAGAGCATGTTTTTGCCTTTTTAAATCGAAAAAAATATAAATTATGGCTCCGTTTTCGAAGAACAATTTGCATTGCCCTTACTTACTTAACAGTATTGGCTATTTTTACAGGTGTTGTATTTTTTGTGATTCCTGAATTATATCAGTCAATGAGTAAGTTTGTAAATAACATCCCAGATTATCTGCGGAGTGTAGGGCTTTGGGTCAATCAGCAACTAACCGAGTTAAATATAGATACTTCTCAAATTGATTTACTCCAAATTGATTGGCCTTCGGTAATTGCCCAGGCCAGCCAAATGGCATCGGATTTTATGGGAAATGTATACAGTACAGCAGTAGTCATTACGTCCTCTGTGGCTTCTGGTATGTTTACCCTGGTGATGAGCATGATATTTTCTGCATATATGCTCTCCAAAAAAGAACATCTGGTTCGCGGTATGCGCCGGGTATTATATGCTTTCCTGCCAGCCCATCGGGTTCGCCGGATTATAGAGATTGCAGCGATTACCAACCGGATTTTTTCCGGCTTTGTTGCCGGTCAGTTAACAGAATCTCTTATTCTTGGGGTTTTGTGTTATCTGGGAATGAGCATTATTGGTCTGCCCTATGCCCTGCTAATCAGTACCTTGGTATGTGTATTCAGTTTAATTCCCTTACTTGGTGCATATATCAGTATGTTCTCGGGAATTTTTATCCTTTTAATTTCTACCCCTTGGGGAGAATTCCCTTGGAACAGCTTGTGGTTTACAATTTTTTTGCTGATTCTTCAACAGGTGGAAGGAAATTTAATTTATCCTCGGGTAGTAGGAACTTCCATTGGCCTGCCGGGAATTTGGGTTCTTTTGGCTGTTATTGTGTGCAGCGGCCTTATGGGAATTGGTGGGATTCTCATTGGAATCCCGGCTACCTCAGTGCTTTATGCTTTATTTACACAGGCTGTAAAGAACCGTCTTTCTCAAAGGCATATCAGCAAAGCGCAGCTGGATGAGGAAGTCGATGTAGAAGAATTGCTGGGGAGGCCTGCTGGAGGCGGGCCTATCAGTAATATAAAAGAGAGCCGCCGCAGACGTGAACGGGCGAAATTAGCCAAGCTGATTGAAAAAACACAGGGCATTGCAGGAAATCTCCATAAAAATGAAGGCAGTGCGCCATCCATGAAAACGAAGCAAAAAGAAAAAAACAGTAGGAAAAACTAAACACAAAAACCGCCGGAGACTTCCGGCGGTTTTTGTGTTTGATAAGATTTATTCGATACGAGAAATCATTTGGCAATAAACATAGATATTTTGGATTTTTTTCGCTTCGTTTCCCTTATCCGTTATAATGACGGGCTGCGTTTCAGATGGCGTTACATATAGCTTGAACACCAAACCGTCCTGCATAACCTTCATATCCCGAATATGCTTATATTGGAAATTACGCTTTTCAATTCCAAGATAGCCAAAAATGATGTTTTGAATATCCATATTGGTAAAACACTGAATCACATCATCTTCATCGTGCATTTCCAAAATGGCTTTGGCTTCTTCAAAAGTAACGTCAGTACATTTAAAGACGCCCCGATTGATAACGGACATCATAGCGCTGTTGTCCAACAGGAGGAGAGGATTTGATGACATAGACTGAAACACCCCTTTCATTTAATAACACCTTTAATATAAACTATATAGAAAAATATGTCAAGAATTGTTAATTTTATAACATATGGTTAATTTTTTGACAAACTATAATAGGTGTGTAAAAGGGGTATTGTTTTCACCTGATTTATTATGCAGTAATGGCCGCAGCCGAAGCAGAAATCAAATTCATCAAATCATCAGGAGCCACTTCTACCTGGGTACCAATTCGTCCTGCACTAAAAATAATGGTGTCAAAAAGCTCACAGGTTTCGTCAATAACGGTTGGATACTGCTTTTTCATGCCAATGGGGGAACATCCCCCCCGAATATATCCGGTTATTTTCAGCAAATCGGCTACATGGAGCATAGAGACCGATTTTTCCCCTACAGCCTTGGCCGCCGCTTTTAAATTTAATTCCTTTTGTACGGGAATTACAAATACAAAATATCCTCCCGAAGCTCCCTGTGTCACCAACGTTTTAAAAACCTGTTCGGGATTTTGCCCCAGCTTTTTGGCAACCGCTTCCCCGTCAATATGCCCGTCGGAAGCATCATAGGCATAATGGCGATATGGAATCTTCGCTTTGTCCAGTATTCTCATTACATTGGTTTTTTCTTCTTTTTTGGCCATGAAAAGTCCTCCTTTTCCCGGGAAAAGAACGGACAGCAGTTTCTAAACAAATCTCAAAGCCACATAATGCCGCCGTCCCTTCCAGGGATTATTTTAGTATACCACTTTTCCCAGGGGCTGAGAAGTGGTATACTGATAACGATTGAAAAAGCCGAAAGGAAACGATGTGTTTTGAAAATCGGAACCATGGAAATTCAGGGAAAGGCTGTCTTGGCGCCAATGGCTGGCGTAACCGACAGACCTTTTCGAAAATTGTGCCGCCAGTTTGGTGCGGCCTATTGTGTAACCGAAATGGTTAGTGCAAAAGCTCTGCAATTTAAAGATAAGAAAACGCCCCTGCTTATGCGTCTGGACGAAAGTGAACATCCCGCGGCAATTCAAATTTTTGGAGATGAACCAGAGGTGATGGCCTTTGCCGCGCAAAAGGCTATGGAGTTTTCTCCCGATGCAATTGACATTAACATGGGGTGCCCAGCTCCCAAAATTGCCAATAACGGAAGCGGCAGTGCTTTGATGAAGAATCCCGACTTGTGCGGAAGAATTGTGGAAGCGGTCAGCCGAGCTGTAGATGTGCCGGTTACCGTAAAAATTCGAAAGGGTTGGGACGAAAACAGTGTAAACTGTGTAGAAGTGGCCAAAATCTGTGAGCAGGCAGGTGCTGCCGCTATTTGTATACATGGCAGAACCCGTACCCAAATGTATCAGCCGCCAGCCGATTGGGATGCAATCCGACAGGTAAAGGAAGCGGTAAAAGTTCCGGTAATCGGAAACGGAGATGTGAAGGATGCCCAGTCTGCTGCTTTGATGCTGGAGAAAACCGGCTGTGATTTAGTTATGGTGGGCCGGGGAGCGCTGGGAAATCCATGGGTTTTTCAGCAAATCAACATGTATCTGACAGACAGCTGCCGGATTATACCACCGCCAGGGTTCAACGAAAAAATGCTGGTTATGCTGCGGCATATGCAGGCCCTTTGTGAGGAAAAAGGTGAACGTGTGGGAATGCAGGAGGCCAGAAAACATGTGGGATGGTATCTGCATGGCATGAGAGGCGCCGCAGAATTCCGCCGTCGTGCCGGGGAACTGTGTACTTTCCAGGATTTGGAGAAGCTGGTGCAGGATTTATACGCCATGCAGCGGGAGGAAGCGTGATGATAGAAAAGAGCCTGTTTGCCTGTCCCATTTGTGGGCAGGGGCTTTTGACGGAAAAAACACGCCTGATTTGCCCAGAGAGACACAGCTTTGACCGCGCCCGGCAAGGATATACCCATTTGCTGCCGGTAAACCGGATGCACTCAAAAGAGCCGGGAGATACCAAAGAAATGGTGCTTTCCCGAAGGGCTTTTTTGGAAAGCGGCGCCTATGACGTGTTTGCCAATCGGCTATGTGCCTTATCATGGGAGTTTTTACAGGGAAAGGAAGCTCCAATCTTGCTGGATGCCGGCTGTGGAGAAGGTTATTATACCGGGAAAATGCAGGCATTTTTGCAGAAAAAGGGGCTGGATGTCCAAATAGCCGGATTTGATATTTCCAAATCGGCAGTGCGGGCAGCGGCTGGAAAATATAAAGGATGTCAGTTTGCGGTAGCCAGTGCTTTTGCCATTCCTATGGCGGATGACAGTGTGGATTGTTTTACAAATGTGTTTGCCCCGATTGTGCCAAAAGAGTGTGCCCGTGTTGTAAAAGCCGGGGGTGTGATGATTTTGGCAGTGCCGGGACCCAGGCATTTGTATGGATTAAAAGAGATTCTGTATGATGCCCCGTATGAGAATGAGTATCGGGAGACAGACTATCCTGGGTTTCGTTTTGTACGGCGAGAAACAGTGAAAGATTTGCTGGTTTTGCATGATGCAGAACAAATTCAAAATTTGTTTGCCATGACCCCCTATTATTGGAAAACGCCGGAATCGGGCAGCCTCCGGCTGGCACAAACAGACCAGCTGACTACTGAAATCCGATTTGACTTTTTAGTATATCGAAGGGAGTGACTCTGTGGAACCCTTTGACAGAGAGCATCCTCACCGGCCATACTATCGGGAAAGAGAAGGGTCAGATACAATTGTCATTTTTATTCACGGCTTTTTTGGAAGTCCCAGCCAGTTTTGGGATTTGTCTGCCATTGCCTGGGAAAAGGGGTATAGTATTGCCTCGCTCCTGCTTCCGGGCCATGGAGGTTCTGGAAGGGAATTTACCCGAACCCCAGGAAGACAGTGGGTACGATTTGCCATGCAGCGAATCCGGCAATATGCCGTGAAATACCCGCGTGTATTGGTAGTAGGCCATTCAATGGGAGGGCTTTTGGCACTTCATGCCAGCCTGTTCCCCGAAAACCATGTGGCAGGTGTGTTTTTACTCAACACCCCTCTTTCCATCCATTTTACAGCCCGGGGAACCAAAAACGGTTTGAAAGCTGTTTTTGCACCGCAAAAATATTTGGATGTGGTGTCCAGAAGCTATCGGCAGGTAAACAGTGTGCAGCGGATGCCGATTCCCCAATATTTACAAATGCTCCCCCGGGTGGCAGACTTGCAAAAGCTGATGGAGCGGGTTCGGGAAGAATTGCCCAAGGTACGGGTACCCGTTACCATAATCCAATCCAGAAAAGATGAAACAGTAAAATGGCGCAGCGCCATTGACCTTTCTTCCGGGATGAGGCAGGCTTCTTGCCGGGTAGTCTGGCTCCAAAGTTCCTGGCATTCCTACTATACTTCCGGGGAAAAAGAAGTGGTAGAGCGGGAGTTTGGATGGTTTTTGGACAGGAATTTGGCAAAAGAGAAGTAGGT
Source organism: Clostridiales bacterium (assembly GCA_019418545.1). Taxonomy (GTDB): domain Bacteria; phylum Bacillota; class Clostridia; order Oscillospirales; family Acutalibacteraceae; genus Heritagella_A. The sequence goes on along the minus strand of DYBQ01000004.1, from coordinate 87,305 downwards.
ATCCTGACCCAATGTGAAAGAAAACTAATAAAAGAAAACGGTTTTCTCTTGCCGGAGGAAATGGAATTTGGTACCATAATAGTGTGAGAAATATGGTTGCGGATTGGAGGCGATGTGCAGTATGGAAATCATTGATTTTCATGCACATATTTATCCTGATAAAATTGCAGAAAAGGCTTCACATAGTGTCGGGGATTTTTATTCGATTCCCATGGAGAATGTGGGGAGTATTGAGGCGCTGTTTCAAAGCGGGGATTCAGCTGGGATTGACCGGTTTGTGGTACAGTCAGTTGCAACTGTGTCCCGCCAAGTTGTGAGTATTAATAATTTTATCAAAGAGACTTGTGAAGAATACCCATGCCGGCTGATTGGTTTTGGCACCATCCATCCTGGCCTGGAAAACGCAGTGGAGGAAGTGGAGCGATGTTTGCAAATGGGGCTTCATGGCATTAAAATCCATCCTGACGTCCAGCGCTTCCACATGGATGACCCGGAAATGTTCCCGATTTATGATGCTTTACAGGGGCGCGCTCCCATTTTAATCCACTGTGGGGACTATCGCTATGATTATTCCCACCCCAAACGGCTGGCACATGTTTTGGATGAGTTCCCCCGTCTGGATGTAGTGGCTGCTCATTTTGGAGGATGGTCTTTGTGGGACTTGGCGATGGAGTATCTTCTAAACCGCCGTTGTTGGCTGGATACTTCCAGTTCCTTTGAATTTTTGGGAAAAGTCCGTGCAAAGGAAATTATCCGTGCTTATGGGGCAGAAAGAATTGTTTTTGGGGATGATTTTCCCATGTGGTCCCATCAATCCGAAGTGAATACACTGCTTTCTTTGGGACTTACGCAAGAAGAAAACGAAATGATTTTCAGCGAGAATGCAAAACGAATTTTGGGGTTTTGTTAACAAACACCTCAAATTTTCTTCGCATCTCTTAAAGGCTCCTCCGTTATAAAAAGCGGATTTGAGAAAGGACAGAACTGGGAATGAAGAAAATATTATTTATCTGTACCGGAAATACCTGCCGCGGCCCCATGGCTGAAGGGATTTTTAAAAAAATGCTTTTGGATTGGCCTGAACCTTGGGCAGAATGTGCCAGTGCGGGTATCTCTGCTGTAAAAGGTCAAAAGGTAACCCCTTGGGCAAAACAGGTATGCCGGGAAATCGGTGTGGATATTTCCGAGCACCGTGCCCATTGTTTGACGGAAGAGATGGTAAAGGAATGGGATATTCTGGCGGTTATGACCGCAGACCAGAAAGCAGTCCTTTTGGATGCAGGGGTGCCAGAAGAAAAGGTGATACTTCTGGACATTGCAGACCCTTATGGGGGGAGCATTAATAATTATCGGCATTGCCGTAACCTGATAGAACAGCGGATTCATGACCGTATTATAGTTCGGGAAGGATTGGATAAATGAAGATTTTTCCCATGGCAGAGAAGCACCTGGAACAGGTGGCCCGCCTAGAAGTGTGCTGCTTTTCGAAACCTTGGAGCCGGGAAGCACTGAAAGAAGAGCTGGAAAATCCCCAGGCAGTTTTTTTGGTAGCAGAAGAAAACGAGCAAGTGCTGGGTTATGTTGGAATGCATGTCGTGTGTGGAGAAGGGTATATGGATAATTTGGCAGTCTTTCCTCATGCACGCAGAAAAGGTGTGGGAAAAGAGCTGATAGAGACGCTCATTGCCTGGCTCAAACAACATGACGGTCTGTTTCTCACATTAGAGGTACGTGTTTCCAATCAGGCCGCTATTTCTCTATATCAATCCCTGGGGTTTGAGCAAGCCGGAAGGCGGCCCCGGTTTTATCAGGAGCCGGTGGAAGACGCCCTGCTTATGACACTTACACTCCGCAACCAATAGTTGCGCCCCTGCTCAACCGATAGTTGGTGGTGTTTTTTCTCTATATTTGTATACTGGAAGCAGCTGCATCACCTAAAAATTATCAGAAGGAGTAGGATAGATATGAATTTGATAATGGCAGAGCGGTTTTCCAAACTCCGAAAGCAGGCAGGATTTTCACAAGAAGAGTTGGCTGCAAAATTAGGAATCAGCCGTCAGGCAGTGTCCAAATGGGAGCGGGCAGAATCATCACCAGATACGGATAATCTGATAGCCCTGTCCAGATTATATGGGATTTCTCTGGATGAACTGCTGCTGGGGGATGAACAGGTGAAAACCTCTCTTGGTAATGAGGAATCACAATCCTCTGAGACAACGGACGCTTGTCCTCATACGGCTTCGCATACTTTTCCTTCGGAAAATCAAACCATAAATGACAGTTCCACATGTACAAATAATTTGGAAAATGAATCAAATGGTGGAATATTGGCACGGCTTGGTGGTGCTTTTCCAATCCTTATTTGTTTGTTATATTGTGTATTAGGGGCTGTATGGAATTTATGGCATCCGATGTGGATACTGTTTCTGTTAATTCCTGTATACTACTTAGGAATTTATAACGGATATCCTATTATCGTCACCATTCTATTTTTGATAGCTGGATTTATTTTTGATAAATGGAGTATAGCTTGGCTATTCTTTCTCACGATTCCTGTTTTTTACTTTTTATATTCTTTGTGGAAAAATAAGAAAAAGCAAGGACAGGTATTTTATCATGAAAAATCAGAAGAAGCAACAAATCAACAACACTGACCGGCCATCAAACCCGGTAGGGGATGCCCAGGCGTTTTTTGAAAAAAGAAAGGATGTTTCCTTATGCGTATTTTAGGAATTGAAAGCTCCTGTGATGAGACAGCTGCTTCTGTTGTGGAGGATGGGCGAAAAGTTCTGTCCAACGTGGTGGCCTCTCAGGTAGAGGAGCATAAATTATATGGCGGCGTGGTGCCCGAAATCGCTTCCCGCCGTCACAGTGAGGCCATTTCCGGAGTGGTAAGGCAGGCTTTGGAGGACGCAGATTGTTCATTAGACGATATTGATGCCATTGCTGTTACCTATGCTCCCGGATTGATTGGGGCACTGCTGGTAGGGGTGAATTTTGCAAAAGGACTGGCAATGTCTGCGGATAAGCCACTGGTACCGGTACATCATCTTCGGAGCCATATTGCTGCAAACTATTTGACAAACCTGGATTTAACCCCACCGTTTCTATGTCTGGTAGTATCTGGAGGACATACCCATATTATTGAAGTAGAGGATTATACGCAGCTTCATATTTTGGGACGTACTCGGGACGATGCGGCAGGAGAAGCCTTTGATAAAGCAGCCCGGGCAATGGGAATGCCTTATCCCGGAGGCGTGCATCTTGACAAGCTGGCGGAAACGGGCAATCCAGAAGCATACAAATTTCCCCATCCCAGCGTAACCGGCGCACCGCTGGATTTTAGCTTTTCGGGCTTAAAAACAGCCGTTATCAATCAACTGCACAATGCCGCACAAAAGGGGCAGGAAATCTGTATCCCAGATATGGCGGCTTCTTTCCGCAAGGCAGTGGTGGATTGTTTGGTAAGTAACACCGTATCGGCTGCAAGGCAAACCGGCGTACAAAAACTGGTGATTGCTGGTGGTGTGTCGGCTAATCGCCTGCTGCGGAAAAGGCTGGAAGAAGAATGTGAAAAACGAGGATGGGAGTTTTATCGGCCAGAGCTATGTTATTGTGGTGATAACGCTGCGATGGTGGCAGCACAGGGCTATTATGAATTTTTGCAGGGGAATTTGGCAAAAATGGATTTAAATGCCTGTGCCAATATGGCAGTGGATACATTAAAATAATTTTTGGCAATAAATAAAAAAACTCCAATGCCTATACATGGGAGTCAAAGATAACAAAAAGCCGTTCTGGTATTTAAACCAGAGCGGCCTTTTTTATCGGTTATTTCAAGCAAAATCTGCCCACACCGGAACACCTGATTCCCGGGTTTTTTTCATGTCCAACACCCGTTGGTTGGCACTTCCTCGAAAATTTAGTTCAATATCCCGCTGCTCCAAAAGGAAAGGGCCGTCCACCAGATAATCTGCCTGTTCCAGCAGTGACTGTACTTCTGGATTTTGCATTTTCCACAGCTCTTCCAATGTCCACCCAGAGTATACCATAACATCCAGCCCTTTTTCATGAACCATTTGGGCCAATTTTGCCAGGGGTCCCGCCTGACAAAAGGGCTCTCCCCCACTGAATGTGACACCTCGAAGCAATGGGTTGGAGCAAATATCTTCAAAGATAGAGTCTATATCCCGTATGGTCCCGCCATGAAAATCATGTGAATCGGGATTATGGCAGCCAGGACAGCCATGAGGGCAGCCTTGCACAAAAACTGCATAACGAAATCCAGGACCATCGACTACGGATTCTTCTACAATACCAAACAGCCGCAAATTTTTTTCCATTATAAAATCCATCCCCTGCAAATTACAATGTTTGACCGGCGGCAGACTGATAAATTGACCGGGGGCCTGCCAATGCGTATCCAATCCCCGCATCTTTCATGGCGTGAAGTACTTTTTCCAGCTCCTTTTCGGGCTCATTGCTGTCCAGCTCGGCGCGGCATAAATGCCCTCCCAAAGTGAGTGCATGATAAGGCGCTTCCAAATAAATCCGCTGATAGACATTGACGGAGCCATCTTCCGGGATTAAAAAAGATTCGGTATACTTTTCTTTATCGGTAATTCCGGGGATTTCTCCAAACTTTTTCCTATCGAGCCGTGCAAAGCGCATAGCCGTCCCTTTATTAGGGGTAGCAATCAAATTCCAGTTTAATTTGGTTTCCCTACATTTCTTTTCGGTGAATTTTGCCATTCTCCCGATAATTTCCAAGCCCAGCCGCTGGCTGTCTTCTGACTGCCCGTGATGATGACCGGTGAGTACCTGTAAAGCTTCAGCAAGTCCTACAAAGCCAATGCTCAAAGTGCCCTGCTGCAAAACTTTTTCCACTTCATCATCCCGATATAGAGAATCAGAGTGAATCCACACTCCCTGACCCATCAGGAAGGGATAGTTATAGGCACGTCTCCTTCCCTGGATTTCCATACGCTGACGAAGCTGACGGGCTGTTAATTCCAACCGTTTTTCCAAGATAGCACAGAATTTTTCAAAGCTGCCATTTGACTCCAACGCAATCCGCGGCAGGTTAATAGACGTAAAGCTCAGATTTCCCCTTCCGCAGGAAGTGATACAGGAAGGCTCTGCCACGTTTTCCATTACCCGAATATTATTCCCCTGATAGGCTGTTTCAGTACGATAGTCGTCGGGACGATACCAGCGCAGATTAAACGGCGCATCCAAAAAGGAAAAATGAAGAGATACCCGCTGGCAGGCTACCTGAATGGCCATTTGGAATAAGTCGTAGTTGGGCTCTCCAGGATTTAGATTGATTCCCTCTTTTACCTTAAAAATATGCACGGGGAAAATAGGCATACCGCCGTCTCCCAATCCTGCCTGGGTAGCCTTCAATAAATTGCGAATTACCATTCGGCCCTGGGGAGTGGTATCTGTGCCGTAGTTCAAAGAGCTATAGGGAACCTGGGCTCCTGCCCGGGAATTCATGGTGTTCAGGTTATGAATCAATGCTTCCATAGCCTGCCAGCAGGCTTCATCGGTTTCAATTTCCGCTTTTTTAACGGCATATTCATGGGCGGCCCGTGCCTCTTCCAGCGAAACCGGCTGAAATCCATTTTCTGCCTGGTGGGCAGGAAGCCAGTCTATCATTTTCTCACCATAATGCTCAGTATGATAGAGTGCCACATCTTTTCCCAATTCACGTTTCATCTCTTCTACCAGTGCAATGGCATCCTTATGCTCAAAGCCAAGAAGAATTTGCAGATACTGTGCTATTGCAGCAAAATAGGCCTTACAATAGGTTTTATCAATACCAGGGGCCATGGCATAGTCAAAGTTAGGAATTCCCTGGCTTTCGTGCATCTCATTCTGGTTAGCCTGAATGGCAATGCAGGCCAATGCTGTATAGCTGCGAATATCGTTGGGCTCCCGCAAATATCCATGTCCGGTAGAAAATCCTCCATGGAACAGGGTTACCGGGTCAATTTGGCAGCTGGTTTCCGTCAGAGCATAAAAATCCTTGTCGTGGATATGGATGTCCCCTTCCCGATGGGCTTTGGAGACCTCTGGCGGGATAACATTCGCGTCATAATATACCTTGGCCCCTTCAGAGCCATATTCCAGCATGGTTCCCATGGCGGTATCTTCATTGATTCCCCGATATTCCTGCTCGTCACGATTTAAGCGAAACGTCAGATTTTCATAAGTTTTCATCAGCTGCGGGTCAAACTCCCGGGCTTTCCGATGCTCATCGCGATATAAAATATAGGCTTTGGCAGTTTGGGCATAGCCATGGGCAATCAGCATTTCCTCTACCAAATCCTGCACCTGCTCCACTGTGGGAATCAAATTCTCTTCCAATGCCCGTTTAGACACCTGCTGCGTTAATTCGTCCAGCTGTTTGGGAGAAAGGGGTTCTTGTGTGAGACGTATATTCGCTTTAAAAACAGCGCTGCGGATTTTTGCGGCATCAAAGGGTACCAATTCGCCATTGCGCTTGCGGATTTGTGGTTCCATAACTTGGCTCCGGCCTTTCTATGTGAAATTCGCCCAACAGGCGTGGGCGTGAATATTATTATTGTACTGCCCCCTCTCTCTGATGTCAAGGAAGAATCCAACGAATTGTCTATATATTGTGTAATAATCGCGAATATATACAATCTGTATACAATATATATTTTTGATAGGGACTTTTCTGTCAATACAAAAATGAAAAGAAAAGATGTTGTCAAAGTTTGACAACATCTTTTTGCTTTATATCATTTGAAATAAAGGGTTTCAATTTATAGTCTCCGTTTATCCCAACACCGCTCCCAAGCTTTCTGCTAATAAAACGGCTTGCTCCAAATCAATCTTTGTCTGTTTCATTTGCGCACTTTTTAAATCTACCCCTTCAATTTTTGCGCCCCGCAAGTCTGCCTCTTTCAGGTTTGCCCCCTGTACAATTGCCTGACGAAGGTTGCAATTGGATAAATCTGTTTTTTCCAAATCTGCTCCCGAAAAATTGGCGCCCTGAAAGTTACATCCATGCAAATCCATCTTTGCAAGAGAGGCTCTGTCCCATATTGAAAACATATAGTTGCCTTCACAAATCGTCATTCCTGTCAATACAGCACCAGAAAAGTTACTGCCAGAGCCTTTACATTCTACCAGTTCGGCTCCGAAGAGACTGGCACCATAAAACCGGCAATTGAGAAATGCAGTACGTAAATGACGGCTGCCCTCCAGCCTTGTAAAAGAAAAGTCGCAGTCTATAAACTGGCAATTTTGAGTTGTCAATCCTGTCATCGTAACCCCGTGGAATTTACATCCAGAAAAAACGACTCCGACAAGATTTTTTTCCTCCCAATTTTCGTCTCGGAAGTCTGCTCCCTCATATGTTTTTGAAAACAAGCAATTCCCTCCCTCTTTTGTTTTTTCCTATTCAAAACAAAAAGCCGGGCTTTGTTATCCACGCAGGCCCGGCATTTTATCCCTTTTATAAAATTATCCTTGAGGAGGCATTTCAGCATTTCTGTTTTTCTGCCAATCAATTAACCAACCGATTACCGGAAGTAAAGAGCTTCCCTGCTGAAGAATACGATATTCCACCCGCGGAGGGATTTCTTGGAACTGACGGCGCTCCACCAATCCAGTTTGGCAAAGCTCGCGCAGGCTCTGGCTCAACATCATGTCGGTAATTCCAGGAATGGCACTTTTGATGTTTCCATACCGAAGCCCTTCTCCCCCACGTAAACTCCACAAAACCTGGAGCCGCCATTTTCCGCCTAGCTGCTCCAACGCCTGCCGAAGGCACATCATACTGTCCAGGTTTCCCTCTTTTTCCGTTACAGCCGGAAACTCTACAGAGAATGAAGGGGCCATTTCGTCTGTATCCCTAGCAGAGACAGCCGCCTTATCGCGTTTTCTTTTTTTCTCTTTTTCTTTCTCTTTTTTCAATACAGACCCCCCCGTTATCAGTTACTTTCTATGCAAAATACCTATTACAATAAGCATAGCATGATTCGGCAGGGATGTAAAGGAAATTACACCAAATTTTCCTTTTTTATCCTTTTTATCTGTTTTTCTTTCAATAAGGGAAAGAAAACAACCCTTCCAGCCACTGTTGGCACAAAGTAACCCACGAACCCACATGAGGTTCGGCCTTCCCTACTTCCTGAGAGCATACAGACATTCCGTGACTTCCATAAGGATACAAATGACATTCAAAGGGAACTTTGTTTTTGCGAAGTGCATTTATCATCAACAGGGTGTTTTCCACTGGAACACAGTCATCCTCAACAACATGCCAAAGAAAAGCCGGCGGAGTTTCCATATTTACATGACGGTCCAGCGCCCAAAACTCGTTTTCTTCTGTTCCCTGAGGGCTTCCCGAAATCCAGCGCAAGGAGCCCTGATGAGCAAATTCCCCGGCAGTAATCACTGGGTAACACAAAATCATAGCATTGGGGCGGTTTTTTCCTCCACAGGTATCCATTTTTTCCAAAAGCTGCGGATGCCTCCAAAGAACTCCCAAACTGCCCGCTGCATGGCCGCCTGCGGAAAAACCGCATACTGCAATTTTTTCTTCCTGAATGTTCCACTCCTCACTGTGGTCACGGATGGCCATAACAGCAGCAGAAGCCTCCATAAGTACCTGCATATCTTTTGCCTTTTCTGCAAGAGAATAATATAAAATAAAAGCCTGATACCCTCTCTCAAAAAAGGACAAAGCTACGGGGTCGGCTTCCCGTTCAGACAAAAACTCATAGCCTCCACCGGGAAATACTACCACACAGGGGCGCTTTGTCCGATGTTCCGGCATTTCGTCCAGTGTTTGATGCAGATAACCCACCAAACGGGCTTCGCTTCCTGCAAGCGGATGGATTTCTATTTTTTTCATAAGCCAAACTCCTCACCAATATTGTTATTTTTCTTCCATCAATTTCCGATATAATTCTCCCTTTTTTAAAGAAGAAGCTTTAGCGGCTTCTTTGGCAGCCTCTGAAGCAGAATACCCTTGTTCCATCAAATCGCGGGCCAAACGCACAGCCTGTTCTGGCGTCATTTCATTGGTTTCCTCTGGTTTTGCCCCTTCAATCACCAAAACGAATTCCCCTTTTGGCGTATTTTCTTCATAAAATGCCACGGCTTCCTCCAACGTGGTACGGCGCACTTCTTCATGGATTTTTGTCAATTCCCGGACAATGGCGATTCTCCGGTTTCCCCATGCAGACAGCATATCCTCCAGTGTGCTCAAAAGCTTGTGCGGAGCTTCATAAAACACCATGGTGCGTTTTTCTCCCCGGACTTCTTCCAGATGTTCCCGGCGGCTTTTTTTGGCGGTGCTCAAAAAGCCTTCAAAAGTAAAGCGCCCTGTGGGAAGCCCACTAATTGCCAGTGCCGATACCACGGCGCTTGGCCCTGGTACAACCAAAACAGGAATGTTACGCTCTGCGCACTGAGCCACCAACATTTCTCCTGGGTCCGAAATTGCCGGCATACCGGCATCAGACACCAACGCACAATTTTCCCCTGCTTCTATCCGCTGGCAAATCATCTCTCCCCGCTGATATTTATTGTGCTCAAAGTAACTGACCATGGGTTTTTTAATATCAAAATGATTTAACAGCTTCAGTGTAACCCGGGTATCTTCTGCGGCAATAAAGTCCACTTCCGAAAGGATTTCCTGTGCCCGGGGAGAAAAGTCCGACAAGTTTCCAATAGGGGTCCCCACCACATACAAAATCCCGCTCATACTGTTTCCTCTCCTTTTGGGCTTTTTCTGTCCGGGGTACTCCCGGCTCCCTGACGATATTCTCCATAAATTTCTTCCATTTCCCGGGAAAGGCCGCCCTGACCATTTTCAATCAAAAGCGTTGGCTCTACTACTAATCCCGGTTTTCCTCCCCTGCGCCCTTCCAGCAAAAACAGAAAAGGGGCTTTTTCGGGCCGCTGCTGTACCAGACGAAGCCGTTTGGGCTCGAGCCCTTTTTGCCGAAAAAGAACCATCGCATCGGTCAAACGCTGGGGACGCTGGCAAATGCACAGCCTTCCCCCCCATCGCAGACGGGGAAAGGCCGCCTGTACCACATCTTCCATGGTGCAGGAAAGCTCATGTCTGGCCAATTGCTCCTGGCTTCCGGCACTGATAATCCCTGTTCCCGCAGCCTGATAGGGTGGATTGCAGGCGATTAGATGCAGCTCTTCCATTCCGGGAATCCGGGGCAGTGTCCGCAAGTCTTCCCGTATAACGGTAATTGTTTCTGAAAGGCCGCACCTTTGTACAGATTCTTCTGCCTGTTTGGCCGCCTGTTCCTGCAGCTCTATGGCCCAAATGTGTTTTGGGCTGCTTCTGCCAGCCCAAAACAACGGAATGGTTCCACAGCCTGTCCCAAAGTCGGCACAAAGCTCATGGCGTTTTGGCGCAGAAAAAGATGCTAACAGAATGGTGTCCGTATTAAAAGTATGCTGGGGGCTTGTCAAAACGGAAATTCCCGGAGAAAGGGGTTCCCAAGTGCCGCAGGCCATGAAGTTTCCTTCTTTCTTTGCAAAAATCAGAGATTGCCTTCCACAACGAAAAAAAGCAGAGCATATCATCATGCCCTGCTTTTTGACTTGGACTTGTCCAGTAATCAGCCCTGCTCGGGAGCACCAACGGGACATGCATCTGCGCAAGCGCCGCAATCGATGCAAACGTCAGCGTTAATCTCGTACTTGCCATCGCCCTCGGAAATAGCCTCTACGGGGCAGCCAGCAGCGCAAGCGCCGCAGGAAATGCAGGAATCATTAATAACATATGCCATGGTGGGCACCTCCTAATTTTGTTATACCTTTATTATAATGATGTTTAGAAAAATTGCAATAACTTTTGCAAATTCTCCTGGGGGCCCTACAGAAATTTTACAAATTGAAAAGGCTGGGAAACAAAAGGCTTCACAGAGTTTTATACTACAAAGGAAGTTTTTCTATCGGTATCATCGTAACATATCATAGTGTATCAAAATCAAATTGGTCATGCGTTGATATTTGTTCAATGCTACTATTCAAGCTTTGTAATCTATGATATACTGATACTGGCTATATGGAAATTCTCTGTGGAACTGACACAAACCGCATTCATCCCCGCTGAGCGGTTCCGGGACGGACAGTTTTCAATGGCACACTTATATTAAGGGAGGTACTGAAACATGGGCTTTTCTCTCTCTGTCTCCCAGGCAGACGCCGTGCTGCGCGCGCTGAAGAAAGACTACCGTGTCTATGCACCAAAACGGTTTCCCAAACAGGGCCGCTACTCCGACACCGATATCATTCGGTATGCTGAAGTAGATGATTTTGCCGACATTGTATGGGATACCAAGTCCGATTATCCAGCCAAAGAAGTCATCACTCCCATTCAGCAAGCCATTTTTTATTTTACCGAAGACGAATATCGTGCCAGTAAAGCCAAAACGAAACCGATTTTGTTGCTGGCCCGCCCCTGTGACATCAATGCCCAACGGATTCAAGCCCGCATCTACGCCGGAAACGGCGGTTATAACGATTTGTACTACACCCGGGTCCGTGATTTGGTGAAGTTCGCCGTCATGGACTGCGGCGGCGGTGACGATACCTGCTTCTGTGTGTCCATGGGTACCAACCGCACCGATAATTACGCGCTGGCTCTAAAGTTCTCCGCCGACCGGCTGCTGGTTCAGGTGGCCGATGAATCCCTCTCTCCCTACTTTCAGGATATGCCCCAGGCCGATTACATTCATACCTTTGTGGAGAAAAATGAGCTGCAGGTCATCGTTCCTGACCTCAGTGATAAAGCAGTTCGCAAGGCTCTTAAAACCCACCCCATGTGGCAGGAATTCAACAGCCGCTGTATCTCCTGCGGCGCCTGCACCGTGGCCTGCTCTACCTGTACTTGCTTCACCACTCGGGATATCATCTATGGTGATAACCCAGAGGTGGGCGAACGCCGCCGTGTGACAGCCTCCTGCCAGATTGCCGGCTTCGACCAGATGGCCGGTCAGCGGGAGTTTCGCTCCACCGCTGCCGACCGTATGCGCTACAAGGTGCTCCACAAATTCTATGACTATAAAGCCCGGTTCGGTGAGGAGCACATGTGCGTGGGCTGCGGCCGCTGTACTCATCGCTGCCCCGAGCTAATCTCTATTTCTGCCACTGTTAACAAAGTCTGTGCCGCCGTGGAAGAAATCAGGGCTTCTATGGCCAGTCACTAAAGGAGGTCTGCGTTATGATGAACCCTGTTCAGCCTCAGGCTTGTACAATTCTGAATGTCAAAAAAGAGAGCCGTCATGAGTGGACCTTTCGGGTTGCTACCGATGCCAGACCTGCCCATGGCCAATTTATGCAGCTGTCGATTCCCATGATTGGTGAGGCTCCCATCTCTGTCTCGGCTCAAGGCGATGGATGGCTGGAGTTTACCATCCGTGCCGTAGGGAAGGTTACAGATGTCATCTTTCAAAAGGAAGCCGGAGATACCCTGTTCCTGCGAGGCCCTTATGGGAAAGGCTGGCCTGTGGAGCAGTTCCGGGACAAGCATCTGGTAGTCATCACCGGCGGCACCGGTCTGGCTCCTGTCCGTTCCATGCTCAATATGCTGGCCCAGACTCCCAGTTATGCTCAGTCGGTTCACTTAATCTGCGGCTTTAAGAACGCTGATGGTATTGTGTTCCACAGTGAACTGGAAGAATGGAAGAAACGGTTTTCCACCATTTACACTCTGGATAACGGCACGCTGGAAGGCTGGCGCACAGGCATGGTCACAGCCTTTGTGCCGGAAATCCCCTTTGACACCTTCGACGACAACTATGCTGTGGTGGTGGTAGGCCCGCCGCCCATGATGAAGTTTACAGGTCTGGCCCTCATGGAACACGGGGTAGACCCGGAAAAGGTCTGGATGAGCTTTGAGCGCAAAATGTCCTGTGCAGTGGGAAAATGCGGCCACTGCCGTATCGATGAGGTATATGTCTGTCTTGATGGCCCGGTATTCCCCTATACAGTGGCCCGGGATTTGGTGGACTGAGAAAGGAGGGGCCAGAAGATGAATCAAGATATCAACATTAAAAAAGTTCGGCTAAACTGCTACCGGCAATCCAAGGTGCCCAGAGAATTTATGCTGCAGATGCGCGTGCCCGGCGGCACGGTAGACGCCAAGTATCTCAGCTATGTGGAGCACATCGCCAAAACCTGGGGCGATGGCAACTTTCACTTCGGCACCCGGCAGACCTTTGATATCACCGGCATCCCCTATGAAAATATCCCGGCGGTCAATGCCTACCTGGAAACGTATATCAAGGAAGTGGACTCCCAGCTGTGCAGTGTAGACATGGACACCATTGCCCACGAACCCCACCCTTGGGACCCTGCTGAAGGCTACCCCACCATTGGTGCCCGCAATATCACCGCCTGTATCGGCAATTACCATTGCATCTGCGGTAACTGCAATACCTTTGAGCTGGCCCGGAAGATTGAGCCAATCATCTTCCCCAGTCACTACCACATCAAGATTAACATTGCCGGCTGTCCCAATGACTGCAACAAGGCTCATTTGTGCGATTTTGGTATTATCGGCGTGGCACGCATGACGTACCATCCCGAACGCTGCATCGCCTGCGGTGCCTGCGTGCGGGCCTGTCAGCACGGTGCCACCCGGGTTCTGTCGGCCAATCCGGCCATCGGCAAGGTGGAAAAGGATGCCTGTTGCTGTGTAGGCTGTGGTGAGTGTGTCCGTGTATGTCCCACCAGCGCCTGGACTCGTCAGGAGACCAAGTTCTACCGGGTGATTCTGGGTGGCCGTACAGGCCGGCAGACACCCCGTACTGGAAAAATGTTCCTCAATTGGGCCACGGAAGACGTCATTCTGGGGGTACTGAAAAACTGGCAGAAATTTTCCGCATGGGTTATGGATTACAAGCCCGAGTATCTCCATGGCGGTCACCTCATTGACCGGGCCGGTTATAAGAAGTTCAAGGAAATCATCCTGGACGGCGTGGAATTAAACCCCGAGTGTCTGGTGGCTGAGGACCTGTTTTGGCAGGAAACGGAATACCGCTCCAACTTTAATGTCAAACCGCTGTCCATGCACCATACCGCCGGTCCCAAAGAATAACTTCAGCTGTTTTTTATTTTTACTCTATCTACACAAAAGCATATTAACAAAAAACTCCCGTCTCATTCCTGTTAGGAATCAGACGGGAGTTTTGTATACACCTGAAAACTGTATTTTCTTAATCTTTTTCCAAAGAACGAAGCTGCTCCAATTCTTTTTTATTCACTTGGATTCGCCCGTCTCTAAGCACTTTTACTTCTTTCATATGGAAGATTTTAGGCGCGGCCTCTGGTGCTTTATCAAGCTGAATGGTCAGCATTCCTGTAAGGATATTTTGGTCAATCACGGTTCCTTTTCCGTCAGGAGTCATCACAACCGCATTGACTTTTGGTGTGGAGCGAAGCAAATCCTGATAGGCTTCCTGTTCATACTTGAGGCAGCACATAAGCCTTCCGCAGGCGCCGGAAATTTTAACCGGATTTAGAGACAGTCCCTGCTCCTTGGCCATTTTGATGGAAACAGGCTGAAAACCGCCCAAAAAAGTTGAGCAGCAGAAAGGCCTGCCGCAAATTCCAATTCCGCCCAGCATTTTGGATTCATCCCGAACGCCTATTTGCCGCAGCTCAATGCGGGTGCGGAACACGCTGGCCAAATCCTTTACCAGTTCGCGAAAATCCACCCGGCCATCAGCAGTAAAATAGAAAAGGATTTTACTGTTATCAAATGTGTATTCCACATCCACCAGTTTCATTTCCAATTTGTGAGCTGCAATTTTTTTACAGCAAATATCAAATGCTGATTTTTCTCGCTTCCGGTTTTCCTCTACCCGGCTCAAGTCATCTTTCGTGGCAATACGAATCAGCTTCTTCAAAGGCTGTACAATATTTTCATCGGAAACCTCCCGGTTTTCCATGGTGACCTCGCCGCACTCTACCCCTCTGGCAGTTTCAACAATTACCCGTTCTCCTATTTGAGGGTGAGTATCCCCTGGGTCGAAATAATACATTTTTCCAACGTTTTTAAAACGCACTCCAATTACAATGGCCATTCAGGACCTCCCAATCTATTTTTCGGCAGTTGTGCCGTTTCTTTCCATTTATTTCCCCGCTAATGAGCGCAGCTGTGCGCAAAACTCCGTAACTAATAAAGATGTGTTTGCGTTTCTATCTACCCGCAGGCGGGTTTCCCGGGCCAGCTCCGGCAGCCGTACCAACCTGCTTCTGGTCAGGTTATCCGCCAGATACCGTGCCGCCTTTTCTCCGTCCTCTGAAAGGCGGGTGCTGCTGCCGGCTCGGATAGAGCAGGCGTCTCGGAAAATCAATAGAAGCTGTTCCATAACGGCCCGAATCAAATCCCGGTCGCGAAGCATAGGCGCTGTCAGCTCCAACAGGGGCAGTCCCTGTGGGGAACAGGCAGCCATAGCAATAGCAGCGGCCATAGCGGCTGCCGCGCCCTGATTTTCTTCTTCAAAGAAAGCCAGCATTTTGCCAATGTTACAATCATATCGCCGGGCCACTTCGGACATTTCCTTTTGCGTTACCTGGGGATATTTTTTCAAAACTGCTTGGACAGCCTCTTCTTCGTGAGGCGGGGTAAGGGTAAAAATCTGAGCCCGGGAGCAAACTGTAGGCAGCAGAGAAGAGGCGGAAGGGCAAGTCAGAATAAACAGAGCATATGCCGGAGGTTCTTCCAGGACTTTGAGCAGGGCGTTTTGTGCCTGTATCGACATAGTATGAGCCCCAAAAAGAAGATAGACCCGATACCGGGCCTCGTGGGGCTTTTTATAAACATCCGAGCGGATAAAGCGAATTTCTTCCACATGGAAGGAGCGGGAAGCCCCGCTCCCCTGAGCCCGATGGATATCCGGGTGAGAACCGGCAGCCGCCCGGATACAGGCAGGGCACTTTCCGCAAGGAGCATTTTCAACATCCGTGCAAACAGCAGCCGCAGCCAATATCTCCGCCAACATATGCTTACCAAGGCCGTCCTCCCCCTGCAAAATCATAGCATGAGGAAGGCGGCCTTCTGTAAACATAGATGACAGGAGCGTTTTTATCTCCTGATTTCCAGCAAAATCCGGGAAACGCATTTATACCTTCTCGAAGCGGTCCACATTCAGCACGAAAATGGTGGAACCGCCCACGGTAACTTCTACCGGGAAGGAAGAATACATCCCTACATCCATAGTAGAGGTGCTGGGAACAATTTGAGTGCGCCGGCTGCTCTGCTTGCTGATAATTTCGATAACCTTATCCACCTGGTCATCTTCCACACCAGAAATAAAGGTGGTATTGCCAGCCATCAGGAATCCGCCTGTGGTTGCCAGTTTTGTAACGGAATAGCCATTTTTCGTCAGGGCAGAGGACACTGCACTGCTATCATCGTTGCTGACAATTGCAAAAATGAGTTTCATAATAAAGCTCCCTCCAAAAATCCGCTGCCGAAAATGAACTGTATACCGACAGCTTATAGAACTTTCTATAGTGTTATTTTATCACTTCCGACGAAAAAAAGCTATAGGAAAATGCACAGTTTTGTCATCATTTTTTTATTTGCCCAAAACAGTTATACGAGCCCCAGCCCACGGACTACAGCTGCTGCAGCTGCACACACAGCCATTCCACACAAAGTTGGAAGGAAAAATGCTGCGGCTGTCCATTTCCAGCTGCCTGTTTCCTTTCGAATGGTTAAACAGGTAGTAGAACAGGGCCAATGCATCAGGGAAAATAAAATCGTGCATAATGCCGTCAGCCAAGTCCATCCGTTGGCCTGCAGCAGCTGTCCCAGCGCCGGGACATCCAGCTCCAAAATATATCCCTGTGCCAGATAGGCCATAGCGATAATGGGTACGACAATTTCGTTGGCGGGAAATCCCAGAATAAAAGCCAGCAAAATGACCCCATCCATTCCCAAAAACTGCCCAAAGGGCTCCAAAAAACCAGCACACAGCATCAAAAGTGTTTCGTCGCCGATTTTAAGGTTGGCCATTAACCAAATCACCAGACCTGCCGGCGCCGCCACCGAAACCGCCCGGCCCAACACAAAAAGGGTACGGTCTAACACGGAGCGTATCAATACCTGGCCAATTTGAGGCGGACGATAGGGAGGAAGTTCCAGCGTAAAGGAAGAGGGGGCACCTTTCAGCAGAGTAGCTGACAGCAGCCGGGAAACCAAAAATGTCATAACAATTCCCAGCAATACTACCGCTGTTACCATAACCGCCGAGAGAGCAGAACTGAAAACACCGGCACTTCCTGCAAAAAACACCGTAATCAGCGCAATCATTGCCGGGAATCGGCCATTGCAGGGGACAAAGCTGTTGGTCATTACGGCAATCAGCCTTTCCCGGGGAGAATCAATAATTCTGCATCCGGTTACACCAGCAGCATTGCATCCAAACCCCATGCACATGGTGAGAGCCTGCTTTCCGCAGGCGCGGGCTTTTTGAAAACAATGGTCCAGAGTAAACGCCACCCTCGGCAGATATCCCAAGTCTTCCAGCAGTGTAAACAGGGGGAAGAAAATCGCCATAGGCGGCAGCATGACGGATACGACCCACGCCAAAACCCGCCATATCCCCATAATCAGCAGTTCTTCCAGCCACACAGGCGCTCCCAGCCATAGAAGACCCTCTCCCATTTTTTCTCCCAAGAAAAACAGCCCGTCTCCCAGCCACTGGGAAGGAATATTGGCGCCTACAATGGTAATCCAAAACACAACCGCCAACAGCAGCAGCATAATAGGGATTCCCGTCCATTTTCCTGTGAGGATTTTGTCCAGTTTCCTGTCCCAGCTGGAGTTTTTTCCGCCTTCTTTCGCTGATTGCGCAATTTTTTCCGCTTCTGCCGTCAAGGCGGAAACCGTTTCATCCACCAGTGTTTCCTGTGCAATCCCGGCCTTCTTCAGCTCTTGCCTTGCAAAATACAGCGCCCGTTCCAGTGGGATGCCGTCCACGTGCCAGATTTTGTCCATAGCTTCATGCAGGGCTGTATCCCCTTCCAAAAGGCGCATAGCCGCCCATCTGGGTACCGGTACCCCTTTTTCCCGAAATACCGGCTCCACTACAGTCGCTGCTCTTTTAATCCCTTCTATACAAGGGGCAGCAATCGGCTCTCCGGCTGGCTCCCGGCATCGATGGGCTATCGTTTCCAGTAGTCGTTCCAATCCTTTTCCACTGCGGGCTGAAACCGGTACAACGGGGACTCCCAAAGATTCCTCCAGTTTTTTTATATGAAGCGTAATCCCTTTCCTTTTGGCCTCGTCCATCAGATTCAGGCACACAATGGTCCGGGGAATCAATTCCCGTACCTGCAGTACCAGATTCAGGTTCCTTTCCAAACAGGTAGCATCGCACACGACAACACAGGCATCCGGCTGTTCAAAGCACAAAAAATCCCGTGCGGCTTCTTCTTCCGCCGAATGGGCAAGCAGGGAGTAAGTGCCGGGTAAATCCATAAAAATGTAGCTTTCTCCCTCAAAAACGCATTTCCCCTGGGCATTGGAAACTGTTTTCCCCGGCCAGTTGCCGGTGTGCTGATGCATTCCTGTCAAGCGGTTAAAAACCGTACTTTTTCCCACGTTGGGGTTGCCCGCCAATGCAATCACCCGTTCCCGGCCAATCATCCCCATACGGCTCCTCCCGGCAGTCTATTTAGCAGGACTTGACAGGAATCCGCCTGCCGCAAAGCAAATACTGCTCCCCGAATTTCATAAGCTGCCGGGTCGCCAAAGGGACTGTGCAAAAGGCATTTTACCAAGGTGCCTTGGGTCAGGCCAATGTCCAGCAGCCTGCGCCGCATGGAGCCCTCTGCATTCAACCCCCAAACTTTGGCACACTCCCCGTCCCGCAGGCTGCTGAGCAAAAACGGTTCGTTCATTTCCACCGCTTCCTCTCTCCAACATAATACAGGAAAGCCCAAAGGCATTCCTGTATCCATACTATTTTTCGAGAGGAAAATCTGTGCTAGTCCTATTTTGGGGAGAGGCTTGCCGTAATTTTTCCTGTTTTCGATATGCCAAAGGCGCAGTACCGGTAGCTTTTCGGAACATCCTGGTAAAATACCCGGCATCCCCATAACCACAGGCTTCGGCAATCTGGGAAATTGAATCGTCGGAGTTAAGCAGCAGCTGTCTGGCATGGGTCATGCGGATATGGCTCAGATATTCCGTGAAGCTTTTCCCAAATATGGTTTTAAATTTGGCGGCAAAGCAGCTGTAGCTCAAATTGCAAATTTCCAATGCCTTCTGCAGCAGGCCCTCCTCATAAAAATGGTCCGAAAGGTATTGCAGCAAACGGTTAAATTGTTCCTGTTCCCGGGTAGACAATGCAAAAGCCTGTACCGGATAGGAAGAAAGATGGTCTGCCAGCTGCGACATGAGAAGCCCAATATGATTGCGCATTCGCAATTCAAAACCAAATGTGCGCTCCTCCATTTCTTTTACGATATTTCCAAGCTCCGGGGCAATTTCTTCGGCAATCCCCCGGAATGTCAGGCAGCGATATCCGCTTTCCGGCAAAAACGGGAATAAGTATTGCTGCTCTGCTTCATAGCTTTTTGAAGAAAACAACAAATCCGTATCAAATTTTAACAGTGTCAGCTCGGTCCTTAACGGGCTGGTACGAATAAATTCATGTACTTGTCTGGGATGGATATAGATGGCGTCTCCAGGTTCTAGGGTTATAGAGTTTTCTCCTATTTGTGCCCGCTCTTCTCCTTGATGCATTACTATCATTTCACAGCAAAAGTGCCAGTGCAGGGGAGAGGGTTCCTGATATTTCCAATGGTCAGAACGGTAACATTCTATGGGATAATTGGGAAGCTGGAAGGTTTCGGATGCATTTTCCATCACTACCATAGCTGACATTGCTTTCTCTTCCTTTCAAAATAGATTTGTCCTAATTTTTGGCAGGAAACTTCATAGCATTTTCTGGACGAAAGACTATAATAAAGCTATCATATCACTTGAATTTATAATTGCAAGCGTTTTTGGAAGGAGTTGTTTTTTTCTTATGGAATATACCCGTTACGAAGGATTTCAGCCCGATTATCACAATTTGGTCAATGCTGCCAGAAACCAGTGGGTAGACCGTCTGCCTCTTTATGAGCATATTATCGGAGCAAAAGTGATTGAAGACATTACCGGCAACCGCCCTTATGATTTGATGTTTTCCAAGAATCCAGAGGAAAGCCGGAAGGGCTTTTGCCAGTATTGGGACTTTTGGAGAACTATGGGATATGATACAGCATCTTTTGAATGCTGCATTACGGACATCCTGTATGATATGGGCGGCGGTGCATTGGGCGCCCACAAAGAGGGATGTATTAAAGACTGGGAGTCTTTTGAAAAGTTCCCATGGGAAGAAGTGCCTGTCCGCTATTTTGAAAAATTCGGCCCGGTTTTCAAAATGCTGGCCGAAACCTGTCCCGAGGGGATGAAAGCGGTAGGAGGCGTTGGTAACGGCCTGTTTGAATGTGTACAGGATTTGGTAGGGTATATGGATTTGTGCTTCCTGCGTTCGGATGACGAAGAACTGTATGCCAGCCTGTTCCGTAAAATGGGGGATGTCCAGGCTGCTATTTGGGAGCGTTTTCTGCGGGAATATTCTGATGCTTACTGTGTGCTGCGCTTTGGTGACGACTTGGGATTTAACACCATGACCCTGCTGCCTACGGATGACATCATCAATCATATCCTGCCCCAATACCGCCGTATCACCGATATGGTACATGAAACCGGTCGTCCTTTCCTGCTGCATTCCTGCGGAAACCTGTTTGCCGTGTTCAACGACATTATTGAAAAAGCCAACATTGATGCAAAACATTCCAATGAAGACGGTATTGCCCATTTCAGCGTGTGGGTAGAGCGCTATGGGGAGCGCATTGGAAACTTTGGCGGAATTGATACGGATGTACTTTGCAGCCGTACACCGGAAGAAATCCGCACCTATATCCTCGACTGTTTGGAAAAAGTAAAAGAGCATGGCGGCATTGCCTTTGCTTCGGGAAATTCTATCCCGGATTATGTTCCCACCGAAGGGTACTTGGCAATGGTAGACACCATCCGTCAATGGCGGGGAGAAAAACCTGTCCGCTGATGGAGATAATGGGAAACATTTTATATTCTCATTAAAGTACCAAATACCGCACGATTTTTCATTGTATTTGATACTCTTCTTTTGCTATACTGTAGGTGAATCCTGTCAGGAGTGACCGGCGGACAAATAGGGAACGCCGTTTGAGGGAGGAACCAGCTATGTCAAGCATACAAATTCAAATCGGAAATCGCAGGGAAGCTGTCCCCTTTAGTGGGACGCTTCCCATTTCCACTGTTACCGCTTCTTATGGACTTGCTATGCCCTGCGGCGGCCATCATACCTGTGGGAAGTGTAAAATAAAGGCTTTCGGTGCTTTATCTCCTCTGACAACAGAGGAGCTTCGCTTGCTGACTGCAGATGAAATTGAGCAGGGCTATCGCCTTGCCTGTTCTCTTTCGGCTGTGGGGGATTGTACGATTGTGCTCCCAGGTAACAGTCCAAAAGACGGAGAGGTCCTTTTGGGTGGTACGCAAACCGACGTTTCTTCGGAAGGATGGGGGTTGGCTGTTGATATTGGCACTACCACCATTGCTGTCTATGCTTGTTATAAGGGAAAAGTTGTCCAAAGCACCGGCCAGCTCAATGCCCAATCTGTTCATGGGGCGGATGTTATCACCCGTATCGGCGCCAAAAAGCATGAGGAACTGCACAAAATTGTGGTTTCGCAGATAACAGACTTGTTCCGTCAGGCTCTTCCTGCATCTGTTTCGGAAAAAGACGTGCAGCAAATTGTGATTACCGGCAATACTACCATGCTGCACTTCCTAATGGGGTATGACCCTGCATCTATCGCAGTTTCTCCTTTTACGCCCAAGTCTCTGTTTGGAGAATCTCTTCCGGCAAAAGAGCTGTTCCCGGAATATGAACAGGCAGAGCTGTTCCTGCCGCCTTGTATCTCCTCCTATGTCGGAGCGGATACGGTTTGTGCAATGACAGCTGCCCACATTCTGGAGCAGAATAAAACGGTTTTGCTGGCTGACATTGGAACAAATGGAGAAATGGCGTTATATCACAAGGGGAAATTATACACCTGCTCCACTGCTGCCGGACCAGCTCTGGAGGGAGCCTGTATCCATATGGGAATGGCAGCTGCTCCCGGTGCGGTGGACAAGGTAACGCTCGGAGAGAGTGGGGAGCTTTTGTGGCATACAATTGGAGATAAGCCGCCGAAAGGCTTGTGTGGAAGCGGCTTGATTTCTCTTATGGCCTGCTTGGTTGAAAGCGGGCGGATTGATGAGACGGGGGCTCTTTGCGATGAAGAAGAAGCGCCCGACGGTAGTGATGAAAGCTGTGTGCTCATTGGAGACAGCGGAGTGTTCCTGACACAAAAGGACATTCGGCAGGTTCAGCTGGCAAAGGCAGCTATCTGTGCCGGAATTCTTACCATGTTGGAGGAATGCGGCCTTACTGCCGAACAAGTAGATGATTTCCTTATTTGCGGCGGGTTTGGAAGCTATATTAACGCCCATGCGGCAGCCATAATCGGCTTGTTTCCGCCTGTTCTGGAAAACAGGGTGCAAGTTTTGGGGAATGCTGCCGGTTCTGGTGCAGTTATGATGCTTTCATCTCATTATCGCCAAATCGCTGATAAACTGCAGCAAGAAGCTGCGCTGATTGAGCTTTCTGCAAGCCCGGTGTTTATGGAGCAATATATTGAACAAATGTGCTTCGGCACCGAATCATAAATAGATTTTATATATTTTGGAAAGGAATGTTTTGGAAATGGCAGACACACATAAGCAGCGTTTTGAAAAGGCTCTTCGCCGGGAAAAGATTACCGGCCACGTGCCCCAGTTTGAATTGGTTTTCTTCCTGACCATGGAGGCTTTTGGCCGCGTTCATCCTTCTCACCGTCAGTATAGCCAGTGGAACCAGATGAGCGCCAGGGAGAGAGAACTTCACTTGCAGGATATGGCAGATTTGTACATCCAAACTGCCCGTCACTATGACCATGACGCTATTTTTGTGCATCCCAATCCCGGTGAGCTGGATGACACCCGCCGTTTGCTGGAAATCATCCGCGAAAAAACTGGCGACGAATATTTCCTCATGATGCATGGCGATACCACGCTGGCAATTCCTACTGGCGATGAAATGATGGAAATGTCCATTAAAATGTATGAGGACCCCGATAGCCTTCACGACCAGCAGAACCGTTGGATGGAAAAAATGGAGAAAGTAGCATCTGCTCTTAGCGGTACCGGCTTGCTGGACTGCTTTGCTCTGTGCTCTGACTATGCTTTTAATGTGAACCCCTTCTTCTCCCCCGAACTGTTTGAAGAACTGGTAGCACCCCACCTGAAGGAATGCATCGACACATATCGCCGCCTGGGATATTACACCATTAAGCATACCGATGGTAATATCAATCCTATTTTGGACCAGATTGTTGCCTGCGGCCCGGATGCCCTGCACTCCATTGACCCGCAGGGTCACATGAACCTGACAGAAGTGCGGAAAAAATATGGTGACCGAATCTGCACCATTGGTAACGTAAACTGCGGCCTGCTGCAAACCGGCACTGAACAGGAAGCCATTGATGATGTGCATCGCTGCCTGCGTGAAGGTATGGACGGCAATTATGGATTTATTTTCTCCACCTCCAACTGTGCGTACACAGGTATGCCTCTGGAGCGTTATGAGCTGATGCAGAAAATCTGGCGCGAAGAAGCTATTTATCGCTAATTTTTAAATTTGATATAAGAAAAGGCTCCGATGCTATGCATCGGAGCCTTTTTTGTCAAAAAGTGCAGCCAGTTTTTTCGACAGTTTGGGGATGGCAGGTCCTGCCGTTTTTTAGGATTCAGGATAGGTAAAGGAAGCTAAAGGTTTATCGGCGCTGTCATAGTATTCCATAGACACAGAAACATCAGCATCATCGCCGATAAATTCAACCATGTCATCATAAACGCCCTTGAGCAAATTTGTCATTTCAGAGGAAGAAGCCTCCATAATGCCCTTATAAAGGGAAGCCTCATCGTCAGAAAGCTCCTGCTGCAAATGGTATACATATACCAGCTTGTTGCCTTCCGCTTTAAATTCAATGTCGATTCCCTGTTCATCCAGTTGGCTTCGAACCTCATCGACTTCCTGTTTAAAGCTATCGGATTGGATGAAATCTTCGACTGTAAGGGGCTCTGTGTTGCAGGAGGCAAGAGAAATCGATAAAACCATTGCAACAAGAAGAGCCAGAACTGCAGAAAAACGTTTTTTCAAGTAGCATCTCTCCTTTTTCAACAAGTAGGTGTCAAAATATGGTTGTGCAGAAGGCTGCGTTTACAAAAAGCAACTAATTTTGACACACATATTATATCATATAAAAAGTGAATACTGCAACAATTTCCATAACAATACGATGTTTTATCAAGCACTGGCGGGAACAGTTATTTTCTTTAATGAGGATGTGCAATTTTTGTAAATTGAATCATTCCTTTGTGCATATCCTTCCACCTTTTGCAGATACTACCAAGGAAATATTCTGCAAAAAATGGAGGAATAAAATATGAAAGCAACAGGAATTGTCCGCAGGATTGATGATTTGGGACGTGTGGTTATCCCAAAAGAAATCAGACGCACCCTTCGCATCCGCGAAGGGGACCCGCTGGAAATTTATACGGATACCCAGGGCGGCGTGATTTTTAAAAAGTATTCCCCGGTAGGGGAGCTATCATCTACAGCTGGAAAGTGTGCGGAAGTATTAAGCCAGATTTCTGGCAGCCCATCCGTAATCTGTGACGGCGACCATGTAGTGGCAGCTGCTGGGATTCCCAAGCGAGAAGTGCTGGAAAGGAGAATCTCAGCAGATATGGAGCAGTATCTGCAAAATCGGAAGAACTTTATATGGAGCCGCGACAGCCGGAAGCTTCTTCCTTTGGAAGGTGTACCGCGCTCAGCTTCGGTTATGTATCCTATCTTGGCCTGCGGTGACGTGTTGGGAGCTGTTGCCCTTTTAGATACAGAGGGAGAATCCACGGAGCCAGGAGAAACTCGAGTGAAATTAGCGCAGGCAACAGCTGCATTTCTGGCAAGCCACATGGAGGAGCCGTAACCGTGAGAAAAGCTGGCTTTTTTGCGGAGAAATCCCCGTTTTTCGGCGGTTTGCACTCTTGCAATAGAGAAACGGTTGTGATACAATAGTGAAAAGTATAGGATGAGGATAAAAGAGTGGGGCGACCCGCTCTTTTGTTTGTATTATGAGGTGAATGAATTTGGCAGGAAGCAAAAAGCCCAAGACCAAAAGGCAAGGAAACACCGCTGCAGCTGTTTGGAAGTTGGCACAGCCTATTGCAGAAAGCCTGGGTTTGATACTTTGGGACGTGCGGTTTGTGAAAGAAGGCGCTTTGTGGTATCTTCGAATTTTCATTGATAAACCGGAAGGCGTGGGCATTGAAGATTGTGAAGCGATGAGCCGGGCTGTTAACGGACCATTGGATGAGCTGGACCCAATTGAGCAGAGTTACTGCCTGGAGGTTAGTTCTCCTGGAATTAACAGGGAACTGGTTCGCCCGGAACATTTTGATGCTTTTCTGGACTGTTTTGTAATTGTAAAGCTCATTCGTCCGCTGGAAGATGGAAGCCGTGAAGTGGGAGGAATCCTGCGCAGCTATCAGGAGGATGGAAGCATCGTTTTACAAACCGGAGAGGAAGAAACAGAAACCACCACCATTACCGCAAAAGAACGGGTCACAGTTCGGGTAATGGAGGAAGATTTTTTGGAGGATGAGTGATATGGCAAACGAAGTATTTGAAGCACTGCACTTGCTGGAAAAAGAGAGAGGCATTCCGGTGGACTTTATGCTGGATAAAATCCGCAAGGCCATCATCACTGCCTGCAAAAACAGCTATGGCAACGAGGATGTCATTATCAATATGGATGATGCTACTGGTAAATTTGAAGTGTATTTGAAAAAAACAGTAGTGGAAGAGGTTGTGGACCCTGGAACCGAGGTTTCTCTGGAAAGAGCCCGGAAGATTTCCCCAACCATCGAAATCGGCGGCGCAGTGGGAATGCGGCTGGATACCAAGCAATTTGGACGAATTGCCGCACAAACTGCCCGGAATATCATCCGGCAGGGCATCCGCGATGGCGAGCGGGGACAAATGATGCAGGAGTTCCAAAGCAAGCACCAGGAATTGGTAAGTGCACAGGTGGAGCGCATTGACCCGCAGACCGGTGCAGCTACTCTTCGGATTGGCAAAGCCGAAGCAGTATTGCCTCACAGTGAACAGGTGGGAGACGAGAATTTGAAGGAAGGCGACCACATTAAAGTCTATGTGGTTGACGTAAAGGAAACCGAGAGAGGCCCCAGAGCCATTATTTCCCGTACCCATCCCGATTTGGTCAAGCGTCTGTTTGAAACCGAAGTGCCTGAAATTTATGATGGTACAGTGGAAATCAAAGCCGTATCCCGCGAAGCCGGTTCCCGCACCAAACTGGCGGTTGTCAGTCACAACCCGGATGTGGACGCTGTCGGCGCCTGCATTGGTACAAGAGGAGCCCGTGTGAGCAGTATTGTCAACGAACTGGGCGGGGAGAAAATTGACATTGTAGAATATAGTGAGGATTCAGCCAAATTTATTGCGTCTGCGTTGTCGCCGGCAGAAGTAATTTCGGTGGAATTGGCGGAAGATGGAAGCCATGCCTGCCGTGTAACCGTGCCGGACAGCCAGCTTTCCCTGGCAATTGGCAACAAGGGACAGAATGCACGTTTGGCAGCCAGACTCACAGGATGGAAAATTGATATTAAGCCGGAAAGCGGTTTTTATGGAGAAGAAGAGGCCTGATAAGCCTTTTGAATAAAGAAGCCTAACAGGGAAAAAGGAGGATGCTTATGCGGCAGAAGCGCGTTCCCATGCGCATGTGTACAGGATGCGGAGAGATGAAGCCCAAACGGGAACTGGTCCGAGTAGTAAAAGGGCCGGATGTGAAGGATGAAAACGGCAATGTGATACAGGCCGGAGAGATTTCGCTGGATCTTGGCGGACGCAAGCCGGGGAGAGGCGCTTATGTCTGTAGAAGCGTAGAATGTCTGAAGGCAGCAAGAAAAGCCCGCCGGTTTGAAAAGGCGTTTTCCTGCAAGATTCCAGATGAGGTTTATGACCGCATGGAGGAGGAGATTCAACCGTGAACATAAATCGGCTGCTCTCTCTCCTGGGCATTGCACGGCGGGCTGGAAAAATTTCATGGGGCCGCGATGCAGTGGAGGAATCCCTCGGGAAAAGAAAGGCGCGTCTGGTTCTGGTAGCGGAGGATATCTCTGCAAAAACCGCCGCGGGAGTACGGTTTTCCGCGGAACGGGCAGGCGTACCGGTTCTTACCATCCATGAGACCATAGAGAGCGTTAGCCAGGCAATCGGAAAAAGAGCCGGAATTGTAGCGATTCTGGATGAAGGGTTTGCAAAAAAATTAGAAACCCTTGCAGCAGAGGTGCCGGCCGGCAACGCAGAGAAAGGTAGGGAAATCGTATGATGATGAAATACCGGGTTCATGAGGTGGCAAAAGACCTGAACGTACCCAATAAGTTTGTAATTGATTTGCTTCAAAAGTATTGCAATGAAACCAAGAAACATATGACCGCGCTGACAGAGGAAGAGCTGGACTTGGTACTGGAAAGCTTTACCCAATCCCGGCAGGTGGAAAGCCTGGATGGCTATTTTGCAGATAATCAGCCTGAAGAAAAGGAGCCGGCTATGGAAAAGAAGCAGGAAGACGGAAAAAAACCTCAGCAGAATAAAAAACAAACCAATCGTCCAGCTGGAGGACAAAAAAAAGCACAGGACAACAAAGCGCCCAATGCTGGAAATCATAACAATAATAACGGCAGCGCCAAAAATCAAAAACCACAATCCCAACAGCGTCCTCAGCAGCCAAAGCAGCAGCCGGCTGCCAAAGCGTCCGTATCGGTTCAGGATACTTCCAATACTGTACAGAAGCCGGTGGGCCGTCTGGTGGATACCCGCGCTTCAAATGTGGATATCGAGCGTTATAACGAGAAGTATGACCGTTTGGCTTCTGAAAAGGTGCGCACCGATAACACTGTGCAGAAGCAGAAGATTACTCAGAAGAGCCAGCGCCGCGGCAAGCCGCGTACCTCCCGCAAGGAGACCGAGGCCGAGCGTCTGCGCCGGATTGCGCTGGAGCGTAAGGCAAAGCCCATTACCGTGCAGATTCCCGATGAAATCACCGTGGGTGAGCTGGCCGTGCGCCTGAAGGCTACCGCTGCCGAGGTTATTAAAAAGCTGATGATGATGGGCACTATGGCAACCGTCAATGACGTAATCGACTTTGATACTGCCAGCCTGGTGGCCATGGAATTCCACGCCAAGGTGGAAAAGGAAGTGGTTGTCACCATCGAAGAGCGCATTATCGACGACAGCGAAGATGACGATACCAATCTGATTCCCCGTGCCCCCGTTGTGGTGGTTATGGGCCACGTTGACCACGGCAAAACAAGCCTCTTGGATGCCATCCGTCATGCAAACGTAACCGCCAGCGAGGCCGGCGGTATTACCCAGCATATCGGCGCATACCGCGTGAAGATTGACGGCCGCGACATCACCTTCCTGGACACCCCCGGCCACGCTGCTTTTACCACTATGCGTGCCCGCGGCGCACAGGTAACCGATATCGCCGTGCTGGTGGTGGCTGCCGATGACGGCATCATGCCCCAGACCGTAGAGGCGATTAACCACGCCAAGGCCGCAGGCGTTTCCATTATTGTGGCCATCAACAAAATGGATAAACCCGCTGCGAACCCCGACCATGTGAAGCAGCAGCTGACTGAATATGAGCTGGTTCCCGAAGAGTGGGGCGGCGATACGCCCTGCATCCCGGTTTCCGCCAAAAATAAAGAGGGCATTGATGACCTGCTGGAAATGATTCTGCTGGTTGCCGATATGAAGGAACTGAAAGCCAACCCTGACCGCGCTGCCAAGGGCACCGTGGTAGAGGCCCGTCTGGATAAGGGCCGCGGCCCCATCGCCACTGTGCTGGTGCAGAACGGTACCCTGCATACCGGTGATGTGATTGTTGCCGGCACCACCGTGGGCCGTGTGCGCGCCATGACCGATGACAAGGGCCGCAAGGTTACCGAAGCAGGTCCCTCTGTTCCTGTTGAGATTACCGGCCTGAACGATGTTCCCACCGGCGGCGATATTCTGAATGCCGTTTCCGATGAACGTTTGGCACGTGAGCTGGTGGAGCAGCGCATCACCGAGCAGAAGGAAGAAGCCTTTAACGCACAGACCAAGGTGACGCTGGATAACCTGTTTGACCAGATGCAGCAGGGCGAGATGAAGGAACTGAAGGTTATTGTCAAGGCCGACGTGCAGGGCTCCGTAGAGGCTGTGCGCCAGTCTCTGGAGAAACTCTCCAACGAGGAAGTCCGTGTGCATGTCATTCATGGTGCCGTGGGTGCTGTGAATGAAAACGACGTGATGCTGGCCAATGCTTCCAATGCCATTATTGTTGGCTTTAACGTGCGTCCCGACCCGGTGGCAGAAGAGAACGCCAAGCGTGACGGCGTGGATATGCGCCTATATCGCATTATTTATGACTGCATCGAGGAAATCGAGTCCGCTATGAAGGGTATGCTGGCACCCAAGTTCCGCGAGGTTGCACTGGGCAAGGCCGAATGCCGTGAGACCTACAAGATTTCCAACGTGGGTATGGTTATTGGCGGCCATGTGATTAGTGGTAAGATTACCCGCAGCGCACAGGTTCGCGTGGTGCGTGACGGTATTATCATTGCCGATGACAAGGTGGCGTCCCTGCGCCGCTTTAAGGATGACGTGAAGGAAGTTGCCGACGGTTATGACTGCGGTATCTGCCTGGAGCGTTTCTCCGACATCAAGGAAGGGGATATTCTGGAAGCCTATATGATGGAGGAATATCGTCCCGAATAAGGACTGCGTTTTCGGGGAGCCTTTCTGTTGAGAGGCTCCCTGTTGCTGTTTTGGGCATCCTAATGAATCGTGTGTTTGTGCACCCGGAAATGCAGGAGGAGCTTTTATGAAAAAATGGCTGATTGGCGGCATAGTCGCAATTGTTTGTGTTCTGGCAGTCTGCACGGGTATTGTGACATATACGTTGTCTCTTTCCTCCACGGTACCGTCCATGGGGATTATTGGCGGGGCAGATTTGCCAGCAGCTCAGTTTGTCCTGTGGACAGAATTACGGCCTGTGCTGTTGACTGGCGGGGCACTGATTCTGCTGATTATCCTGTTGGTTGCCGGTGTGGCGGTGTATAAAAGCCGCAAGAAGGCCTGACGTAGGAGGAAAACTGTATGGCTATCACGTATCTGATGATTGTGATTTTTATGGCAATACTGGGAATTGTGTTTCTGTGCGGAAAAGGCGCCATGCTCATTGCGGGCTACAACACCGCTTCGCCGGAAGAAAGGACGGAAATGGATGAAAAACAGCTCTGCCGCTTTATGGGCAAATTCTGTTTTGCCATGGCAGGAGGCTGGCTGATTGCTACACTGGGCGTTTGGCTCAAACAGGACAGCCTGCATATTGGAGGAATCGTCCTGTTTTGCATTGTCATCATCGCCGGGCTGATTTATGCCAACACCGGAAACCGGTTTAAAAAACAAAGCTAATAAATTTTATGATTGATTGAATAGAACGGAGGAAGTTTATGCCCAGTCATCGTATGGGAAGAACCACAGAAGATATCCGCCGGGAGCTTTCCGCTATCCTGCGGGAAGTGAAAGACCCCCGTGTCCAGGGGAATGGAATGATTAGCATCGTGCGGGTAGAGGTCACAAGCGACCTTTCCTACTGCACCGTGTATATCAGCTCGATGACAGGAATGGAGCATGCCCAG
The DNA here is from genome assembly GCA_019418545.1 of Clostridiales bacterium. Lineage (GTDB taxonomy): Bacteria > Bacillota > Clostridia > Oscillospirales > Acutalibacteraceae > Heritagella_A. The sequence goes on along the minus strand of DYBQ01000004.1, from coordinate 56,329 downwards.
AATGCTGTCAAGGGCCTCAAAAGTGCCGCGGGCTTTATCCGCCGGGAGCTGGGCCATCAGCTCAAGCTGCGCCATGTGCCCGAGCTGATTTTTAAGGCCACCGACTCCATCGAGTACAGCGCCAATATCTCCAAAATCCTCAATGATTTGAAGGAGTGATTTCGATGGATATTACCTTGAATACCGCCGCCAAGCGGCTGCTGGACGCGGATTATATCCTGATTTTGAGCCACCGTTCCCCCGATGGCGATACCCTCGGCTGTGCTTCTGCTTTGCTGCGGGGGCTGCATTCCCTGGGAAAAAAAGCCCGGTTTTTGTGCAGCGACGCGGTGCCGAAAAAGTTTGCGTTTCTCTTTGAGGGCGTGGAAGAGCAGAACTTTGAGCCGGAATTTATCGTGAGTGTGGACATCGCCGACCGCCAGCTGTTTGGAAAAAATCTGGAAAGCTATGCGGATAAGGTGGATTTGTGCCTGGACCACCACGGCACCAACGGCGATTTTGCAAAAGAGCGCTATGTGGAGCCCAAAGCCGCCGCAGCCTGTGAAGTGCTGTTCCTGCTGCTGAAAGAAATGCAGGTGGAGATTTCCCCGGAAATTGCGGACTGCCTGTTTACCGGTATTTCCACCGACACGGGTTGTTTCCGTTTTGGAAATGTCACGCCCCGTACCCACCGCATGGGCGCGGAGCTGATGGAATTGGGCGCTCATGCTGCCGAGATTAACCGTGAAATGTACGATACTAAGAGCCGTGCCCGTTTGGAAGTGGAAAAGTATGTGCTTCAGTCCATGACCTTCCATTTTGACGGAAAATGCGCGGTGTTGTGCCTGCCCATTTCTCTGGTGGAAGAGCTGTCTGTGGAAGAAGGGGATTTGGATGGCGTTGCGTCCATGTCCCGTCAGGTGGAGGGCGTGATGGTCGGTGTGACCATCCGCGAAAAGGAAGACGGTATGCTGAAAGTCTCCCTGCGCACCAACCCGCCGGTGGATGCGGCGGAAATCTGCGCGGAATTCGGCGGCGGTGGACACGCGGCAGCCGCAGGATGCAGCTTTACCAGCAAGACCTTTGACGAAGTAAAAGAACTGCTGCTGGAAGCCATCAAAAAGCAGATGGAGAGGTGCGGCCTGTGACCGGAGTACTGATTCTGGATAAACCCGCCGATTTCACCTCTTTTGACGCGGTGGCGGTGTGCCGCCGCCTGTGCCATGAGCGGAAAATCGGCCATACTGGTACGCTGGACCCCATGGCCACCGGGGTGCTGCCCCTCTTGTTGGGAAAAGCTACCCGCGCCGCCTCTCTGCTGGAAGATACCGACAAAGAGTATGAGGCCGGGTTCCGGCTGGGGGTTTCGACAGATACCGAAGACAGCACCGGCAAGGTGCTGGATACCAGCGACACGCCCGTTTCCCGTGAATTGCTGGAAAGCCTTCTGCCCCGTTTCCGCGGGGAAATCATGCAGGTGCCGCCCATGTATTCGGCGGTTTCCAAAGACGGAAAGCGGCTGTATGAGCTGGCAAGAAAAGGCATTGAGGTGGAGCGGGACGCGCGCCCGGTGACCATTTTTAAGCTGGAACTCATTGAATATAACGAAGAAACCCGGGAAGGAAAACTGACGGTTTCCTGCTCCAAGGGAACCTATATCCGCACGCTGATTGCCGATTTGGCAAAAGCGGCGGGCTCGTTGGGCGTGATGTCCGCTTTGCGCCGGACAAAAGCCTGCGGTTTCACCCTGGCGGATGCGGTCACGCTGGACGAAGCGAAAGCCCTCTCGGAAGCCGGAACGCTGGAAGAAAAACTGCGCCCAGTCGAGAGCTTGTTTGCCCATCTGCCGGCTGTCACCGTTTCCGGCGCACAGGCCACCCGCTTTGGCAACGGCGGACAGCTGGATTTGAAGCGGATTCCCGCATTCCGGAAACAGAATCCTCCGGATGGGGAAATCGTCCGCGTCAGGGGAGAAAACGATGATTTTTTGGGGCTGGGACAGGTACAGGCTGAAAAAGGCTGGCTTGCCATTCTCAAATTGTTTTAAAGGGGAACAAAGCACAAGCACAGGAAAGGACGGATTCCCATGAAATGCTATCAGGATTTACAGACACCGGAAGGGGAGCTGGCGGCGGCGCTGGGCAGCTTTGACGGGCTGCATCTGGGACACCGTCAGGTTATCGGAAACACCCTTTCCGCTCCCGGCCTGCTTCCTGCGGTCATCACCTTTCAGCAGAATCCGTCGGTTTCCCTGCAAAAAAAGCCCGTCCCCCTGCTCACCACCAACGAGCAGAAGCTGGCGCTGCTGGAGGAAATGGGCGTGGAAGTGGTCTATCTGCTGCCTTTCGACCGGATTCGGGATATGGAGCCGGAGGACTTTGTGGAGGCCCTGTACCGGGTTTGCCGGGTGCGGGCGCTGTCCTGCGGATTTAATTTCCGTTTCGGAAAAAACGGCCGGGGCGACGCTGTTTTGCTGAAAGAGCTTTGCCAGGAAAAGGGAATCAGCCTTTCTGTAACGCCGCCGGTTTCCGTTGCAGGGGAGACGGTCAGCTCCACCCGGATTCGCGCCTGTTTGGAGCAGGGAGACGTGCAGCAGGCCGGACAGCTGCTGGGCCGTCCCTTTGGCTATGATTTTGAGGTAACCCATGGCCGTCAGCTGGGCCGCACTTGGGGAACCCCCACCATCAATCAGCCGTTTCCGCAGGGATATGTGCTGCCCCGCTTCGGGGTGTATGCCTCGCTGGTGGAGGTGAAGGGTCAAAAGTATTACGGTGTCACCAACATCGGCGTGAAGCCCACCGTGGGCTCCGACTGCGCTTTGTCCGAAACCTGGATTCCCGAATTTTCCGGCGACCTATACGGGAAAAAAGTCCCGGTGGAGCTGCTGGACTTTATCCGGCCGGAGCGGAAGTTTGACAGCTTGGACCAGCTGAAAAACGAGATTCTGGAAAATGGCGTTTTAGCGCGAAAAATTGCACAGCGGGAATGGAAAGACCCTTTCTGGAAAAAATCACGCTAAATGGCAGAAAAACAATTTACAAAAAGTTTCTGCCATGATATAATACTACAGTTGCAGCCCCTTTCCCGGATAAAGGGTAAAGCCCTGTACAGGGAGTTCACCAGCCTTTTTCTGTGAATGAGGGAAATTTTATAGCGGCACTGCCGCTGAAAAGGTGGAATTGATTATGTTGAAAGAAGAAAAGACCGCAATTATTAAGGAATATGCTATGCACGAGGGCGATACCGGTTCTCCTGAGGTGCAGATTGCTGTTCTGACCAAGCGTATCAACGACTTGAACGAGCACCTGCGCACCCACAAAAAGGACCATCACTCCCGCCGCGGCCTGCTGAAGATGGTTGGCCAGCGCCGTAACCTGCTCAACTACCTGATGAAGGTTGACATTGAGCGGTATCGTACCATTATCGCAAAGCTGGGTATCCGTAAGTAATCCAGGTTGCGGAAGCAATTTTTCACAGAAAGCTGAAAAGGGCAGGCGGCAGAAAAGTCGCCTGCCTTTAGGCTATCTGGAACCCCTGCAAAAATTTTTAGATTGTTTTTGAGAGAAGGACAGCTGTGTTTAGCAGTGAAACGAGGGCGCAGGCACTGCGCGTTGGTTTTATTGCTAAATCGGTTCTGCCTTCTCCAAAGAAGAAATGGAGGAAAGCTGAATGTTCGAAAAATTCCGCGTATTTGAAACCGAATTTGCCGGCCGTCCGCTGGTTGTGGAAACCGGTAAAATGGCACAGCTGGCTAACGGCGAGTGCCTCGTGCGCTATGGCGAAACCGTGGTGCATGTAGCCGTGACTGCTGCCGCAAAACCCCGTGAGGGCGTTGATTTCTTCCCCCTGTCTGTGGACTATGAGGAAAAGCTGTATTCTGTGGGTAAGATTCCCGGCTCTTTCCTGAAGCGGGAAGGCCGTCCCACCGATAAGGCTATTTTGGTGTGCCGTGTCATCGACCGTCCTATCCGTCCCCTGTTCCCCAAAGATATGCGCAATGACGTTTCTATCGTCTGCACCGTTATGTCTGTAGACCAGGATTGCTCTCCTGAAATTGCTGCTATGGTGGGTACTTCTATTGCACTGTCCATCTCTGATGTACCGTGGAACGGACCTATTTCCGCTGTGAGCGTGGGCCTCATTGACGGCGAGTTCGTCATCAACCCCAACACCGAACAGCGTAAGGTTTCCCAGATGGCTGTGACCGTTGCCTCTACCGATTCCCGCATTGCCATGATTGAAGCTGGCGCCAACGAGGTTTCCGATGAGGATATGTACAACGGCATCATCGCCGGCCACAAGGCGAACCAGCATATTATCGAATTTATCAAGGGCATTCAGGCCGAAATTGGCAAGCCCAAGTTTGAATATCCCAGCAACCTGCCCCCCGAGGAAATGATTGAGGCCATCAAGGAGTTCGCCATGGAGGACGTAAAGTTTGCCATGGATACCGACGACAAGACCGTCCGCGATGAGCGCCTGAAGCCCATCTATGAGAAGGTGCACGAGCACTTTGACCCGATTTATCCCGAGCAGGAAGCTCTGATTGACGACTGCATGTACCGCACCCAGAAATATATCGTGCGCCGCTGGCTGCTGGACGAGCAGAAGCGTGTGGACGGCCGCGGCATGGATGAAATCCGTCCGCTGGCTGCCGAAGTGGGACTGCTGCCCCGTGTACACGGCTCCGGTATGTTCACCCGCGGCCAGACCCAGGTGCTTACCGTTGCTACTCTGGGACCGGTCAGCGACTGCCAGCTGCTGGACGGCATTGACGATGAAGAAAGCAAGCGCTATATCCACCACTACAACTTCCCCTCCTATTCCGTAGGCGAGACCAAGCCCAGCCGCGGCCCCGGCCGTCGGGAAATCGGTCATGGTGCCCTGGCAGAGCGTGCTCTGGTGCCTGTCATTCCTCCGGTAGAGGAGTTCCCCTATACCCTGCGTCTGGTGTCCGAGGTTCTTTCCTCCAACGGCTCCACCTCTCAGGGCTCCGTCTGCGGCAGCACCCTGGCCCTGATGGATGCCGGCGTGCCGATTAAGGCTCCCGTAGCCGGTATTTCCTGCGGTTTAATTACCGAAGGCGAGCGCTGGATGACCATGGTGGACATTCAAGGCGTGGAAGACTTCTTCGGCGATATGGACTTTAAGGTAGCCGGTACCCACAAGGGTATCACTGCCATTCAGATGGACTTGAAAATTAACGGCTTGACTCCTGCTATGGTGAAGGAAGCCCTGCTGAAGACCCACAAGGCCCGCGATTATATCATCGATGAAATCATGCTCAAAGCCATTCCCGAGCCCCGTCCAGAGCTTTCCAAGTATGCACCGAAGATGCTCTCCACTGTGATTCCGGTGGACAAGATTCGTGAGGTGATTGGTTCCGGCGGAAAGGTCATCCAGAAGATTTGCGCCGAGTGCGAGGTTAAGGTGGATGTGGAAGAAGACGGACACGTGTTCGTTTCCGGCATTGATTTGGAGAAGTGCCAGCGCGCCATGACCATCATCGATACCATTGTCAACGACCCCGAGCCGGGCACCTATTATACCGGCAAGGTTACCCGTATTATGGACTTTGGCGCCTTTGTGGAAATCGCTCCCGGCAAGGAAGGCTTGGTGCACATTTCCCGTTTGGATGTGAAGCGCACCGAGAAGGTTACTGACGTAGTGGATGTTGGAGATGTGGTCAAGGTCAAGGTTTTGGAAATTGACGACAAGGGCCGCCTGAACCTGTCCCGCCGCGACGCCCTCATTGATTTGGACGGCATGGTGCCGGAGAACACCATTTCCGATGCCCCTCGCCGCCGTGATGACCGCCGTGACGGACACCGCCGCCATGACGACCGTCCCCGCGCAAGCAACGGTTTCATTGCCAACACCAATAAGCCCCGTCATAACGGCTGATATACTGAATTTTTGGGCTCCTGCTTTATTAAAGTTGGAGCCTTTTCCTTTATCAGAAAATCAGCCAAGATGAGAGATTGACTCTTCTGCCATGTGTAAAAGTATGATATACTATAAAATAAGAATCCTTCCGGAATGATAATTAGGAGTTGATTGTTATTTAGAGAAGGGAGGCCTAGATAGATGAATCAATATTTATTACTTGCAGGAATAGTAATTGCGGTCTGTGTCCTGCTTCATCGTTTTGCAGAAAAATTGCCAGTTCCTTCTCTTTTGATATTTATTGCTTTGGGGATGTTTTTTGGAGAAAATGGACCGTTAGGAATTGTTTTTAACGAATATGATATTGCGGAAAATATTTGTTCTGCCTGTCTGATTATCGTTATGTTTTACGGAGGCTTCGGTACCAACGTTCATGTGGCAAAGCCTGTGGCAGGCAGAGCGTTTTTGCTGGCCAGCGTGGGAGTGTTTTTGACGGCTGCTTTTGTTGGAGTTTTTTCTCACTATGCGCTGGGATTGGAATGGATGGAGAGCTTTCTGATAGGTTCGGTGCTTTCTTCTACCGATGCCGCATCGGTGTTTAATATTCTCCGTTCGCAAAAAATGGCATTGAAAAATCATACAGACTCTTTGCTGGAGCTGGAATCCGGTTCTAACGACCCTATGTCCTATCTGTTGACGGTAGTGATGGTTTCGCTGGTTACCGGCCAAGAAGTTTCGGTGCCGATACTGTTTTTACAGCAAATTAGCTTTGGTGTATTGGGCGGCTTGCTGGTTGGATGGGTATCGGTGTTGTTGCTGAATCGTTTTGATTTTTCTATGGAACAGGGAAAGACCATCTTCGTATTTGCCGCTGCAATTATTGCTTATGCGCTGCCCAATGCAGTGGGAGGTAATGGATATTTAGCCGTATATTTGTGTGGAATTTTGATGGGGAACCGGTATTTCTCGGGAAAAAGGGACTTGGTTCATTTTTTCGATGCTGTTACCGGAATATCGCAAATGATGATTTTTTTCCTTTTAGGGCTTTTGGTAACGCCAGTCGAACTTCCACAGGTATTGATACCAGCGATATTAATTATGATATTTATGACAATTATTGGAAGACCACTGGCGGTGTCGGCGGTACTATTACCTTTTCGCTCTTCCCTTCGCCAAATCGGAGTGGTTTCTTGGGCAGGGCTTCGGGGTGTTGCATCGATTGTGTTTGCTATTTATGTGATGCTCCATCAGGTCAACATGACCTTTAATATCTTTAATTTAGTTTTCTGTGTGGTGTTCCTCTCCTTGGGAATTCAAGGAACTTTGCTTCCGTGGGTTGCTAAAAAATTGGGGATGATTGACCAGTACGCGGATATCCAAAAGACCTTTAACGATTATCAAGAGGAAAGCAATGTCTCTTTTGTCAAAATTCATGTGGATGCAGACAGTGGGATGGCGCATAAAAAGCTAAATATGTTGTCACTGCCGACCGGTTTTTTAATTGTGGTCATTATTCGCGGAGAGGAAAATATTATCCCTAACGGAGAAACAGAAGTTTTACCTGGGGATTTACTAGTGGCTGCGGCAAGGGAATTTGAGAACAGGCGGAACCTGTATTTGTATGAAATTAGTATTGATAAAGGTCATAAATGGTGTGGAAAAAAGCTGAAAGAGCTGGATACCGGCAAAGGAATGCTGGTGGTGTTGGTCAAGCGCCATGACGAGACGATTATTCCCGATGGAAATACAGAAATTTATATGAACGATACACTGGTGTTAGCCAAATTTTAAAAGGATTTTGGGAGAAGGAAAGAAGGAAAAACGATGATACAGGAGTCAAAACGAGTAGTGGTCAAGGTGGGTACATCCAGCCTGACCTATGAAAACGGGAAGCTCAACCTTCGGAGGATGGAAACTCTTTGTAAGGTTCTTACCGATTTACAAAATGCCGGGAGGCAGGTGGTGCTGGTCACTTCCGGTGCGATTGGTGTAGGAATGGGAAAACTGGGGCAGACCCAGCGCCCCACCGAAACGGAGAAAAAGCAGGCTCTGGCTGCTGTGGGACAGTGCGAATTGATGTTTATGTACGACAAGCTCTTTGGGGAATATAACCAGATGGTGGCGCAGGTGCTGCTGACCGGAGATGTGGTGGAAGAGTCCCGCAGCCGCCACAATGTTGAGAACACCTTCCGGGAGCTAATCGAGCTGGGGATTATTCCGGTAGTCAATGAAAATGATACTGTGGCCATTGACGAATTGGTGGGCAGCCACTTTGGCGACAACGACACCCTTTCGGCGGTGGTGGCGCAGCTGGTGGAAGCGGACGCGCTGGTAATTCTTACGGATATTGACGGTTTGTATGACAGCGACCCCCGGAAAAATCCCAATGCAAAGCGGATTCCGGTGGTGAAAGAAATTACCGACGAAATTCGGGCACTGGCTGGCGGAGCAGGTTCCAATCGGGGAACCGGCGGCATGGCTACCAAAATCAAAGCCGCAGAAATTGCCAACCGGCAGGGAATCCCCTGCTGTGTAGTGAGTGGAGAAGACCCCCATGTGCTGTATCAATTATTTGATGGGGCACAGATTGGGACAATTTTCGGATAAACAATCAAATACAATAAAGGCAAGGGAGGCACGAGTATGACAACACTGGAAAAAATGGGAGCAGCTGCAAAACAGGCAGCCCGGAAGCTGGCGGTTGCCGGAAATCAGAAAGATGCAGCGCTGGAGGCAATTGCGGCTGCTCTGGAATCACACACAGAAGCAATTTTGGCTGCAAACCAGGAGGACCTTTCCGCAGCAGAAAAAAATGGGATGTCCCGTTCTCTGATGGATAGGCTGGCACTGAATGAAAAACGGATTCAGGGAATGGCTGACGGCGTGCGGCAGGTAAAGGCTCAGCCCGACCCGGTGGGACAGGTGCTGGAAGGCGGCGTGCGCCCCAATGGCCTGCGAATTGAAAAGGTGGCAGTTCCGCTGGGCGTAATTGGAATTATTTATGAAGCCCGTCCCAATGTGACAGCCGACGCAGCCGCACTGTGCCTGAAAGCGGGCAACGCGGTGATTCTCCGGGGCGGCAAAGAAGCGTTCCGCTCCAATCAGGCCATTGCCGAAGTGATGCGGGACGCGGTGGAAGCCACCGGTCTGCCTCGCGACAGTATCCAGCTGGTGCAGGATACCAGCCGGGCTTCTTCCATTGAGATGATGGGCCTGACGGGATATCTGGATGTGCTGATTCCCCGTGGCGGTGCGGGGCTAATTCGCGCTGTAGTGGAGAACTCTCATGTTCCCGTCATCGAGACAGGTGTAGGAAACTGCCATGTATATGTAGATGACGCGGCTGACATCCAGATGGCAGCGGATATTATTTTTAACGCAAAGACCTCCCGCCCCTCTGTTTGCAATGCCATTGAAACCGTGCTGGTACATAAGGACATTGCCCAGCAGTTTTTGCCGGTGATGAAGGAAAAGCTGGACGAAAAGCAGGTGGAAATCCGTGGGTGTGAAAAGACCCGGGAAATTTTGCCGGAATGTGTGCCTGCCTGTGAAGAGGATTGGAGCACAGAGTACCTGGACTATATTTTGGCAGTAAAAGTTGTGGACTCTTTGGATGATGCCATGGCTCACATTGCAAAGTATTCTTCGGGCCACAGCGAATGTATTGTTACGGAGAATTATCGCAATGCAGAGCGTTTCCTCTCCGAGGTGGATGCAGCGGCGGTGTATGTCAACGCTTCTACCCGGTTTACCGATGGCGGTGAGTTTGGCCTGGGAGCGGAAATTGGCATTTCTACTCAGAAACTTCACGCCCGGGGTCCCATGGGAATCCGCCAGCTGACTTCCCAAAAATTTGTCATTCGGGGGAACGGGCAGATTCGATGACGCAGCAGAAATGACGGAAAGGAAGATACAGATGGACGAGCAGGAAAAAACAGGAAAGCGGCCGCCGGAATCCTCCGATAAAAAGGAACCTCCAAAAGGCCGCGTAATATCCTCCGACTATCGTGACATGTTTCCAAAACAGCAACCGGAGAAGCAGACCTCTCAGGATAAACCGGCCTCTAAAAATAAAAGGCATCATACAGCGCCTGGCGAAGCAGTAAAAGCCGTTGTGAAAGCCGCACAGGAAAACGTTCATGAGGGTTTTGATTTGTTGGAAGAACAGGCAGCGGATACAGAAGAGGAAACCCCAGTACAGGAGTTTACAGATACAGCAGAGACTGAAACAGCATCAAATGAATTGCCCAGATTTCGGGCCAGAGGAAAACGAAGAAAATTGGGGCTGGCTACTGGTGTAGTGGTGCTGCTTTTGGCGCTTACCGGTGTAGGATATCTGGCGGCAACCATTGGGACACAGATTTATCAGGCTGCTACAGATGATAGCCGTGAACGGGCATATGATGAGTATCTCAAACCGTTGGTTATGCAGGACCCTGATACTTATGAAACGCCTGAAGAAGCAGATGAGATGATGGTTTTAACTGCCTCGTTGTGGAAAGCGCTGGAGGACAACAGTACTTCCTATACCGATTATGACGATATGGGCCGGACTATTGTCCCGCTGGCTGATGTATCCGATGCCTGTCATGCACTATTTGGGCCAAATGTCGAATTGCAGCTGAACGGGCTGGATGAAGATAACTTTTTTACATTTGATGATACGGATAACCAATTCCATGTAACACCCTATAGTACGCAGAGTAGTTTTATCCCATATACAGAATCCATTGGGGTGCAGGCTGATGGAAAAAAGGTGTTAAAAGTGGGCTATGTGGCGCCGGCAGATAAGTGGCGCAGTGATGATATCGATGCACCAGAAGAGCCTTCTCCCGTAAAATATATGGAATATGTGCTTGCACAGACGGAAAATGGGGAAGAATATGTGGTGCAGATTCGGGAATTGGAGACCAGCGAGGAAACTGCATCATCTTAGTCTAAAGGGTTATAGTAAGAGAAACAGCAGAGCAAACACCAATTCCCAATTTTCCCCTTCTCCGCTAAGCAGCAGGAGTAAGGCCAGAATCAGTGTGCGTTCTTCATCCTGAAACAATGTTTGAAATACATCCTCATTGTGGGAGGAAGAAGAGACTGGTGCTGGTTCTGGTTTTGCAGGATGAGAATCGGGAGGAGGAGCCGTGTGTTCCAGATGAGAGCGGGCGCGGCTTTGCATTTCCTGTACTCGGCGTACAGCGTCTTCCTGCATTCGGTGCAGGTCGTCTTTTCCGGCAGAGGAAGGCTTTCCCGGTTGAGATGGTTTTCCTGTCATGGGAAGGACTCCTTTTCAAAAAATCTCTATAACAGGCTGGATAACAGGCCGGTTTGACGTAAAAGCGGCAGCATCCGAAGCAGTTGCAAAATACGAATCGCTTCATCCAGTTTTTTTTGCCGCTCATTCCCCAAAAGCGGACGAAGGGCCCGCAGAAGACGGATATGGTCATCTTCCTGGCGGGCCGCCGTGAGCAAAGGGGCAAGCCGTGTAACCATTTGCAGTGTGCCGGCTTCTGGAAGGGAAGAACTGCCGGATGCTTCTCTGTCGGAATTCCCAAGGCCACCCAGGAGAGAGGCCAGTGCCCCCAGATTTCCTCCCTCCGTCTGCTGCCGGTGAGAAGGCGGTGAAGCATTGGAATCTCCCTGATTTTGCTCCAACATTCCGGCAAGGTTTTGAATACGGGCCATGGCATCCGGGCTGCTTAGCAGTTCGTTCAATTTTCCTGCCAAATCATCCACGGCTCTATTTTCCTCCTTTTTGTGTACCCAAAAGCATTTGGAGAAGTTTTTGGGCTTGAGGTGTGCTCAGCAGTTTGTCGGCAGCTTTTTGGTCTGAGAGCACTTGTTTAAATTTTGCGGCGTCACCGGCGTTCATCCCGCTGACAATCTTATCCAGTTCTCCTGATTGGGCGGCATGTTTTAAAGTTTCAGGGTTGGTGCCCAGCTGCCGGGCTGCTTGCTGCAAAAAAGCTTCCAGTTGATTTTGATTAGGCATAATCATCATCCTTTCTTACAAGCGAAAGACATGGGGAAAAAGGGATTCCCTTTTTCAGAAAAGTTCCCGTTATCAGAATATGCACAGGGACTCAAAAGATGACACTACACATAAAATGAATCAAAACAGGAAAGAAAAGTACGAATAGAAAATTCAGTCCCATGGGGGCTGAGGGAAGAAGGTTTATTATGAGAATATTGGTGGTTTCCGATACTCATGGAGATGAGAACGGCCTTCATAAGGTTTTGCTGTCACAGCCAAAAGCGGAAATTGTTATTCATTTAGGTGACGGGGAAAATGATGTTGAAGTGCAAAAATACCGGTTCCCACAAAAAATGTTTTTGCAGGTGCGGGGAAACTGTGACTGGGCGTCCCGTTTACCGGACAAAGGGGAATGTATGGTGGAAGGCGTTCGGATTTTCTATACCCATGGACATATTTATCAGGTAAAGTATGGAATTGATGAATTTGAGCGGGCAGCCCGTGAAAATAAAGCGAACATTGCCCTGTATGGACACACCCACCGTGCCGAAACCGTGTATCGCGATGGATTGTATATCATGAATCCTGGCAGTATGCGGGGAAGCTATGGAACCTATGGAATTATTGATATTACTCCGCAAGGGATTGTTACGAACATTATTGACAGAAAATAACCACTTTTAACACGAGTTGTCATTGACATTGACGGACAAGAGTGCTATTCTATAAATAGGGAATTTTTATAGTGGAATAATATCTGCTGATTCCCAAAGGGTATGGTTTTGAAAAAATACGTGCCATAGCGGCTGAAAGGAACGTGTTACCAATGAACGAATATGAGAGATGGCTTTCTGTATCCCTGGATGACCCTGATTTGACTGAGGAACTGAAGGCAATACAGGATAAGCCGGAAGAAATCAACGATCGTTTTTATCGCAACCTGGAATTTGGTACTGGCGGTTTGCGCGGTGTCATTGGCGCAGGTACCAACCGTATGAATGTTTATACAGTACGGAAGGCGACTCAGGGCCTGGCAAATTATTTGAATAAGCACAAGGCAGAAGGCGAAGTGCCCAGCGTTGCAATTGCTCACGACAGCCGTATTAAGAGTGATGTGTTTGCCCGTGAATCCGCAGCGGTTCTGGCTGCTAATGGCATCAAGGCATATCTGTATCCCCAGCTGATGCCCACACCGTCTCTGTCCTATGCAGTGCGGTATTTAAAGTGTGATGCCGGTATTTGTGTAACGGCCAGCCACAACCCCGCTAAATATAACGGTTATAAAGTGTATGGCAATGATGGTTGCCAGGTTACGCTGGAAATGGCCGATGAGATTCTTCAGGAAATCAATAATTTGGACATTTTTGACGGCGTAAAGAAAATGGACTTTGAACAGGGCCTGAAGGATGGCATGATTGCCTGGATTGGCGAAGATTGTGTCACTGCCTTCCTGGATGACGTACAGACGCAGAGTGTTCTGGGCGGCACAGATGGCAGCCTGAAAATTGTTTATACCCCTCTCAACGGCAGCGGTAAAATGTGCGTTACCCGGATTTTGGAGCGCATTGGCGTTACCGATGTTACGATTGTGCCGGAGCAGTCCGAGCCTGACGGCAACTTCCCCACTTGCCCCTTCCCGAACCCCGAGATTCGCGAAGCACTGCAGAAGGGCTTGGAGCTGTGCGAAAAGGTAGAGCCCACCCTGCTGTTGGCTACTGACCCCGACTGCGACCGCGTGGGTATTGCAGTGAATCAGAATGGCGAATACATTCTGCTGACGGGTAATGAGGTTGGCATTTTGCTGCTGGACTTCATTGCTTCTCAAAAAAAGGAAAAGGGTACTTTGCCGGAGAATCCGGTGGCTGTTACCACCATCGTCAGCACCGACATGGTGGATGCCATTGCAAAGGATTATGGTGTAGAAATGCGCCGTGTGCTCACCGGCTTTAAGTATATTGGCGACCAGATTGCTTCTTTGGAGGCTGAGGGCCATCCTGAGCGTTATATTTTGGGCTTTGAAGAGAGCTATGGCTATCTGTCCGGCGGCTATGTCCGCGATAAGGACGCTGTGGACGGCAGCATGCTGATTTGCGAAATGGCTTATTACTATAAGAAGAAGGGCATGACTTTGGTTGACGCCATCAATGCCCTGTATGAAAAGTATGGTTATTATCGCAATGGCCTGTGCAACTTTGGCTTTGAAGGCGAAGACGGCATGAAGAAGATGGACAGCATTATGTCCACTCTGCGCAACAACGCCCCCGCTGAGATTGCTGGCCATAAGGTAATTGGTTGGAGCGATTATCAGGAATCTGTCCGCTATGACGGCGACGAGAAGAGCGAAATCACTCTGCCCAAGTCCAATGTGCTGGAATACCGTATGGAAGATGGCAGCAAGTTGATTGTCCGTCCTTCTGGCACCGAGCCCAAGATTAAGATTTATCTGTCTGCAAAGGGTACCAGCCATGAAGATTCCGTAGCGATTATTGACAAGATGAAGGATGCTGTGCCGGCTCTGCTGGGCATCTAATTGTTTTATCGTTGATAACTGAAGAAAGCCCGCTTCCCCAAAAAGGAGGCGGGCTTTTTAAATTTTGTGAGGTTACAAACGGAGATTCCACAAGGAAACGTTTGAGAGAATAAAAATATAAAAAATCAGCTTGAAATATATATAATTTATCCAATTTGAATATAAAAATTCTATTAAAAATAACAATGATTTTTTCAACATCGATTCAACAACCTGTGGAAAACAAGAGTTGTATAACTGTTTGTATAAGCCGGTTTGTCAAAGCAAACATGCGTGTTTTTTACAAAATTTTTCAGGGAGAGAAGAGAGTGTGAAAATTATTTTTTTGGATGTAGATGGGGTATTAAATTCGGACTTTCGAAGCAGCAGGCAAATTGCTTCTGGACAACTAATTGACGAGGAAAAAGTACAGCTGCTGGGAGAAATTACTACGCGGACCGGAGCTGAAGTAGTGCTTCACTCCGGGTGGCGGTTCTGGCTGGACGAAAATCTGCGGCCTACTCGCTCAGAAGCCCAGCAACTGATAGAACTTTTGAAAAAATATGGGATGAAACTGCTGGACAAAACAGATGATTTATCAGAAAAAAAGAGCTACCTGATTCCCAGGCTCAGCCTGACAAAAGGGGATGAAATTCTGCTTTGGCTGCAAATGCACCCGGAAGTCAAAAAATATGTGATTCTGGAGGATTTGGATTTGCATAAGCTGCGGCTAAAGCCTCACCATGTACAAACAGACCCCTGTGTTGGCCTGACAGAGGAAGATGTGGAAAGGGCGGTAACCATTTTGGGGGAGAAATAAAAGAAACCCGGAAGTTTGCACTTCCGGGTTTTCTCATGTCTTTTTCTGTTTTGGATAGGGCGTGAGAACAGAGGTCCTTCCCAAAAGATAATCAGTGGAGGTACCGTAAAAATCAGCCAGCGCCAGCAGATGGGGGACAGGAATGGTTTGAAATCCCCGTTCATAGCGGGAATAGACGGTCTGGCTGATGTGAAGCAAATCGGCAATATCCTGCTGCCGCAAATCCCAATCTTCCCGTAAATCGCGCAGGCGCTGAAAATACATGGTGGTAACCTCTCTTACTTCTCCTTTGGCAGCGGTTTGTGAGGATACTGGACAGCAATACGATTTTCCGGGTTGGCATCACACAGATACAGTACCAGCAAAAACAGCCATTCCAGCGGCTTCATGAAAAAATAGATTGCATCCGCCAAATAGGGAGAGCGGATGTGTTTGGCAATGGGATAACCGGTTTTGTCGTATAGGCCCCGGACTGCTCGATGAAAACGGGGCGTGCGTTCTTCCAGCAATTGCTCAAAGGCGTTGGCGATGCACAGCTGCCGGTTAACCAGCACCTCATGGCCGTGACGTTTTCCGGTTCGCAGGGGCTTGACTACTTTTTTGTGGCCGCCTGCTGCCACAGTGCACAGATAATGCTCGTCAAACCTGACATTGGGCGGCGGGGTCTGCTGGGAAAGATTCCAGTCCGCAGTTTGAGTCCAGGCGCGGATAAGGCCATCCGGCTGCTGACAGAACAGCACCAGAATAGCAGTGACAATTCCCAGCAGTGGCAGGGCAGCAACCAGCGCCAGCACCGGCCATGCGGAAACATGGGAAAGAATGCGGGCCAGCCATTTCCCTTTTTGCCGGTTTGGTTCTTCTTCCAGCCGCTGTTTTTCTTCCCGTACAACTAACCGAATCGTACGCAGGCTCATCAACACACAGTTAATGGGAAGAAGCGTAAGGGGGAACATCATCGACTGCTTCCAGATTTGGACACACCAGAGGACACACAATACCATCCCAATATACATGGCAGACATAGAGAATACCATCAGCAGCGGCGGCAGCTTTTTTCGGGGACAGTATCGCAGAATTATATACCCAGCCAACGCCAGCACAGCAAACAAAATCACCGTGGGCAAAGAGTCCAGGGCAATTGGGGTGTGGCGCTGGTTGTTCTCCAGCTGTTGGTTCCAGTCTGCGGGCATAACTGCGTGAATGCCTGACCCCAGATAGATAGCGGAGAGGAAACCTCCAAGCAATAACGTGGTCAATTCCAGCAGTTTAATGCCCGATTCTTCTTTTCCGGTTTTCAGAGGGAGAAACAGAAACAGAAAGTTTTCCAGCGTCAGGGCAATGGGCAAAAATGCAAATAAAGCTGCCAGCGGGAATCCAACCATAATAGAAAGGCCGGAGGAACCCTGAAAAGCACCCAACAGGCAGACAACGGCAGAAGCAGCCAGACTGATATAACAGGCAATGGGAAGAGGGCTGTGATAAAATTTTTCCAGTGCCTTTTTGCAGTATTTCATAAGAACTCCTTTATTGGTTGAAGGGAAAGCGTTATTTCAAGCAAAGCGTCACAAACTCTTCGTCCAGCAACTGCCAGGAAACCGGCGGCACCGGCTCGTCCTGTAATTTACGCAGGGGACGTTCCATAACAATCATGTCGTGCCACTCGCCCAGCTTGTAGCCGGTGGCAGGATAGGTGGCGATAGTGGAAAAGCCGCGGGACTGATGGAACCCGACGCTCACCGGATTGGGTACCGTGATGAGGGAATACAGCCGGTAATAGCCTTGGGCTGCCAGCAATGCTGTAATGGCCCGATACAGCCGGGAAGCAATGCCCAGCCGGTGAAAACGGCTGTCCACATATATCGAAAGCTCTGCATCCCACTGAAAAGCAGCGCGCTCGTGGTGGGCGGATGCATAACAGTATCCGGCAATCTCGCCGTCCACTTCACACACCAGCCACGGATATTGCGGCAAAACTTGCTCCACCCGGCGGGTAAATTCTTCCACGGTGGGCGGGACATATTCAAAAGTGATGGAGGTATTCTCTACATAGGGGGTATAAATGGCCAGCATTTTTTCCGCGTCCGCAGGAGAAGCCATCCGCAGGGTGATTTCCATGTTTCTGCCCCCTTACAGCCGGTCGATTTCGTCCAGCCACAGTTTAGAGCAGGCGTCACTGGGCATTCGCCAGTCTCCACGGGGAGAGAGGGTCACACTGCCCACTTTGGGGCCGTCGGGTAGGCAGGAGCGCTTGAACTGCTGGATAAAGAATCGGCGGTAGAAGGTGCGCAGCCACTTTTTAATGGTCTCGTCATCATAAGTGCCCGCAAAAGAGCGCTGCGCCATGCGATAAATTTTGCCCGGGGCAAAGTGGAAGCGGAGCATATAGTACAGGAAAAAGTCGTGGAGCTCATAGGGACCCACCAAATCTTCCGTTTTCTGAGCAATTTGGCCGTCAACCGGCGGCAGCAGCTCGGGGCTCACCGGGGTGTCGAGGATGTCTTCCAACACTTCTCGCAGAGCAGGGGTACCAGTGAGGGCACAGTACCGTACCAAATAACGAACCAGTGTTTTCGGAATGGAGGCGTTCACGCCATACATGGACATGTGGTCACCGTTGTAGGTGGCCCAGCCCAGCGCCAGCTCGGACAGGTCGCCGGTACCAATGACCAAACCGTTTTTCTGATTGGCGATATCCATAAGCACCTGGGTGCGCTCTCTTGCTTGGCTGTTCTCATAGGTCACATCGTGGACATCCGGGTCGTGGCCGATATCGGAGAAATGCTGCTCCACTGCCTTGCCAATGGTTACCTGAGAGAAGGATACACCCAGTTCTGCCGCCAGTTTTTCGGCATTGCTGCGGGTGCGGCTGGTGGTACCGAAACAGGGCATAGTGATAGCCTGGATGCCGGTACGGGGCAGATTGAGACTGTCAAAGGCCCGGACGGTTACCAGCAGGGCCAGGGTGGAATCCAATCCGCCGGAAAGTCCTACCACCGCGCAGGTACAGCGGGTGTGAGCCAGACGGGTGCGCAGACCGGCTGCCTGCATAGCCAGGATTTCCCGGCAGCGTGAATCCAAATCATTGGTGTTGGAGGGAACAAAAGGCAGACAAGGGAAGCTGCGCTTAGGGGCATGGAAAGAAGCTTCCGGCAGAGTAAAGCTCACCTCGCACAGCAGGTCTTCCCCATCGGGTGCCGTCCAAGTATTCATACGGCGCCGTTCTTGACACAAACGCTCAATGTCAATGTCGGCAGAAACAAACCCCGTGGAATAGGGCTCACTTTCGGCCAACAGTACACCATTTTCACAAATCAAATCCTGTCCGGCAAAAACCATGTCGGTGGAGGATTCTCCTACTCCGGCATCAGCATAGACATAAGCTGCCAGCAGCCGGGCCGACTGGTTTTTCACCAGTTCCCGGCGATAGGCGGCTTTGCCAATGGTTTCGTCGCTGGCAGAGAGGTTCAGCAGAACTGTTGCACCGTTCATAGCCAGCCGGGTGCTGGGTGGATTCGCCACCCACAAGTCTTCGCAGATTTCTGTCCCGACAACCAGTCCGGGGAAGTTTTCACAGGTAAACAGCAGGTCATAGCCCAGATTTACCTCCTGCCCACAGTAGACAACGGTTTCCAGTGCAGGGCCGGGGGTAAAATGACGAGCCTCATAGAATTCGGAATAGTTGGGAATGTTACGTTTAGGAATTAGTCCCAGCAGTTTTCCTTTTAGTATAAAAGCAGCGCAATTATACAATTGATGATTATGTTCAACCGGAACACCAATAGCCAATAAAATTGGTAAATCAGCCGTTTCCTTGATAATACGGCACAAAGCATCTTCCGCGCCTTTTAGCAGCACGGGCTCCAAAAACAAGTCTCCACAGGTATAGCCAGTAACACACAGCTCGGGAAAACACAGAATATTAACGCCAGCCTCGCAGGCCTTGCGGGCAATTTGGCAGATTTCCTCTGCATTGGCGTCACAATCCGCCACATGGATAGCCGGGGTGGCAGCGCCCAGCCGGATAAAACCGTCATTCATGGGGAATCCTCCTTATATGGGTTATAAAAATGGTCTATAGGGCAAAAGAACCCCGCTGCATGTTGCAACGGGGCTTTGTTTAATGAGCAGATAGATTGGTTTCGGCTTCCGGTGCAGCAACGACATCCAAAGAAACATCTGTAACGGCAGCAAAACCGTCTCCGGCATAGCTTTTAACGGAGCGGAGAACTTTTTTTATATTCGTTAAGAAACCAGCAGCCTGATGATGATTGATATGCATTTGCGCAATATAGTAGATGGAGCAAATGGTAGTTTTCCCACACAGAATACGATAACTGAATCGGAACTTATCAAATTCATTGTTTTCTTCCAGAAAATGGCGAGTCATCACCAGCATTCTGAAAAAGTCGTTGATTTTCTTGGGATTCATGGTATTCAAAGCACTGGTTTGACGCTGCTGGTAATAATACAAAGCCTTGCGAAGTGTAACAACTTTTTTTGCATAAGAAAACAATGCCCGATTCATAATCATATCTTCAAAGCACATGGCAGGAAAAGGAATATTGTGCTCTGTAAAAAGGCTTTTTCGATATAATTTATTCCATAAAAATCCCTGAATAGAATAATCACGCATGAGCCGCTGTAAGGCTTTATCACGATTCAGGATGCTTTTCCAGCAGCAAGGATAAATCACTGTTAAGCCGGTTGTTTCAAAACGAAAATAATAATTGCAGCAGGCAATATCAGCGTCATTCTCATTGATAGCGGTGTACAGTTCTTCTAAATACCGGGGCGACACATAATCATCACTATCCACAAAGGCAACAAATTTACCCTTAGCACAAGAAAGCCCAGCCATACGAGCGGCGCTCACGCCGGAGTTAGACTGGTCAAGGACATGGATAAATGGATAAGAAGACTCAAATTCTCGAAGAATCGCAAGGGAGCCATCCGTAGAGCCGTCATTTACGGCAATAATTTCAAAATCACGAAACGTTTGATGAACCAAAGAAGAAAGACATTCTCCAACATAAGAGGCCACATTATACACAGGGACAATCACGCTGATTTTAGGAGTAGTCGTCATTGATTATGGCCATTCCTTTCTCAACAGACAGGCCGTCCTATTATTTCAAGTAAATGATGGACACAGTACATCCACCTAAAACATCCAATACAACAAAACTTGAAATTTATAACGGCAACTGATTAGACTGATAACAACAGTCACAATAATATACCTTACATTTTACAGCAAAGCAGAAAAAAGTCAACCCCCTGTACTATGAAAAACATACAGAAACCAAGGGCGTTTTTCGTGCAGAAAACTGCCTCCGCCCAATTTTGACGGAGGCAGTTTTTAAGATTCGCTGTTATTTTCTTCAGAAGATTCCGAGCTGGTGTCCGGGGTAGGTTCCGGAGTAGCAGTAGGCTTAGCTGTAGGTTTTGCAGTCGGTTTTGCGGTCGGTTTTGCGGTCGGTTTCGCAGTGGGCTTAGCTGTGGGCTTAGGTGTAGAAGAACTGCTGCCGCTGCTGCTTCCGCCAATACTGGAGGTATCCGTTCCAGGCCCAACACGGTAAACAGGTGCTACCGGACGATAATAAGAAGAAGGAAGGGATTCTGTTTTTACCACTGCACCATCTTTATAATAAATTTTGGTGGCAGTTGCCCGGGAACCGGCATTACCCTTATTATCGCATACAATTTCACCCTTGCTGAGACTGTTGTCCGTTGTAATTTGCGGACTTGGCATTGCAATGGTTTCGGTCTTTTGAGAAGTTACCTCTATATAATCATAGCTGGAATCTTTATCACCATACAAGGTAACTGTCAGCTTGGTACCACTCATACCAGCCTGGATATAAATCGGATAATCCGTGGAGTTGCGGAACTGGAAGTCAAGTCCAGGATAGTCAACCGTTGCATCTTGTCCAATCGGAACATAGGAAGAGGGCCACAGATGGTTATACCGGGTAACAATTTCCAAGTCGGAGCGAATGACAGCACCATACAAGGTAGTGGAAGCCTGACAGATACCGCCACCATACGCCTGTACAGACTGATTATTGGCAATTGCGCCAGCAGGCAAATAACCCAGCGAGCCGTTTGTCGTGTCACCAGTGGTTCCATTAAAGGAGAACACAGCGCCGGGCTGCAGAATGGTGCCGTTCATAGCTTCCAATGCCAATTTCATGTTATGGTTACCATTAGCGGTATTGGTGGAATAGGTGCTGAAGGTACCCAGCTTTTGCATGTGAGCGGCAACTTCTGCTTTGGTTTTGTCAAACTCCACCACTTCAGTGGGAACCTCTACTGTGCCGACCTTATCGCTTTGTAAAATCGCCAATACATCTTGATATAATTTATCATGGTCCACTTTCAGGCCGTTTTTGCCGTCTGCATAAGAAAATGTTCCAGTAGAAGAGTCAAAAGACACAACAGTCGCATCAACAGGGTCTTTTTCAATCCCTGCTGTAAACTCGTCCAGCTTGGTTTCAACATTTTCATAAGAAATTTCAGGCTCTACCGGAAAATCCTTCGGCTGTGCAGAAGATTCCTCTGACGAAATAGTCTTGCTGTATGCAGCAGCATCGCTGATGGCTTGGGTAAAATCAAAAGTAAATGCCAAATCATCCTCTGTAATCACAGTAGAGTCATCCTGATAAGTAACCGTGACTTTATAGGTGCCGATGATACGGTCCTGAGAATCTTCCAGCAAAGCCAGCGTTTCTTCTTCCGTTTTACCAGAGACATCCACACCAGCAATGGTAACCCCGTCAGCCATTTTCAGCTCTTCGGGCTCTGTAGAAGACAACTCACTGCTTTCCAGGATGGAAGAATTATCTATCCCTCCGTTTTTGGAAAGCAAAGACTGAATCCCCCACACTGCCAGCCCGATAGCCACTGCTGCTACCAGAACAGTTGCCGCAATCATAATAATCATTTTTTGCCTTTGGTTCAAAGTGATTTTTTTTCGCTGCTGTTTCCTTCCAGACATGAAAAAAAGCCTCCCATTATCAATGAAAATCCATTGTTAAAGAGGAAATCAATACAATCAAAGTAAGTTTATTTTGATATTGAAATCCTATCTGCTTCTCTATTATAGTTTTTTCGACTCCAAATGTAAAGTTACAGGTTGATTACAACCGGGAAGTATTTATGGAAAATCGCTGAATTCATGGGGAATACTGGAAGTTCAGGGACAAATATGCTATAATAATTATTATAAAATAAAAATCTACGTTCAGGCCTCAGGCTGGCAGGAGCCAGATAGCTATGATAATTTTATGGGAGATGACAGGATATGAAAATATTGATTCTGACAGCAGCTACTGGCGGAGGTCATATCCGTGCTGCAGTTGCCATTGAAAAACATTTGCATGACAATTGTCCTGATATAGAAGTGCGGGTAGCTGATGCGCTGAAAACCATTAGCAGTATTCTGGATAAAACCGTATGTGATGGATATCATTTTCTCGCTACCAAAGCGCCCAAAATGTTTGGAAAACTGTATGAAAGCACGAATCAAGAAAGTCATTTTGCAAATTTAGTGCCCAAACTTTCGGGGCTTTTTCGGCGCCGTTTGTTCCCGCTGATTGAAGAGTTTCAACCGGATGTGATTATTACTACCCATCCTTTTGTAACGGAAATGGTATCCGATTTAAAATTGGATGGTAAGTTAGAAGCCCCCCTTCTGTGCGTGATGACGGATTATGGTCCTCATAAAACATGGCTCTCCAGCGGAGTGGACGCCTATATTGTTTCCAGCGAGGATATGGCAGAACAGATGGTACAATATATGGATGTCCCAAAAGAAAAAGTTTACCCGTTTGGCATTCCGGTTCACGATGTTTTCTTTGAAAAAGCAGACCGTCAGGCGTTGCTGCAGGAAATGGGCTTGGATAAAGATTGTTTGACCGTTTTAATTATGGCAGGAAGCTTTGGTGTAAATAATATCCTGTCCATTTTCGAGGAAATCACGGCTTTGCCAGAAGATTTCCAAATGATTATCATTACGGGTAAAAACGAAAAACTATATGAAGCTTTTGAAAAAGAGGTTCAAAATTGTCCTAAAAAATGCAAGCTGGTCATGTTTACTACGGAAGTAGAAAAATATATGAAAGCGTCTAACCTGATTGTTACCAAACCTGGTGGGCTAACGGTTTCAGAAGCATTAGCCTGTAACATTCCATTGGCTGTGTTTGACGCAATTCCGGGGCAGGAAGAAGATAATGCCCAGTTTTTGATGAATCACGGGATGGCTGTGAGAATTGGAAAAGGGGACAGTTGTGCCAAGAGCATCCAACTGCTGCTGCAAGATGAAGCAAAGCTGAGACAAATGAAAGAATCTTGCGAGAAGTTTGATAAATCTCGTTCAGTTCCCAATATGTTGGACTTAATTAACCGTCTTTTGCAAGAAAAAAAGAAAACCTAAAAAATATCCAGCGGCAGGTATGTCCTGCCCGCTGGATTTCTCTTAAAAGGGGTGTTATATATGGAAAACAGGGTTATATTCCCATGCAATAAAAATTTTGATGGATTTGCAGAAGTGTTTCAAAATGTCCCATTTTCTTCCCCAAATGGGAAAGAGCTGACAATGCAAATACTATGTCCTTGGGACAGAGAGAGAAAAAGATATCCATTATTAGTGTTTGTGCAGGGAAGTGCATGGACCTCTCCCAATACAGGATTTCAACTCCCTCAATTGGCAGCCTTGGCCAGACAGGGGATGGTGGTGGCTTCCATAAGCCATCGGGACTGTCGGGAAGGGAACCCATTTCCAGCATTCCTGCAGGATGTAAAAACGGCGATTCGTTTTCTGCGGTCACACAGCCAGGAGTATGGGATTGAAAAAAACCGGGTGGCAGTGTGGGGAACCTCTTCGGGAGGCAATGCGGCTCTTTTAGTGGGGATGACAGGAGACTTGCCTTGCTATAGGACAGAAGAGTTTGCAGAAGAGTCTGACAAGGTACAGCTGGTCATCGACTGTTTTGGGCCAACAGATTTGAGCGAGCTGGTACGAGGAGCTATGCAGGCGCCCGAGGGAAGCACAGACCCGCGGATGATTTATCTTGTTTCAGATGAAAAAGGGAAAATTTCCCCAGAAAAAATTCGCAATATGAGCCCCTTATACATTGAAGAGGCAGGACGAGAGTATCCGCCTTTTTTGCTGATACATGGAGATGCAGATTCGGTAGTACCTTATCATCAGTCCGAAAAACTATATGAAAAGCTTCAAAAAGATGGATATGAAGCCCGGCTAATCAAAATAAGCGGAGGAGTCCATGAGGGGAATTTTTGGACACAGGAATTGCTGGGGTATATCGAAAGCTATTTGAAAGAAAAGTTGTGATAAACGGTTTTCATAATTAGTCGTTAGGCCGATTATAAAAACGTCCGGTAATTTGTTCGGTTTTCATACAGTTGATAAAAGCCTTCGGGTCAACTGTACGAATACCGTCAATAGTATGTTTTGCTTCTTCTGCTGAAACTACAGAGTACAACAAATGCTTTTCCTGCCCCTCATAACAGCCAACCCCACGGAAATGTGTGGCATCATGGTGGGTGTTGTCACGAATCGTCTCATAAACCTCATCGGGATGGTCGGTAATAATAAGAAGGGTTTGCTTTTGATATCGTTTGTAGAGCATGTGCAGAATCTGTGTGGAAGTAAACTGGAAAATAATAGAGTACAAAGATTTTTCCCAGCCAAACAACAGGCCAGCCACAACCAGCATGGCAACATTGCCCATGAAAATATAATTCCAGGTATCAATACCTTTTTTCTCCGAAAAGAAAATGGCAATAAAGTCCGTACCGCCGCTGGTAGCATTAGCAAACAGGCAAAGGCTGATAGCGCAGCCGTTAATGATGCCGCCAAAAATACTGATAAGCAGCGGGTCGGAAGTGATTTCCAAGCTGGGAAAAACGTCCGTTAAAATACTGGTTAGCACAATCATCAGGCAGGAATATGCCGTGAATTTTTTGCCAATATAACGGAAGCTGATAATGGCGGGAACTGCATTGAGCAAAAGGTTAATCACGGAGAACGGAAGTTCAACATGAAAATATTCGGAGGCGGTACGCTGGATTAACAGAGTCAAACCATTAAATCCGCCGGGAAACATATCTCCCGCACGGACAAAGATTTTAATGTTCAGGGCCATGATAATGGCTCCCAGCGTTACCAGCAGGATTCTTTGGATATCGCTTTTCTGCTTCATAAAAACCTCTCCTTTTCATCTTCCAAATTTACACTTGCTTACATTATCGCATATTTTTGGCAAAAAAACGAGTGCTTTTTGAAAAATAATGCAAATAATTTACAAAAGGAAAGATTCTAAATCTTTAGCGCTATGCCCTCGAAAGGGTGTTTCAAACGAAGCATAATCATCCATGGGGTCAAAAAGATAACCGTCAACGCCAGCATTTTTTCCGGCCAGCAAATCGATATCCCGGTCCCCTATCATGAGCGCTTCGCTTGCTGTAAAGGAAAACTGCCTCATCAGCGAAATGATTGCATCAGGAGCGGGCTTAGAAGGAAAATGGTCTTCAGAAGTAACACCACCAGAAAAAAAGCTGCCAAATCCATGACGTTGCAGCAAGTCAATAGCAAAGGTGTCCCGGTGGGTATATAGTAAGTTGATACCGCCTTTTTCCCAGAGCCGGCGGCACAAATCTTTCATGCCGGGATAGGGCGGAAGGTCTTGAGACAGCTCTTTTTCCCTTTTTCGAAACAGTTCTTCCAGCTCCTCAGTCATTGAGAAATGTTTCTGATAGTAGGACAGGGCCGTGCTCACCGACTGTTTCATCAACTGGCGGACTTCCTCCTTGGGCCGTGGGTTTCCAAGTTCTGAGAGAGCCTGAGACATAGCCCGATTCATTGTGGGATAGCTGTCAAAAAGAGTTCCATCAAAATCCCACAAATAGACTCGATAGGGAAGAGAAAAACGGGGCATACACAAACCTCCTGTCAAATGCCGGTGTGAATTCCTGCTAAAGGCAGCAGTTCCTGTGGATGAGAAATAATATGGCAGGCACCAGCCTTTTCCAGCTCTTCCCGGTCACGGAATCCCCACAATACACCTACGGTTTCCATGCCGGCATTTTTACCGGTTTCCATATCTACCCAGGTATCTCCAATATAAAGACATTCATCGGCTTTCACGCCCAAATCTTTTGCTAGTAAAAGAGCGCCATCTGGAGCGGGCTTTAAAGGCGTATCCGCACGCTGTCCCCGGACACCGTGAAAAAGTCCCGGATATAAATGGGCGGCTACCTGACAGGTCATATCATCGGGTTTATTGGAAAACACTCCAATTTGAATTCCAGACTGTTTCAGGGTATTGAGAACGGAGCGCATCCCAGGATACTCGGTTACCAGACGCATGGGGTCAGATTCATAAGCGCGGTCATAAACCATCCGAAGCTGTGCAACCTGCTCTTCTGAAAATTCTCCTAAAACGGTTTTCAACATTCTCCGCATCAGTGTATCGGCGCCGTTTCCCACCAGAGTCCGGTAGTCCAGCACAGGAATTTCCCGGTATCCACATTTTGTGAGTGCTTCATTTGCAAAGCTGGCAATAGAAGCCAGGGTGTCTGCAATGGTACCGTCCATATCAAAAATACATGCGCGAATCATTTTGAATCCTTCTTTCATCCATAGGTTTCCTAACATACAATAACAAAAGCCGGTACTTTTGTACCGGCTTTCAGTATACCATATTTTTTGTGAAAGTTCATCGTGCTTTTCCGTCAATTTTTAAACAAAGACACGCAGAGGAACCAGCAGGCGAAAAAATTCGCACTGCCAGCCCCATGCCTCTTTGTCACGTTTCGGGGACCTCTGTTTGAAGGATTTTCTCAATACCTTCAGAAATCTGCCGGTATTCTTCTCGGACCTCCAAAAAATACGCTTTCCCGGCATCTGTAATCGAATAATACTTCCGAACACGCTGCTGGTTCGGAGAAAATTCTGTCTGAGAAATGACATAGCCGTTTTTTTCCAGTCGGTACAGTGTGGGATACAGAGAGCCTTCCTGCAGGGTGAACAAGCCCCCGCTGCGGGTGGAAATCTCCTGCGCAATTTGGTATCCATATTTCCGGCCGCTGCGAAGAAGGTGCAGAACCACCAACTCGGCGGTCCCCTTTTTCATACTGTCGCGAATCGCCAAAGCAACCCCCTCACATTCTGTTGGATTGGTTCTCTGACTATATTATAGTACAAAATTTTTGTTTTGTCTATTTTTTTTAAAATTTTTTAACAACTATGTCAAATATGCATATTATTGCTAAATATAAAGATACAAAAATACAATTTAAAAGAAGGGTATTTTTGCCGCACAAGTCACAAAAGAATCTCAACATAGAGGGGGATATTATTGTAAAAATGACGGATGAGCAAAGAGTTCCTGCATGTTATTATATAGTAATAATCCCAAATACATTCAAAATCGAGCTGACAAGAATGACTAACAAACCGGCAGGGACCAAACCTCGAACAAGAAAACGATAGGCTTTTTCTCTTTTAAATTTGGAAGAGATACGGACTTCCTCAGAAATCTTATCCAGTCCTACTGCTTTAATTACCAAAAGGCAAATGAAGAAAGCGGCAATAGGCATCATAACCGAGTTGGTAATAAAATCAAAAAAGTCCAAAATGCTCAGGCCAAGAGGTTTGATAAAATCCCAAACACCAAATCCGAGAGAGCAGGGAATTCCTAACATGGCCATTTCCACTGCCATTACAATACAAGATTTTTTTCGGCTCCAGCCGGCTTGGTCACGGAGGGTCGCAACACAGGTTTCCATCAGAGAAATGGAGGAAGTCAATGCTGCTACCAATACCAGCAAAAAGAACACTGCGCCGATTACCTGGCCCATTCCCATGCTTTCAAAAACCTTGGGAATGGTAATAAACATCAGGGAGGGTCCAGCCTGCAGGGTGCTTTCATCGCCACCGGAAAAGGCAAATACAGCGGGGATAATCATTAAGCCAGCCAGAATCGCTACCAGAGTATCTACAATTTCAATTTGTTTGATGGAGGACTCCATATCCACGTCTTTTTTCATATAAGAGCCATAGGTAATCAGAATTCCCATAGCAATAGACAGGGAGTAAAACATTTGACCCATAGCAGCAACAACGGTCATAATTGAAAATTTAGAAAAATCTGGGATTAAATAGTAAGCAACGCCTTCCATAGCGCCAGGCCGGGTAACAGAATAAATACAGATGACCACAGCCAATGCAATCAGAATAGGCATTAAGATTTTGCTGATGCGCTCAATTCCTTTTTCAACACCAAAAATAACCACACAGAAAGTGGCAATAATAAACAGCAATAACCAAATAACCGGTTCAGCAGGGGCCGCGATAAAATCGGAGAAAAAGGTATCAGAGGCCATTTCAGCAGTACGCCCGGAAGCAAAACCTACCAGGTATTTAATAACCCAGCCTCCAATTACGCAATAATACGGGACAATCAGCATCGGGATAATGGCACATATCCAGCCTCCAGCAGCCAACTTGCCTTTTGTAAATTTTTTAAAGGCACCAACCGGGCTTAAACCTGTCATGCGGCCCAAAGCGGTTTCTGATAAAATCAGAGTAAAACCAAAAGTGACAGCCAGTATAATATATACCAGCAAAAAAATTCCTCCGCCATATTTTGCTGCAAGATAGGGGAATCTCCAAATATTTCCCAGTCCTACGGCAGAGCCGGAAACTGCCAGCACATACCCCAGTTTGCTGGAGAAAGCGCCTCGTGTTTTTTGTTCCATTTTCACTACTCCTTCATTACAATGCTTCCAATGCATTTTAAACTTAGATGTATGGCTATTGTACTACACATCAGACAGGAAAGCAATTGGAAAGAATCATAGAAAGCGCAGGAAACAATGGGCAAAACACCGTGATTACGGCTATTCTTCAGGAGAACATCTCCATCAAATCCCCCAAAAACGGTTCAAACAAAATTCCTTCCCGAGGGTCTGTTCCAGATTCAGCAGTTTCTTCCAAGGCCATACCAATAAACCGGCAAGCATTGCGAAGCGTTTCTCCCAATGGGAAGTCCCGCACTAACCCACCGCACAAAACAGATGCCAATATATCTCCGGTTCCGGAATAGCTGTAGCCAATCCGATGGTTGGACTCCCAGAAACAACGGGAGTCTTCTTTAATATAAGCCAAATTGGCCACTTGATTTTCATCACGAATACCGGTAATAATAACAGTTCCCGGCCCTTGCGAAGCCAGGTAGGAGGCCAGCTGAATCAGCTCCGCCCGGGTTTGAATATCCTGGGCTGCTTCGGCCCGCTCGCCTGCCAAAAGGCAGGCTTCTGTTAAATTGGGAGTTATCACACTGGCATCGAAAGCCAATTCACGCACCTGCAGGCACATTTCTTCATCAAAGATAGGGTATCGAATCCCGTGGTCCCCCAATACAGTATCCACAACTACCAATGTTCCTTCCCCCCGAAGCTTATCAACGATTTTTCTGGTAATCTGTGCCTGTCTGGGACTTCCAAGAAATCCACTGTATATGGCATCGAATCGTCCATACCAGGGAGCCCAGCACTCACCAAAAGATTCCATCTTATCTGTCATATCCACAAATTCAAACTTGGAAAAACCGGTTTGGTTGCTGAGAACAGCCGTTGGAAATGGACACACCTGCACCCCCATAGCGGACAAAATGGGAATCGCTGCTGTTAACGAACAACGTCCCATACCGGAAAGGTCGTGAATGGCTGCTATTTTGGGTATTTTCATGAAAAACCGTCCTTTCGGAAAAAGAACAGCGGAAATCCGCTGAAGAATTAAAACACAAGGGTATTTCGTTTTGCTATATTTCTATCATACCACAAAAACACGGCGTATGACATATGCATGTCATACGCCGTGAAATTTTTTATACTGCTTGGCCAGGTTTTTTGCCTTTCCACAAATGGTTTCTTTGAAGAGCCGTCCGAATGGTGAGAAACAGCGGAACGGCAATCACATCTGCAACTACGGCATTGAGAAGGGTTGCACCAGCTTTGGTCATCATGGTAATGGCAGCCACTTCGGCAGTACTGCCGGCAATCAAAAGCTGGAAGAAAGAATGTCCCAGATACATAATGCAATATGCCAGAGAACCGGTTATGGCAGCTACGATTAAGCGGCTGATTTTTTGGGTTTCCTGTTTTCCGCTCCAGGCAATCAGTCCACAGATAACGGCCATCAGACCTTTGGTAATCAATGTGACGCCTGCACTGGAAAACCAGCCTCCGGTAATATCAAAGAGAAATGAGCCTACCCCTGCGGCCAGTCCGCCATAGGCAGGGCCAAGAATCAAACCGGACAAAACACAAAAAACATTGGCAAACCCAATCATGGTACGGTCTCCGCCAACAGGAATTTCAACTTTAAAAAACATGGTGGCAATATAAACCAGGGCGCCCATCAGGCCGGTAAGCGCCAAATTGACAACGGTAGAATTTTTGTTTTTTATCATGGCAATCAGCCCCTTCATAAAAAATAGGAATATCACAATTTTCGTTTCAGGATTCAGAGTCTCTGCCTTTGCGTGTACTAATGATAATCCATGTCTGTTCACTTTAAAATACACAGTTTATAAAAAAACAATATGTACAGTTCCGTTTTTACAAGGAATCGTGTATACTAAAGAAAACGCCGATTTTTGAAAGGGGAAGTATATTATGCCGTTTGTCACCCTTCATCCCGATTCCAAAACGCCGCTGTATCAACAGCTGTATCAGGCAATTCGGGAAGCTATTGAATCTGGGACCCTGCCTTCCGGCTCTAAAATGCCGTCTATTCGGCGGCTGCCTGAAGAATTGGGGGTAAGCCGCACAACCGTCGAGTCAGCTTACCAGCAGCTTTGTGTAGAAGGATACTTGAAAAGCCAACCGCAGCGAGGATATTTTGTAGCATCGGCAAGGCTGATGGAACAGGAAAAAAAGAAAAAGGAGGTTATGGTACAACCTTATATCCCCAGTGCTGTACCGGTAAAATATGATTTTGGGACAGATAGGATTGACAGTGAAACCGCAGACATTACGATTTGGAAACGTCATATACGGGATGTGTTAAACCGTCCCGATTCTATTGTGTCCTATGGAAATCCTCAAGGAGAACTGGCATTGCGAGAAGCATTGTGTGCCTATACCTATCGTGCCAGAGGAGTTAGGAGCACACCGGAACAAATTGTAATTGGCGCGGGAATTCAGCCTCTGCTGACCATTTTGTGCGGCCTTCTTCCTCAAAAGCAGATTGCTATGGATAATACCGGCTTTTTGCAGGCTGAGCGGGCGTTTGCTGATTGTGGAGTAGAAGTGGTTCGGCTTCCTGATGATGGTGAAGGGCTTTCCATAGAAGCACTGGAAAAAAGTAAGGTGTATCAGGTTCTGGTAAGTCCGTCGGCTCCCACTGGACAGACAACAGCCATGCCTCCTTCAAAAAGATTTGCCCTGATTGAATGGGCTAGAGGAAAAAATGGGCTGATTATAGAGGATGACTATAATGGGGAATTGCGTTATACTGCCCGCCCGATTCCAGCCTTGCAGGGAACAGGAGCGGAAAGCACAGTATATTTGGGCTCATTCTCAAAATTATTGCTGCCCAGCGTGCGAATTAGCTATATGGTATTGCCAAATCATCTGCTAAAATTGTATGCTCCTCGGGCAAAAGCCTATAATCAAACTGCGTCCAAAATTGAACAGTTAGCATTGGCAGACTATATTAGGGAAGGGCAGTTGGAGCGCCATTTGCGTCGTATGAGAAAACTATATCATATGAAAAGCCAGATGATGCTCACCTGTATTCGTAAGTTGTTAGGGGAAAAAATACCTGTAGCACTTTTGGAAACAGCTCTGGCAGTTATGATTCAAATTCCTAATGCACAAAAAATTGTTAAGCAAGCAGAAAAAGAGGGAATAAGGGCAGCAGCTGTGGGGGAAAATTTAATTCGTCTGGGATTTTCAGGTATCCCTCTTTCTCGGATTGAGTCGGGGATTGAAGCGCTATATCAAATTATTTGCAGCCAAAACCGTGAATTGAAAACAGAGAAATAAACATAAAAATTAGAAGAAAAAGTCATAAAACCTTAAATAGACCATCACATACCTTTCACATTAGGGCGGCATAATAAAGGCACACCAACCGGGAAACCTAAACAGGAAACCGGAGATGGTTTTGAAAGGATGAATGAGTATGTATGATCCTATGAATATAAATCAAAACGAAAATGCAGCCGGGCAAGAGCCAGAAAATAATACGCCCGGAAATCCCGATAACTGGAAATCTTTGGATGCTGCTGAATCCGTTCCTCCTACTGAGCAAATATCAGGGCAGATTCCCGAAAGTAGCTCTCAAGCGTCTGCTCAGGCAAATGAGCCAATCACACAACCCCAGCAGCCTTCCTGGCAGGATGCCTCCACATCGGCCGCATCCCAGCAAAATACGCAAGGATATTCAGAGTATCGTTGGCAGGGAAACGGAGAATATCAAGAGCCTGTTTATCAACAACCTGCATATCAGTCATGGGAGGGTGCAGACCATTATACAGCGCCGGTTCCTCCCCAAAAGCCTAAAAAAGAGCGCAAACCTATGAGCCGGGGCGCAAAAATCGCTACCAAAATTGTAGCTGGCGTTTTGTGTTGTGCTTTGGTTTCTGCTGCTTCTGTTGGTGGATTTGCAGCTCTTATCAATAACGGAACAGTTCAAGTTAACAATGCGGGAAGCGGCGACGCTACCTTTACCATTAATAAATTGATTAATAGTGATGAGAATAATCCTTCCACTAGTGTTTCGGGAAGTATGACCCAACAGGAAGTGGCTGCCAAAGTAATTCCTTCTGTGGTCTGTATTCAAAACTATCAACAAAGTGACCTTCAACAGGGACTCTCTACTCAAGGTTGGGGACGTAATTCCTATGGCGATAGCAGTGAAGAAAGCAGCGAGGAAGACAGTGCAGTATCTCCTGCAAGTGAAGGCTCGGGAATTATCGCTACTTCTGATGGTTATATTATTACTAACGCCCATGTGGTAGATGGTGCAGATTCCTTAAAAGTGATTACTTCTGATGGTCAAACCTATGAAGCTGAATTAATCGGCAGCGATAGTATGACAGACCTAGCAGTTATTAAAATTGAGGCAACCGGTCTGACAGCCGCGGAGTTTGGCTCTTCCGATGATTTGGTGGTGGCTGACCCGGTGATTGCAATTGGTAATCCAGGTGGTCTTCAGTTCAACTCTACTGTGACCATCGGCTATGTTTCTGCATTGAACCGTTCCGTTACCAATAGTGAGACGGGTTATACCATGGAATGTATCCAGACAGATGCCGCTATTAACCCCGGTAACTCTGGCGGTGCATTGGTCAACATGTATGGCCAGGTAGTTGGCATTAATTCCAGTAAGATTGTAGCAACTGGTTATGAAGGCTTGGGCTTTGCAATTCCCATTGATGACGCCCTCCCCATTATCAGTGATTTGAAAGAATATGGTTATGTAAAAGACCGCGCAATGCTTGGCATCAGCGGACAGTATTTGGATTCTTGGACAGCTAATTTCTATGGCCTGACTCCTGGTATGTATGTAGCATCCATCAGCAATGAATCTGTTAGCGAAGCTGGTATCCAGAAAGGCGATGTTATTACGAAGATTGATGATACAGATGTCACATCAGCCAATACCATTTCCGGCTATATTGCCAAGAAGAAGCCTGGCGACACAGTAACCCTCTCGGTAACACGTGGCCTGACTGGAGAATCCTTTACCTGTACGGTAACCCTTACTGAATCCACCGGCCAGTAAGACTGGTGTTTATATAGATGATAGATTTTACCCTTTTCAATTTCTTCATTTTCTCTCTTCTTTTTCATCTTTCCTTCTTCTGTTTCAGACGGGTCAATTCAGTACCTGAAACGGCCCGTCTCCTCCTTGGAGGAAAGTAGAAAACTTTATTTTACTTTGAGTACAAGATCTTTTTCATAAATCTCCTTTTTCAACAACCAAAGCGGGACTCTGTATAGAGTCCCGCTTTGGTTGTTTTTATAAAAATATTTGCTGATTCTTTATGGTTTAAAGGAATCTTTCTTTTTGCATATAGGGCATTTTCCATATAGCGTAAGCTGATGGTGGTCAATAGAATAGCCTGTTTGTTCTTCCAGCTGTTCTTCAATAGCAGAAAGAGGGCATTCATGAAGCCTTATTCGTTTATGGCATTGTGTACATACCAGATAATGGCCATGGCCATCCAAACTGGAATAGCGGAATACTCCATCCGGTGAAGTTTCCTTTTCAATCAAGCCCTCATTCGCGAACCGCTCCAGATTTCGATATACAGTAGAAAGAGCGAGAGTAGGAAATTGTTTTTGAAGATGCTCAAATAGTTCTTCAGCAGAAATTGGGCCATCTGCAGCAGCGACCAATTCTAAAATGGCAGCTCTTCGCTGTGTCTTTTTCATTTCCATACCTCCCTCCTTATTTTCTTCCCCTTCATTATATCGTTTCCCATAAAAAAAGCAAGTTCCCACACAAAAGCATCTGTGCTATAATAAAAATTAAAGTTTTAAAGGATTAGGAGGTTTTCTTTTGCAGGAAATCTATCTTGATAATAGCGCAACTACCCGGGTATGCCAGGAAGCAGCACAAAAAGCATTGG
The DNA here is from genome assembly GCA_019418545.1 of Clostridiales bacterium. GTDB lineage: Bacteria > Bacillota > Clostridia > Oscillospirales > Acutalibacteraceae > Heritagella_A. The sequence continues at coordinate 21,497 of DYBQ01000004.1, read as the reverse complement.
AGATTATGACCCAGTGTTATGGGAACCCCTCTTCCCTGCATACATTGGGATTCCGTGCAGAACAGGAGTTGTCAGCAGCCAGAAAGTCCGTTGCCGATGCGCTTTCGGCGCTTCCCGAGGAGATTGTTTTTACATCTGGAGGAACGGAAGCTAACAACTTGGCAATTTTTGGCGCAGTAAAGGCCAGAAGACACCGCAACCAGAGAATTGTTACGACTATGATAGAGCATCCTTCCGTACTGATAGTGATGGATACGCTGGAAAAGGAAGGATGGGAAGTTATTCGGTTAAAGCCTGACCAGTTTGGGAGAATTTTACCGGAGCAGGTGGAAAAAGCTATTACGCCCGAAACAGCGCTGGTAAGCATGATGGCAGTGAATAATGAGGTGGGAAGCATCCTGCCCATTGAGGCAGCTGCCCGGGCAATCAGACGGAATAAAGCCCGCACGCTGCTGCATGTGGATGCCGTACAGGCTTTTGGAAAAATGCCGCTGAAACCCGGAAAAACAGGAATTGACTTGATGACAATCAGCGCACACAAAATCCATGGGCCAAAGGGAGCGGGTGCCTTATATATCCGAAAAGGCGTGCATATCCCTGCCCGGACACTGGGAGGCGGGCAGGAAAAAAATATGCGTTCCGGTACGGAAGCCATGCCGGCATGGTGTGCTTTTGGGGCAGCAGTAAGAGCACTTCCACCCGTATTGCAGGAAGAAAAACAAATGAGAAAGCTCTGGGAATATGCCCGGGCTGAACTTTCTCAAATTCCTGATGTGGTACTGCAAAGCCCCGAGGATGGGCTTGCTTATATCCTCAATTTTTCCTGCGGCGGCGTTAAGGCAGAAACCATGCTGCATTTTTTGGAAGAAAAGGGGATTTATGTGTCTTCCGGCTCTGCCTGTGCCAAAGGAAAGCCCAGCCATGTGCTGGAAGCCATGGATTTGCCTCGCATGCAGGCACTTTCATCTATTAGAATCAGCTTTTCCCGGGAAAACACACTGGAGGATATCCAGGCATTGGTTCAGGCTGTTCGTGAGGGAATGGAGACGTTGGTACGCGCCCGGGAATAAATCCCTCAAAAATATCGACAGGCCTGTCACGCTTTTTTCATAAATCCATGATATACTATAAAACCGGGTGCAGGGCATCCCGTTTTACGAAAGGAAGAACATCATGCAGGAAACAATTCTCATTAAGCTGGGAGAACTGGTGCTCAAAGGGTTAAACCGAAAGAACTTTGAATCAGTGCTCCTAAAAAATATTCGTCGCCGGTTGATACCTCTGGGAGAGTTTGAAGTAAAATCTGCCCAGTCTACCATTTATGTGATTCCCAAAAACGACGAGGCCGATTTGGATGCAGCCGAAGAAAAAATCGGTAAGATTTTTGGAATCGTGTCCTACTCCCGCGCCTGCACGGTAGAGAAAGACCTTGCTGCCATTCAAAAAGCAGCAGCGGAATATTTGCGTGAGGAGCTGATGGATGCTGCTACGTTTAAGGTGGAAAGCAAGCGCTCCGATAAAAAGTTTGCCTACACCTCTCCACAGATTTCCTGTGAGGTAGGCGGCTATTTGATGGAGCAGTTCCCCCATCTTTCAGTGGATGTCCATAACCCCGACGTGGAAGTTCGGGTGGAGGTGCGTGATTTTGGCGCATATATCCATGGAAATCCCCGTCCTGGTGCCGGAGGAATCCCGGTGGGAACAGGCGGAAAAGCAGCAATCCTGATTAGCGGCGGGATTGACAGCCCGGTAGCTGCATGGAGTATTGCCAAACGGGGAGTGGAACTGACTGCTATTCATTTTGCCAGCCCGCCCTATACCAGCCAGCGCGCCGAAGAAAAGGTGGTGCGGCTGCTGGAAAAGGTGAGTGAATACAGCGGACGGATGGAAATGATTACCGTTAATTTTACCCATATTCAGGAAGAAATTCTGGAGAAATGCCCAGAAGAGCTGTTTACCATTATCATGCGTCGATTTATGATGCGGGTTGCCCAGCGGATTGCCAGAAAGAAGGGCTGTGAGGCGCTGATTACCGGTGAAAGCTTGGGGCAGGTGGCCAGTCAAACCATGCAGGCCATTGCCTGTACGGATGCAGCTGTTCAAATGCCGGTTTTCCGTCCCTTGATTGGTACAGATAAGGCAGAAATTGTGGCAACGTCTTACAAAATCGGCACCTATGATATTTCCATTGAGCCTTATGAGGACTGCTGTACCGTATTTACCCCCAAACATCCCCGGACCCGTCCGATTCTCCACATTGTAGAAACGGCGGAGTCTGTTTTGAATACGGAGGAACTTATAGAGGAGTGTCTGCAAAATCTGCATTATACCCATATTGGATGGCATAAAAAAGAGATGTAAACACAGCGCCTGGCATTTATAATTTTTATTTGGAAAGGAAGCCGTTTCATGAATGCAGAAATCCTTTCGGTTGGGACAGAATTGCTGTTGGGCCACACAATTAACACGGATACGGCGATTGTGGCAAGGGAGCTTTCTACCATCGGCATCAATGTGCTCTATTGTGCCACAGTAGGGGATAATCCCGGACGTCTGGAAGAAGCGGTTCACACCGCTTTATCCCGAAGTGATATCCTGATTACCACGGGAGGTTTGGGGCCTACTGGCGATGACTTGACCAAGGAGACTGTCGCAGCCGTTGCCGGGAAAAAACTGGTGCTTCATAAAGAGTGCCTGCACCGGATTGAAGAATATTTTAAAGGCCGGCAGTGGGGAGAAAGTCAGAAAAAACAGGCATGGCTTCCAGAGGACTGCGTAGTTTTGCCTAATGATGTAGGGACAGCACCGGGATGTATCTTTGAAACTAATGAGGGAAAAACCATTGTCATGCTGCCGGGCCCGCCGTCAGAGCTTACCCCTATGCTGACCCGGTATGCTATTCCCGCGTTGGCAGGAAAAGAGCAGGCCGTCATTGTTTCGCAAAATATCCATGTGTTTGGAATAGGGGAAGGCTCGGTTGCCGAACTGATTGACGATTTGATGCAGGGAGCGAATCCCACAGCGGCTACCTATGCCAAAGAAAATGAAATGTTTGTCCGGGTAACGGCCCGGGCAGCTAGCGAAGAAGAAGCACACAAAATGATGGAGCCTCTTTCCAGCGCTATTCAAAAACGAATTGGCAGTTATGTCTATGCGGTGGACTGCGAAACCTTGGAAGAAGTGGCTGTACAGGAGCTTTTAAAAGCCGGAAAGACATTGGCAACAGCGGAATCCTGTACCGGCGGTTTACTTTCTAAACGGATTACCGATGTTTCCGGCGCTTCGCAGGTGTTTGAAATGGGCGCCGTTACCTATGCCAATCGAATTAAAGAGCAGGTGTTGGGGGTTTCCCCTCAAACCCTTGCAGAGCATGGGGCAGTGAGTGAAGAAACTGCCAGAGAAATGGCACAGGGAATTCGGAAAGCAGCAGGCAGCGATTTGGGCGTTGGAATTACCGGGATTGCAGGGCCAGGCGGCGGTACAAAGGAAAAGCCCGTAGGGCTGGTATATATCGCCCTGAGTGACGGCAAAGAAACCTGGGTGAGGAAAATGGTTCCCGGAAATCCCGACTATCCCCGCTCTCGTACTTGGCAGCGGAACATGGCAGCTTCCCATGCGCTGGATATGGTAAGACGGTATTTGCAAAAAACAGGTGGGCTGCAAGATGCCGGATTTAAACGATAAAACAATTGGATGATGATAAAGGAGGTGCCCCATGGGCAAAGAATCTCAGTCGCAGCCGCGGCAGAAGAAGTCTTTTTGGAAAAGTTGGATTCCCTGGAAAGGGGATAGCGCAGGGCAGGTTATTTTAAAAATCATTACCCTGCTGATGCTCATAGTCTTTTTGGTTTCTGCCGGATATTTGGTAAACGAGTTGATTATCCTGCCGGCTGAGACTGACAAAACCGTGGATGAAATTCAGAATATTTTCTATAATATACCAGAAGAAACCTCATCGGATTCTTCTGCTGACAGCGACTCCTCTCAGGAAGAAACTTCAGATGCAGAGGAAACGCCCAAGCCGGAGCGTCCAGAAATGACGGATGAGCAGGCAAGGCAGCAGATTAAAGAGCTGCAAAAAGTAAACCCGGATATTGTGGGATGGATTCGGATTCCTAACACGGTTATTGATTATCCGGTATTGCAGTCTTCCGAAAGTGACCCAGAATACTATTTGTATCGGAACTATCGGAAAGAAAACACCAAATATGGCAGCATTTTTATGCAGGCGGGAACTGCGCTGGATGGCTCTGACCAGAATTTGATTCTCTATGGACACAGTATGAGAGATGGACGGATGTTTGCCCAGCTGCTGCAGTTTGGCCAATTGGATGTGTATAAGAATTCGCCAGTCATTACATTTAATACCGCAGAGGGCGGCGGAAAGTGGAAAATAATTTCTGTTTTCAAAACCAATACGGATGAAAGCCAAGGGGAGCCTTTTGTCTATACCTATGACCATTTTGGCTCGGATTCTTCCTATTTGAACTTTGTCTATCAGGTGCGCCAGCGCTCGATTATTGATACTGGCGTGGATTTTAACGAGAATGACACGATTCTTACCCTCTCTACCTGCTCTTATGAATTTGACGGCTTCCGTACAGTGGTGGTAGCCCGCTTGGTTCGGGATGGTGAGGATGCCTCTGTGGATACATCAAAAGCAACTTATAACTCAAAGGTAGTCTATCCGGACTGCTGGTATGACCGCTATGGCGGCAGTGTCCCTAAGTGGCCGGATACCTTTGAAGAGGCATTGGACCAAGGTCTTATTGACTGGTATACGCCCGTGGAATAATGGGGTAAAATATAGGCAGCTTTTCCAGCGAAAAGCTGCCTGTTGTTTTATAAGCTGATTTTTAAATATGGAGAAAAAGGAGCGCGATTTCATGGATATTTTCGGACAATTCCGGGCAGCAGATTCCCTAATCCGTCTGATTACCGGGGATATGGAGCATGTAACCTCTTATCCTTTTCAGCCGAGAAAACGGAAAGCCGCGACCCCTTCTGCTGTTATGCCAATGGGACTCCCAGAAGAACAGGGGGTCTCCAGCCGGACCATAGCGGAATTTTTTAGGCGTATGGATGAGGACAAAACGCTATGCCCCCATGGAATTGTCATCCTGCGGCATGGGCAAAGGATTGCAGAGGGTGTATGGAAGCCTTATTCCTCAAAAGCTCCGCAGATGCAGTTTTCCTTGTCCAAAAGTGTGGTGGGGATGGCAGTGGGACTGGCAATCAGCGAAGGTTTATTATCGCTGAACGAAACTATGGCGAAAATATTTCCCGATAAGCTGCCGCCATTTTATATGGGAAAGCCGGGGACTGTAACGGTAAAGCAGCTGCTGACCATGAGCTCCGGAGTAAAATTTAATGAAATGGGCTCTATTTCCGAAAAAGATTGGGTTCGGGGCTGGCTGCTTTCAGACTGTGAATTTGCGCCGGGCAGCCGGTTTTCTTATAACAGCATGAACACCTATATGCTTTGTGCTGCTTTATGCCGTAAGACAGGGCAGTCCGTTATGGAGTATCTTCAGAACCGGCTATGGGAACCGCTGGGGATTCAAAATGCAGAATGGGAAACCTGCCCTATGGGAATTGAAAAGGGAGGCTGGGGATTATATCTCACTCCCGGAGATATGGCCAAGCTGGGGCAGTTATATCTGCAAAACGGAAGGTGGACGGACGCCGAAGGAAAGTCGAAACAGATTTTGCCAGAGGAATGGGTGCAGCAGGCCACCAAAAAGCAAATAGATTGCAAAATGGGAGAGCGGGATGCCTGGTATGGGTATCAGTTGTGGGGGCTTCCCTGGGGAGATGGATATCAGTTTAACGGTGTTTTTGGGCAGTATGTAGTAGTGCTTCCCGAACAGGATATGGTGATTGCCGTTACCAGCGGAAACGAAAAGCTTTTTGAAGACCGGACACTGCGCCATATTCACGATTGCTTTTGTCAAAGAGATTCCCTTTCCGAAACGCCCCTTCCGGTAAATATGTCAGATTTGCGGCAGCTGAGGAAAGAATTGGAAGGACTTTATGTTGTCCGCGGGTTAAAGCCACCAGAAGTGCCGCAAAAAAAGCTTTTTATCACACGTTTTTTCAGCCGCCCGCAGCCCAAACAGCCCTGTCTCCCATCAGCCGCCCGCTATAATGGAAGAGTATACCGCTTTCCCAAAAGCACAGGTTCTCTTTTACCTCTGATTGTGGCAGGAGTCCATGGGAATTTTCCCGGAAATATTACGCAAATACGGTTTCGCTTCGGAGAAAACCGGGTAAGATTCTGGTTTTGGGAAGGGGAGGAGCAATATACTTTCCAGGCGGGATATGATGGAGAAATGCTGCCGGGAGAACTTTGTATCCGTGGCGAGACGTATCCTTTCCGCAGTGGTGTGCTTTCCACCTTTGATGAAGAGGGAAGAGTGGTCCTCAAACTGTTTTTGGTGTTTTTTGAAACCCCCAGTATCCGTACTTTAAAATTCATATTCTATGGTGAGGATGGGGAGAAAGCACTAATCCGGTTTGAAGAAAGGCCGTCTGCTCTAAAAGCGGTGGAGATGCTAGCCTCTCTGGTTACCGGCGGGAAAAAGCCGGAAGAAATTTTCCCGGAGACTGTACAAAAATTCCCGTTGTTTTCCCGGATGAAGGAGTTTCTGTGTCCTCGTATCAAGGGAAAATGGGAAAAAAAAGAAATTCAAAAAGAATCATGAAAATAGTTTTCCACTGAAATTTAAAAACCAGTGGAAAACATCTGCGTTCTCTTTTTGCATAGAGAAAAAGCCCGGTGGGAACAAAATTCCCATCGGGCTCTGTTTTTTATGCTTAGTAGGAGAGTTCTTCTCCGGTCAGGCGCTTGTAAGCATCCAAATACTTGTTGCGGGTTTCAGTAATGACTTCTTCCGGCAGATGCTCGGGAGCGCTGCCCTTATAGCCATTGTTCTGGAGCCAGTCGCGCAGATACTGTTTGTCAAAGCTGTCCTGTCCTCTGCCAACCTCATAGGTATCCTGTGCCCAGAAACGGCTGGAATCGGGGGTCAGCACCTCATCGCCCAGCACCAGTTCGCCATTCTCGTCCAAACCGAATTCCAGCTTGGTATCGGCCAGAATGATACCCTTGGTCAGAGCATAGTCAGCGCACTTTTTGTAGACCTCAATGGTCTTATCCCGTACCTTTGCAGCCAGTTCATCGCCCAGAATCTCGCAGGCGCGTTCAAAGGAGATGTTCTCATCATGCTCGCCCAGCTCTGCCTTGGTGGAGGGGGTAAACAGGGGCTCCGGCAGCTTCTGGGACTCCTGCAATCCCTCAGGCAGGGGCATTCCGCAGATGGTGCCAGTCTTCTGATAATCGGCCCAGCCAGAACCGGTGATGTAGCCGCGAACGATGCACTCTACCGGCAGCATCTTGAGCTTTTTGACCCACATGCTGCGGCCCTTGAATTCCTCCTTGCGGAATTCTTCGGGGAATTCATTCCAATCAGTGCTGATAATGTGGTTGGGCACAATATCGGCCACATACCGGAACCAGAATGCAGAAAGCTGGTTCAAAATAACACCCTTATCCTGGATGTCATCGGGCATGATGATGTCAAATGCCGAAATTCTGTCGGATACCACAATCATCAAGCTGTCGTCGTTTACTTCATAAATGTCGCGAACCTTGCCGCTGCTGATTTTACGCATAAATCATCCGCCTTATCATAATGAAAGTAGCTTGTAGCAAGCCGAAATCTGTCTCTATTATACACTGGTTTTCGGGAGAAGTTCAACCGGTTCTAAAAGATTTGTACAGGCTTTAGCCGCATACAAGCCCAAAATGAGAAACGTCCTTTATTCCTCGGTTTTCTTCAGCATAATTCCCAAGTCTTCCAGCTGCTGGGCATCCACCACACCGGGAGCCTCGGTCATCAGCTCGCTGGCGTTCTGTACCTTGGGGAATGCTACCACATCGCGCAGAGTGGAGCAGCCCAGCATCTGCATCACCAAACGGTCCAGGCCAATGCCCATGCCGCCATGGGGCGGAGCACCATACTTGAAGGCATCGGTCAGGAAACCAAATTTCTGATAAGATTCCTCTTCGCTCAAACCCAACAGACGGAACATACGCTTCTGCAAATCCGGGTCGGTGATACGAATGGAGCCGCTGGACAGCTCAATCCCGTTGAGGACTAAATCATAAGCCTGTGCCCGCACGTTGCCTTGGTCGCTCTCCAGATAGGGGATACATTCCTCCAAAGGAGCGGTAAAGGGGTGGTGCATGGCCACATATTGTCCCAAATCCTCGTCAAACTCGAAGAAGGGGAACTCCACGACCCACAGGAAATTGTAGCCCTTGCGCTCAATGCCCAGCTTATCGGCCACTTCCAGACGCAGAGCGCCAAGTTGAGGCAGCACATGGCTGGTCTTGGTGTCGGCAATGATGAGCACCACGTCGCCGGTTTCTGCGCCAGCACGCTCCAAAATGGCGTTCATCTCGTCCTCGGTCATGAACTTGGAGAAGGAAGCCTTCATGCCATCAGGAGCCATACGCACCCAGGCGAGGCCCTTGCCGCCAATCCCTTTAATCATATCAGTCAGCTTGTCAATTTCTTTTCTGGAAAGAATCGATACTGCATTTTTGGCAGTAATGCAGCGGACAGAACCACCGCCCTGAACAGCGCCGGAGAACACACCGAAACCGCAATCCTTTACCAAATCGCTCAAATCAATCAGTTCCATGCCAAAGCGGGTGTCGGGCTTGTCAGAGCCATAGCGCTCCATAGCTTCCTGATAGGTGAGCCGGGGCAGGGGAAGAGGAATGTCTACGCCTAACGCCTCTTTAAAGACACGTTGGACAAATCCCTCACCGATTTTCAGGACATCCTCCATTTCTACAAAGGACATTTCCAAATCAATCTGGGTAAATTCCGGCTGACGGTCGGCGCGCAAATCCTCGTCCCGGAAGCAGCGGGCAATCTGCATATAGCGGTCAAAGCCGGATACCATAGAAAGCTGCTTATACAGCTGGGGGGACTGGGGCAGGGCATAAAAGCTGCCCTTGTGGATACGGCTGGGCACCAAAAAGTCTCTTGCACCTTCAGGCGTGGACTTGATGAGCATGGGAGTTTCGATTTCAATAAAGCCGTTTTCGTCAAAATAGTCCCGGGCAATTTTAGCAATTTTGTGCCGCATCAAAATGTTCTTTTGCAAGTCAGGACGGCGCAAATCCAGATAGCGGTATTTCAGACGCAAGTCTTCTTTTACGCGGGAATTTTCCACGATTTCAAAGGGTGGAGTCTCGGCTTTGCCTAATACCCGCAGCTCCTGCACATAGATTTCCACCTCACCGGTGGGGATTTCCATGTTCTTAGAGTCGCGCTCCCGGACAATGCCACGGGCAGCCAGTACAAATTCAGAACGGGCGGCAAAAGCCTTATCAAAAACAGTCCGGTCGGTGCTGTCGTCAAAGGTCAGCTGTACAATACCAGTGCGGTCCCGCAAATCAATAAAAATCAACTGTCCCAAATCGCGCTGACGCTGTACCCAGCCGAATACGACGGCTTCCTTTCCAATATCCGACGGACGAAGTTCTCCGCAATAATGGGTGCGCTTGAGTCCTTTGATGGATTCTGCCATAACAATAGCCTCCTGTTAATTAGTAACTCAAAAGTATATAGTAAATATAAATTTATATAGAAAATCAAACTATAAAACCATTTATTATATGGACAAGTCAGAAGCCATGGTGGTAATTATCAAATAGTCTTCCATAAAATTGTCCCCCAAAGAAATGGGTTTTTCTTCGCCGGTTTTCATATTCTTCAGTTTTCCCTGCTTCTCTTCCAGTTCGTTGTCTCCCAACACCAGTGTAAAAGCAGCTCCCACTTTATTGGCATATTTCATCTGGGCCTTTAAGCCTCTGCCGCATACATCGCAGGCAGCCACTACACCGCTGCTTTGCAGCAGATTGGTAAGACGGAAGGCTTCCTGACTGGCTTTTTCTCCCATAGAAGCAATATAAACTTCGCAGGCAGGAGGCTCGGGGATTGTAATTTTCTGAGCTTCCAACACCAGCATCAAACGCTCCATACCCAGGCCAAATCCCAAACCGGCCATAGATTTTCCGCCCATCTGCTCGGTCAGCCCGTCATACCGGCCGCCGCCGCAAACTGTGCTTTGGGCGCCCAAATCGTTGCTGACAAACTCAAATACGGTGCGGTTATAATAGTCCAGACCGCGGACAATCGTGGGGTTAATCACAAATTCCACACCAGCTGCATTCAAATAAGCCTGTACGCCTTCAAAATGTGCTTTGCAGTCATCGCAAAGATAGTCAAGAATGTGCGGAGCTCCCTCAGCAATTTTGGAGCATACCGGGCTTTTGCAGTCCAGAATTCTCATGGGATTGCGCTCCAAACGAGAGAGGCAGGTCTCACACAGCTCGTCTCTGTAGCCTTCAAAATAATTTTTCAACGCCTCGTGGAATTTGGCGCGGCAGGTGGGGCAGCCAATGGAGTTCAGCTCCAGAGTCAGGTTCTTTACGCCCAGCCGGTCAAAAATGGATTTTGCCAGGCAAATGACCTCGGCATCAGCCACAGGAGCCTCGGCGCCGAACATTTCGACACCAAACTGGTGGAACTCCCGGAGACGGCCTGCCTGGGGCTTTTCGTAACGATAGCAGGAGGTGAGATAATAAAGCTTCACCGGAAGCCCTTCATTATAAAGAGCATGTTCCAGCATGGCACGAACCGCACCGGCAGTGCCTTCGGGGCGCAAGGTAATGGAACGGCCGCCCTTATCGTTAAAGGTATACATTTGCTTTTCCACCACATCGGTGGTATCGCCAACACTGCGTAAAAACAGCTCGGTATGCTCAAACACCGGCGTACGCACTTCTCCAAAGCCGTGAATGGTGGCTTCGCTGCGCATCACATCTTCAACAACCTGCCACTTACTGCTTTGAGGCGGATAAAGGTCTTGTGTGCCCTTGGGCGCCTGTGTTAATAATGCCATAGTATTCTGTTCTCCTTTATATTAGATGTATAAAAATAAAATACCCCCGTCCCAGCAAAGGGACGAGGGGAATCCTCGCGGTGCCACCCTTTTTCAAGGACATTTAAAAAGAAATGTCCTCCTTTTATTCCTTAACGCGGAAAACGCACAGCAAAGCTGCGGCAGCTCCCGGGTGTCCTTCGGATTGCTTCTTTTTCGGACAGGTTCTCAGTCACGGCCTGTCCTCCCTGTAGAAGAAGCAAACTTACTGCTCCCGTTCATCGCCGATATAAAACAAATCCATTCAAGATACAAAACGAATATGATGAAAATTTATGCAGGATTTACAATGCTTCGCCAATCCAAATCGCCCCGTTCTAAACCGTGAATCAGGACTTCAGCCGTTGCAATATTGGTTGCAACCGGAATGTTGTGCATATCACAAAGCCGGAGGAGGTTCATATCATTAGGTTCATGGGGTTTGGGACTAAGAGGGTCCCGGAAAAATAACAGCAAGTCGATTTCGTTGCAGGCAATTCGAGCTGCAATTTGCTGGTCGCCGCCTTGGGAACCACTCAAAAAGCGCTGAATTTGAAGTCCGGTAGCTTCTGAAACCATTTTTCCAGTTGTGCCGGTAGCGCAGAGTAAGTGACGGCTGAGAACGCCGCAATATGCAATACAGAACTGTACCATCAGTTCCTTTTTGGCGTCATGGGCGATAAGTGCAATTTTCAATCTTGACTCCTCCTTTGTAGTAATTGTATCCTGAATATGTAAAGTTTAAATTTTGATTGATAAGTTCCTCATAACCAACGAAGAGAGGCAAGCGGAACTCGTTCTCCTTCCAATCGAGCAGCCAAACGTGAATAGGCCATAGCCCCAGAAGAACGGCGAGAGACAGGCTGCGATTTAGCGGCAGCCGCAGTTAAATGAAAATCTTCGGGAATCACTGCAATCAGGCGAAGACCGGATTCATCAATCATCGAATCTAAATCCTCAAAACAGCCAAGTTTACGGAAATGGCCATATTGGAAACGATTGATAACCATACGTTGTTCCTGAATCCCCGCTTCCGTTAAAAGCCGGTGTACAATAGCAGTATCTCGTACACAAACAGGGTCAGGATTTGTGACCACCAAAGCCCGTTGTGCGGCGGCAATGGCAGAGAAAAATCCAAGCCCCACACCAGCGGGGCTATCGATAATTACATGGTCATAATAAGCTGCAATAAGAGGGATTAACTGCTTCATAATTTCGGGTGGGACAGTATCCTGTTCCCGTGCTGGAGCAGGGAGAAGGAACAAACCATTAAATCCGGGGCAAGGATAAATAGCCCGAATGGGCTCGCAGCGGCCAGCAGTCACATCAGCAATATCATAGACCAAACTGGCATCCACACCAAGCATCCTATCCAAACTTCTCAATCCGGCATCGCCATCCACGAGAAGTACTCTTCTGCCTCGCTGCAGCAGTGCATAGGCAAGCCCTACAGACGTAGTAGATTTCCCCACGCCGCCTTTTCCAGATGTAATAACCGTAATTGCTCCCATTAAACAATACCTCTTTTATCATGTTACCACAAACTGACAGAGTAGTCAAAGTCTTTTTGTGAATTTTATCTTATTTTTTTGATTCTATCATTTTTAACAAAGAAATGGCTTAAAATTCAGCAACAATACATAGGTAACCTAAATACAACTTGCTCAGTCACCATTGTCTAGGGTGTCAGAAGCAGATGGGATTTTAATTTCTCCATCCTCATCAACATATGCGTTATAGAAATAAGCATTGAACATATCCATAGCAATGTTTTTGGAATAGGTGCTGTTGGAGCCATATTCCAAAACCACGGCAATGGCAATTTCGGGCTTATCATAAGGAGCAAATCCAATGAAGGTGACGTTATCGGAATGGCCGGATACCTGTGCTGTTCCGGTTTTGGCTCCAATTTTCACTCCATAGTTAGCAAAATTGGATGCCGTACCACCGCTTTGGGCTACCAAAGCCATGCCTTCTCGGACAATTTGGAGATTTTCATCACTTACACCGACTTCATTGAGCACAACTGGCTCTTTTTCTTCAATAACAGTTTCGCGGGTATAATCCGTCACCTTATCTACCAGATGCAGCTGCATCCGATGTCCGCCGTTTGCAATGGAAGCACAATAGCTAGCAAGTTGTACCGGAGTAAAGGAGTTGTCCTGCTGGCCAATAGCAGCGTTGCAGGTCATACCATCGGTCCAAGTGGTACCGGAACGGCGCTCATAATCTTCCGGGTTAGTGAGCACACCGCTGCTTTCTGAAACCTCTAACCCCGTTTTTTGACCAAGGCCAAACAGGGTACCATAAGCATCCAGCTTTGTAATGCCCAGCCTTCTGCCAACGTCCATGAAGAATACATTGCAGGATTTTTGCAGAGCTGTCAAAACAGTAGCGTTGGAATGATATCCCATACATTTGGGAGCAAAACCAGTGGATTCATAGTAATGATAAGTTCCATCGCAGAAGATGGTAGTATCCTTGGTAATAACCCCTTCCTGCAAGGCGGCCGCTGCTACCACAGGCTTAAAAATAGAACCTGGAGCAAAAGAACCGCTGAAAGCCCGGTTAATCATGGGATAATTTTCGTTGCTGTTTAGCTCATTATAATAATCAATATCACTGATATATTTGTTCAAATCATAGGTCGGGTACGTGCTGGCAGCCAAAACTTCACCAGTATTCACATTAATCATGACGGCAGCTCCTGCTTCACAGTCAGAGCCTTTAGGGTCCTCGCTTGTTGGAACCGCATTTTCCTTGGCGGCCTTGGCATTTTTGGCCAAAGAAGCATTTGTCACAGCCTGAATTCGAGAATCCAGCGTTAAATACACAGTATTTCCGGCTTCAGGGGCTACCTCAACTTCTGAACTGGTAAGATTTCCTTCTTTGTCAGTTTCAATGGCCAGCTTACCATTTTTTCCTCGAAGCGTATCTTCCATGGCATATTCAATACCATTTTGTCCCATGGTATCATCATAAGAATAGCCTGAAAGATTATCTTCTAAATCAAAAATGTTATCTTCTTCTTTAAATGAATTATATTGCTCTTCAGTTAAAGGTCCGGTTTTTCCAATGATGTGAGGAGCCAGAGCACCGTCAGGATATTCGCGGGTAGTGGTTACATCTACGCGAACCCCCGACATGTTGGCAGTTCGTTCATTCACAACTGTCATAACATCCGAAGAAATATCTTCGGCAAACGTATATGGGGAGTCAGCATCAAAAAGGTTTTTCTTCATATTATAACGGACTGATACAATTTTAATAGCATCTTCCGGCTCATAATCCTTACAATCAAACAGCTCCAACAGTTGTGTCATACATTCATCTGCAGTAGCGTAGGAATTCATATGCAGCATACTGCTGCTTTTCAAAAATTCAATTTCTGAATCATGGTCTTCTTTAAAAGAATAGCTCCCATCTGTATTCAGCTCAATGGGCAAAACATCTATCCATTCTGTATTGGTTTCTTCCATAATTCCAATCAATTCCAAAATGGTGTCGTTTAAATGGTCATGGTCAATGAGCGTGTCATCAAAAACGATATCATAACAGGTACTATTCATAGCCAGCGCATTGCCATTCCTATCTAAAATCTCCCCTCTGGTAGCGGTGAGCTTTATATAAGAAGAAGAGGTAGTATTGGACAAATCGTAATAAGACTGACCATCAATAATCTGCCACTGGAATAAACGCGCGACAAACAGGCTGAAAATTCCCAATAAAAGCAGGGCGCAGACAACATAGCGGCCAAAACCGAGGAGTTTTTTCATGAGAGGTGCCTCCTTTCAAAAGGGCTGCAAAGAGTGCATCAATCGGCAGGGCGAATCAAAATGGCAAAAGCACGGTTGAAATAAAAAGTAATTGGGGTGAGTACCAGAGAGTACGCAATACGGGGAAGATAGTGGTATATCAAGGCATAAATAGGATATTCATAGTTATATAAGACATAGTAGAATAGCCATTGAAGTGTTACGATAACCAAAAGGGATACCGTATTAACCAAGAAAGAGGTGAGCAGGTTGGTACGGAAAAGGTTGGCAGAAAGAGCACTGATAAGATAGCAGAACACAGCCAGCATAATGCCGTGGAACCCTAGTGCGGCACCGATTCCAAAATCAATCAGCAGGCCGCCAAAAATTCCAAAAGCCATCGCCGGGAGTTCAGGTTCAAACATGGCAATCGCCAATACAGCAGGAATAATCAAAATGGGACGTGCCCCAAAAAGGGAGGGTAAAAGCCCGGGAGTTTGTTGTACCATATACAATACCAGCAGCTCCAGCCCATAGGCAAAGTAACGGATAAAACGATATCGATTTTCCATTTACTCGCCCTCCGAAGAAGTGGACGGTGAGGGGCTGGGAGACGGAGAAGCGGAAGCATTATCTTCATCTTCGTCAGTCTGAGATTCGGTAATGGCAATTTCACCTTTTCCCTCAAAATCTGTGATGACAAAGACATCCCGCACATTTTTAATATCGACAAAAGGCTCCACCAAGGCATATTGGGAGACTCCGTTATCTTCATAGCGAAGTTCTTTTACGGTACCAATTAAGAGGTCTTTCGGGTACATACCAGAAAGTCCGGTGGTCGTAATAATATCTCCAGCCTCAATAGCATTTTCTGAAGTCAAATAAGCCAGCTTAATGTACCCTTCGTCTGCTAACTGAATGTCACAGCTGGTTACACCGGTATCCCGGGTTTCCTTTGCCATGGCGCCAATTTTGGTGTTGGGGGAAAATAGAGTCGTCACTCGGCTGGAAGTGGCGTATACTTCAGAAACCCAGCCGACTACACCATCACCCGTAATCACTGGGTCGTTTTTAGATACACCATTTAACGAGCCCTGGTCAATTGAAAATCCATAAAATACATCGTTAGGGTCGCGGCCTATTACCGTAGCAGGAAGCATCTGATAGTCTTTATTGGCTTCTTTTAATTCCAGAACCGTTTCATATTGTTCGTTTTTTTGCTTTATTTCATAATAATCCACCAGTTGCTCGCGAAGCTTGGTAATCTCTTCCTTGAGAGCTTCATTTTCAGCTTTAAGCTGCTCATTGGATACCGTAATATCCTCGGCCAGCACTGTAGCATTGGTGGTCACTCCTGTACTGATTTTCTGCATTGGAGCAGAGATAAATCCCAAAAGATTGGCAGTAACGGAGCTGCCAACACTTGTCGTATAGAGCATAAGACCCAGCAGGACAAAAACCGAAGCAAGCAAAATTTTAAAACTCCGGGTATGAAAAAAATCTTTCAACAACACACGCCTCCTTATGAATCAAGCCCCATCAAGAGCACAGTCTGGCAAGACCCTTGATGGATTAGGGGTCAGATATCCCAAAACACAGAAAGGGCTATCGCTCTTTTCCCGCAGCAGAAGAGTCTGCCAGAATGGAAGAAAAGAGCGGCAGCCCCTGCCGTACATTTACTTTTCGAAATTTTCTAAGGGGAGTACGGCTTATCGGCGATTGTTCTTATAGTACTCCCGAGGCATGACAATTTCCAAACGTTTGCCGGTACCATCCACCACACAGTCCAAAGGACGCTCTGCTACATGGACAGGCATACCGGTTTCCTGTGCAACCAACTGGTCCAGGCCGCGCAGAAGAGCACCACCACCAGTGAGCATGATGCCATGGTCAATCACGTCGGCAGAAAGCTCGGGGGGTGTCTTTTCCAGTGTGCTCTTAATGGCATCCACAATGGTTACCAGCGGGTCAGCCAAAGCATCCCGCACCTCATCAGCATGGATGGTCACATTCTTAGGCAGGCCGTCTACCAGGTTGCGGCCCTTGATTTCCATGGTTACGTTTTCCATTTCCTCTGTGGGATATGCAGAGCCAATTTTGATTTTGATATCTTCGGCGGTACGTTCACCAATCAGCAGGTTATATTTTTTCTTTACATAGGAAATAATGGATTCATCAAACTTATCGCCAGCCACCCGTACCGAGCAGGAGGTAACGATATCGCCCAAAGAAATAATGGCAACTTCAGCAGTACCACCACCGATATCCACAACCATGCTGCCAGTAGGCTCTGCTACCGGAAGACCAGCTCCGATAGCTGCTGCCATCGGTTCTTCAATAAGTTCAACTTCTTTAGCGCCAGCCTGACGGGCAGCATCTTCCACTGCACGGCGCTCTACTTCCGTAACACCGGAAGGAATACATACAACCACGCGGGGACGGCTGAAGGAATTGGATTTGATTGCCTTACGGATAAAATGCTTCAGCATGGTGGCAGTTACATCAAAATCAGCAATTACGCCATCTTTCAAAGGGCGGACGGCTATGATAGAGCCAGGGGTACGGCCAATCATTTCTTTGGCCTGCGTGCCAACAGCAAGGACTTCCTCAGAGCGGATATCGACTGCCACAACAGAGGGTTCACGCATGACAATGCCTTTGCCTTTCATAAACACCAGCGTATTTGCAGTGCCTAAATCGATACCAATATCTTTTGAAAACATGTTAGAAATTCCCCTTTCCTTCTGCCATCTTTTTATAGGATGGACGACATAATAAAAAGCAACCTGTATCAGCAACAAATAAATAGAATATTTTATACAAAAGAGTAAGAGTTCCAGCACACTATGCCAGAGACCCCCATAAATAGTACGCTTTATTATACCCCTTTTACGTCTTTTTCTCAACAGGAAACTGGGAAAGAATCACGGTTTTATGTAAATTTTATCAGAATTAACAGCCAAAAACAATCCCGAACAAAAATTATGGACAGAGTGTCCCGAAGAGACGTTCTGTCCATGAAAAAAGTGTGAATTAATCGGCAATTTTAATGCGGCTGTAGGCGATAATGGCAAATAAAAGGAAGATGGCCTGTGCCACATTAAAGTTCACTACAATCCCAAATGTAAGCTCAATCACGTGCAGATTGATAACGGTAGGGTTTAATCCAAACTGGACATTGATTGCCAGCCAGGAAAGGAAAGAAATGTTGCCGCAGGCTTCTCCAATCACTTGACCGAGAACCACTGCCAAAAGCAAAAGGACCACTAGCAGAACGGTGCGAAGAAAAGTGCGTTTCATGCTTTGATTCACCTCCCTTACTGACGTCCGGTAGAGCCAAAGCCTCCAGAACCCCGCTGGGTATCGTCCAGAAGCTCTGTTTCCTGTACTTGTGGAAGCAGGACAGGATGGAGGACAAGCTGTGCAATTCGTTCTCCCGGCTGTATGGTATAGGGTTCTTGGGAAAAATTACATAAGCCCACATGGATTTCTCCCCGATAATCGCTGTCAATTACTCCAACCCCATTGGAAAGGGCAATCCCATGTTTTACTCCCAAACTGCTGCGGGCATAAATCATACCTGCAGCGCCTTGTGGAATGGCAGCAGCAATGCCGGTGGGAATTAGCACCCGCTCACCGGGCTGTAAACATAATGGCTCACAAATGCAAGCGCTGAGGTCGAATCCTGCACTTCCATCGGTAGCCCTTTGTGGAAGGATTGCTTGGGGACGAAGGCGCCTGACTAAAAGATGCGAGGCATTTGCTTGAGGCGTATTCATAAAACGTCTTCCTTTCATAAATTAACTTTTTCACAACAAGACAAAGGTATCCACATGTTTTTCAACATTTTCAACACAGTTTTCAACATTGCTCCCAGCCGCGGTAATAAAGGCCTCGAGTATAGGTTTTATATGGGTTTTCTCCTTGCATAAATTGTCGGATAATAGTTTCTGTTTCCACGTTGTTTTCCACGGTGAAACGGAAAACGACAAAGTCCTGATTCAAAATTTCCCGTTTTCGGTCACAAAGAGACAAAGGGACACTATTGAGAATTTCGGTGTATTGATAACCGGCAGTCCGGGTACACTGTATCGGGAAATTCGTATTTTTTCTATCCCGAAGATAGGGAGTCTCCTTGCAGTTTCTGCAGCCTTGCGGTGAGTTTGCTGCAGGACAGTTGCGGCAGAGCATCATTGGCAGATAGCCGTAGGCAATGATTCCCCGTGGAATATCCGCTCCCAAAGAGGCACATTGCTGAAGGGTCAGCTCAAAGGAGAGTTCGGCGGAAGAAAAGTTGTTTTCCTGCAGCCAGCGCAGCGCGGAAGTGTTGGTGAGATTGAGAGAAAAGCCGGCATGAAGTTCGGCCCCCAGTTCGTGAGCTACCGCCACTGCTCCCAAATTTCCACACCAGGTACGGACAAAGCCTTCCTGCATCCGTTCTTCCAGCAAACGGCGAACCATATTTTCTCCGCCAAAAAATGCTCGGGGCAGCGCCAAGCCTACCTGATACCCATCTTCCCGCAGACGAAGCAGCTGCGGCAGTGGTGTGTGCAGCGGCAGCCAAATAAGTTCGCAGTTTTTGGCACTTTCGCAAACTTGTTCTGGATGGGTAAAAAATGCACGGAGTTGGGGAGTGTGCTGCTTAGGAATGTGAGGGGGTTCCTCCGTTTGAGGCATGGAAAAGGAAATGGGGGGGTGATAGGAGCGCTGCTCCAGCATTTCTGCAAGTGCTTGACGGCGCAGACGATTGATAAGAGAAATAGGGACAGAAAGCCCTGGCTCCAATTGACAAACTGCATTTTGGCATAGAAAAGGAGTCCCGCCGGTTTTCCTCAATTGTGAAAGGCATCTCTCCTTATCCAAAGAGCGGTTCACTGCTGGTTCTGGAAATGAATCGCTTTCAACCTGTACCATGTGGCCTTCATTGTCCTGTACAGTCAGTAATACGGGAGAACCGGATTTTATGATTAACGACAAGGTAACGGGAATATGACTGCGTTCCTCGCGATAAAGGCCATGCAGCCGGGAAAATACCGATGAAGTAGCGCTTGTGACATCTTCTTTTGTACGGGTGCCGAACATGGCAGCGCCCAGTTTCCCATCAGGATATCCGCTGGTAAAGCCGGAACGGGAAAAAACAGATTCCAAATCAGAAAGCAATATGGGGTCAGGCGCCGCACCATCAGCTGAAGCGCGGCAGGCAGCAGTGGCAGCTGCCACATACTCAGGACGTTTCATTCTGCCTTCAATTTTGGCAGAGCATACCCCGGCCTGGCGCAGTTCTTCCATGCGGGTAATCATCGACAAATCGCGCAGGCTCAAATCATGTCCAGTGCCGCCAGGCGATAAAAATGGCAGGCGGCAGGTTTGGGCACACATGCCCCGGTTGCCGCTTCTGCCGCCTAAGAGGGCGCTGAAATAGCACTGACCCGAAACAGACATGCACAATGCCCCATGAACAAATGCCTCCAATTCTACGGGGCAATTGTCTGCAATTTCCCTCATTTCTGAAAGAGAGAGTTCCCGGGCCAATACGACCCGTTCCATGCCCTGTTCATAGAGGAATTTTGCTCCGGCTGGTGTGTGAATACTCATTTGCGTAGATGCATGAACCGGCATATCGGGAGCTGCTTGCCGAATCAGGCGGAACAGCCCTAAATCCTGGATTAGCAGAGCATCCACTGGCAGCGAGCAGGCAAATTGTAAAAATGCAAGAATGCTGGGAAGCTCCTGCTGGGACAAAAGGGTATTTACCGTTAGATATACCTTTACCCCCCTGCCATGGCAGAATTCCACTGCTTGCCGGAGCTGTTCATTACTAAAATTTTTTGCCGAAGCCCGGGCACTGAAAGAACTGCCGCCAAGATATACGGCGTCAGCTCCGGCGCGCACAGCGGCTTCTAAAGACTCTGGAGAGCCGGCAGGTGCAAGAACTTCGACAGAAGATGGGATAGACATGAAGGCATTCCTTTCTGAAACAGTATTTTACGATACAGAGAAAACAGGGGGCTGCCGCTCCAGTGGCAGTCCCCCTGAATCACAAATCGGCTGGGAAGGTTAATTGCTGTCTTTTTTGCCGGGTTTTTCAAAAAAGCTCATAAAGCCTTCTTGTTCTGGTGCAACAGTAGGCTTAAGAGGATTGGAAAAAGTACCTTTTTGTACAGAAGATTGGGGAGCAGGACGTTGGACAGGGGCCTCTTCCTGAGATTGGGAAGAGGAGGTTTCTCCCTGCTCTTTTTCAGCCAGCCGTGCCCGAAGGGTTTGAATTTCTTTTTTCATTTTTTCAATTTCCCGGCGAGCCTCGTCAGCTTCCAGCCGTGCCCGGGAGGAATCTTCCAGATAATCTTTAATCTGGGAACGAAGGTTATCGGCAGAAGCTGTCGACTTGTGGGAGCTGTCGCAGAAATTCAGCGCAGTAATCATGGCGGCAAGTGTTAGGGAGACGCGGGGGTTTTGGCGGATAAGAGATTCCATGGAGGCTTCAACTTCTTGTCCTAAGGACAAGACATATTCTTCGGTGTCTTCCGAAATCAGGCTGCAGGAGATACCGCAAATATTCAGCTTAACTTTATTTTTGCCCATAAGGCAGCTCCTTTCTGCTTATTATTGTGTTTCTATCATTATACGGCATTCGGTGAAAATAAAAAAGGGGGTATTGTAAAGAATTATGACGAAGTTATATGAGATGTGACGCTTTTATGATAGTAAAACGCTAATGAGATAAAAATAGGCAGAGTGGCG
>DYBQ01000039.1:14370-20742 GCA_019418545.1 Clostridiales bacterium | reverse complement strand
GACAGGGACAGGCCATTGCGGAAAACCTGATGGAAATGATGACCCTGAAAACCCCGGTGGTCTCCATTCTCATCGGTGAAGGCGGAAGCGGCGGCGCACTGGGTCTGGCTGTGGCCGACCAGGTGTGGATGCTGGAAAACTCCGTGTATTCCGTCATTTCCCCCGAAGGCTGCGCCAGCATCCTCTGGAAAGACAGCGGCAAAATGAAGGAAGCCGCTGCCTGTCTCAAGCTCACCGCAGAGGATTTGTTCTCTCTGGGCGTCATTGAGAAGGTCGTTTCCGAGTGCGACGGTGATTTTGAGCAGGTCTATGCAGAGCTGCGGGAGATGCTGGATAAAACCATCCATACAAATTCTCAGTTGCCTATGGAGCAGCTGCTGGAAAACCGGTATGCCCGTTTCCGTCGGATTGGCAGCCAGGATGGCTAATTTGTTTTGCTGCTGCTATTCATTGATATAGAAAAATGCCGCTGTGCTTTTATTGGCACAGCGGCATTTTTAGTTTTTTAATTATCCTTCTATTTTTTCATCTGCCGGAAAACGGATGGAAAGCAGCCGGCGAATCTCGTCGAGCACCTGCATTTCCCGGTGAGAGTCTTCCTGAATTCGGAATAGTTCCCCAGGGCTTCCAATCCCCTGTATCCAGTCTGCCCATCTGGCAATTTCATATTCCATATTATTGCTGCAGGGAACAATCGGAAGTTCCCGCGGAGCTTCTCCTCGAAGATACAAGGTCATTTTTTGAGTCTGAGACAGCTTGTCGATAACAATGGAGCCGTTTTCTCCCTGAATTTCGCTGGGAAGGCGGCTGTCACAAATTTTGGAGTACATCATCTGTACCTGCATTTCCCCATATCCGGCAATGACGGAGCCAGCACCGTCTACGCCATTGGGCAAAAACACCGCGTCGGCATACAGTGTTTTGGGAAGCCCAAACAGCCGTACCATGGGATGAACGCAGTACACGCCCAAATCCATCAGGGAACCATTTGAAAGCTCCGGCTTAAAGGCGTTTTCAATGATTCCCTGTTTATAATTATCATACCGGGAGGAATATTGGCAAAAACTAAAGTTCACCTGCCGCAGCTTCCCCAGAAAAGGAAGGGCTTCTTCCAACACTGCCATTTCCGGCGTAAACACCGAGCGCATGGCTTCAAAGAAAATCACGCCGCAGCGCCGGGCTGTTTCCAGCATTTTCTCATATTCCGCCAAATTGGAGGCAATGGGCTTTTCGCACAGGACATGTTTCCCCGCTTCCATCATTTGAATGGACTGCTCACAATGACAACAATTCGGGCTTGCAATATAAACCGCCTTTATCTCCGTATCCGCTGCCAATGCTTCCAGAGAATCATAAAAGCGCTCGGCGCCATATTCCTCTCCAAACGCCCGGGCTTTTTCCAGAGTGCGGGAATATACGGCAAACAGCTTTAGCTCCGGCACTTTTGCAGCAGCCTCCAAAAAGGTGTGCACGATTTTTCCGGTTCCAATAATGGCATAGGGTATCATCACAATACATCCTTTTCAAATGATTTTTCAGGGGGTGATTTCCACTTCCAGCACCGTATCCACCGAATCGGGCAGAATGGGATTGGTGCCCAAATCAGCAAACACCACGTCAGGATAGTCACTGTGCATCCAGGCATGGGATACCGGAACCTCCCGGCCAGTGGCCAGCATTCGGATTTTCTTCACCTGTCCAGGCTTGAGTCCGGGCAGCGGCAGGGGGCCAATGCTGTTTTCAAACACATGGTAATACAAAAGGTTTCCCTTTCGGGTAATGCGTCCGCAGTCGGGCTTGTCCATGCCGGCCATACCGCAGCCATAAATCGACGCGCTGTTCTTCTTCATCCAACGGCCAATTTCTTCCAGGATTTTCATGGATTCCTCGGGAATGTTACCCCTTGCGTCCGGTCCCACATTCAAGAGCATGTTGCCGCCCTTGGAAACGCACTCCACCAGCTTTTTGATGAGCATGGGAGCGGGCTTAAACTCGGTGTCCGTGCCGCAATAGCCCCAGTGGTTGTTCATGGTAAAGCAGGCTTCCCAAGCAAGGGGGTTGCCCTGCACGTCCCGGATGCCCTCCGGTGGAATCATCTGCTCCGGGCTCACAAAATCGCCGTGATACGGGGTGGGGTTGCATTCATAAAGGGAGCCGAAGCCCTCGCCGGAGCATTCCAGCCGGTTGTCGATAATCACATCAGGCTGGAGAGAGCGCACCATCTTCATCAGCTCCGTGGCTTTCCAGGCTTCGCCCCGGAGATTGCCATAGGAGAAGTCAAACCACAGAATATCAATTTTGCCGTAGTTGGAGCACAGTTCCCGCACCTGCTCATGCATATAGGTGAGATAGCGGTTAAAATCCCGGTTTTCATTGCTGTACTCGGGACGGTTGCGCATGGGATGCTGCTGGTCGCCATAGTGTGGGAAATCCTCGTGGTACCAGTCAATAATGGAGTAATACAGGCCCACCTTCAAGCCTTCCGCCCGGACGGCATCCACATATTCCCGAATTAAATCCCGGCCTGCTTTGGTGTTGGGGGCTTTAAAATCCGTGGTTTTCGTATCCCACAGGCAGAAGCCCTCGTGATGCTTAGCGGTAAGCACCACATACTTCATACCGGCTTCTTTTGCGGCTTTAGCCCACTGCCTAGGGTCATAATCCACGGGGTTGAATTCCTCAAAATACTGCATATAGTCCTCTTTGGGAATTTCTTCGATGCTGCGCACCCACTCGCCGCGAGCGGGAATGGAATAAAGGCCCCAGTGAATAAACATTCCAAAACGGTCATGGAGATACCACTCCATCCGCTTGTTATAAGCATCTCTGTCAAACATACAAACTTCCTCCCTATGCTGTTTTACTTCATAATTTCACAATATCGGGACACAACCTCACTGTTGGTCACGGAAAAATGGTCCTCCGGCGGATAAAGAGCCCCACCGAAGAAAATCCCCCGGCTGTTTGCGGTAGAGGTATCATAGGCGGTGCCGGAAGCGGAAGAATGGAACTGATTGCAGCCGGTAAGGGCCAGCACCTTTTCCACATTGGCGGGACGAATCCCCGCACCGGGCAGAATTTCAATCCGTCCGGCAGCATATTCCCGCATTTCTTTTACGGTCTCCGCACCGGTGAGGATGTTTGCCTCCTGCCCGCTGGTGAGAACGCGGGTCACCCCCAGCTCTATAAGCACATCCAGCGCCGGTTTCCAGTCGGGCACCACGTCAATGGCACGATGAAATACGGATTCCTTCTCCCCGATAACCTCCATCATCCGGGCACAGCGCTCTTTGTCGATAGTACCGTCTTCATGGAGAAAACCAAAAACAATGCCGTCTGCGCCGTTCTCCAGCATCAGCCGGGCATCCTCCAGCATGACTTCAAACTCCACATCGGTATAGCAAAAGCCGCCCTGCCGGGGCCGAATCATCACCATGATTGGAATCTTCGTGTGACGTTTGGCAGCAATCAGCGTTCCCAGCGTTGGGGTCAGTCCGCCATGAAACAAATCAGAGTTGAGCTCTACCCGGTCGGCGCCGCCCTTTTCTGCCTGTATCACATCGTCAGCGGAACCGCAGCAAATTTCCATGATGATTTTCTCTTTCATGTTTTTCATCCTTTCCGCTTTCTAAAAAAAGCGCCGCGGAACCTCCGCAGCGCCCGTTTCGCTTTTATTATAGACAGCCTTTTCCTGGTTGTCAACGAAAAAAATATATGTTTTTTACAAGTTCACAGAAAACATTCCCACACACCTAAAAGAAGCATCAGTACACCTGAAAGTGCCTCCATCCCCCTGCCGTTGTCTTTTTTCCGGCGTTTTCTTCCCAAAAAATTCCCTCCATACAAAAGCCCCAGACTGACACAGAACACCGCTGCACAGGCTGGGAGCAGTCCCAAACCTACCGCACCTGCTCCCAGTCCCAAGCCTACATTATTCAGGGCCAGAGCACCGCCCAATGCCAGCGATTCCTTCCAGTCAATATGCCGGGAACCGTCTTTGTCGAACTGCTCTGGATGACGGCTGGGCCACTGTTCCTCCTCAGCTGGCTCCCGGCGGTTTTTCCACACGTTCCACAAACAGCCAAGCCCCAATCCTATCATGACAGCACTTCCCAAAAAACGAGCGAAATCCAGCGGCAAAAAGCACAGAAGGCTCTTCCCCAATGCCATGGAGACTGCCGTTCCCGCCAATACCAGCCCGCTAATCAGCACGCCCGCTTCCAGTCGGATACGGATGCCCCGCATCCCATAGGCTAGGCCTATGACCAGATTATCCAGATTGCCGGAAAGTGCAAACAGTATTAGAGACAAAACCGACATGAGTCTCCCCCTTCCAGAACACTTCTGGTATTAGGGTATTCCTCATGGCGGGAATGTGTGAAAAACGGAAGTTACAGCGCCGCTCTGCGGAAACGCACAAAGCCTACTGTCGTCAAAATTGCAGCGATACCACCCCAAATCAGCAGCATAACGCCTTCAAAGTGCGGCAGGATGGAGAACTGGAAGGGCCATTGCCGAAAAAAGCACCCTGCCTGCAAAAACAGGCCAATGGGGCTGCCGGTAAGTAACAAGGAATTCTGCAATTCCGGCACCATCTGAATCATTCCCAACAGCAGCAGAGAAACGCCAACGGAAATTGCGGAACCGGCATAAAAATTCTTGGTGAGCACCATGGCTGCACAGAAAATCAGTGCCATAATGAGCACAGCGCCCAGTCCCACTCCCAGCTGGAACCACCAGTAACCGCCGATAGTAATGGCAAATCGCGGGATAATGCTGTTGCCATAACGCACCATGGAAGCCAGCGGAACGTTCCAGTATAAATCAAGACGGAACATAAACACACAAAACACCGTCATCAGCAGATACAAAACGATATAATTGCCTGCTGAAATTGCCAACACCGCCATCAATTTCCGCCAAACTAGCCTCCTACCCGTCTTGCCGGTGTACACCATCCCCTGCAGGTTGTTCATCAGGCTGCCGCCAAGACTCCGGGCTGCGGCGATTCCCGCCAGCACAAAGGAAAGCCCCCACACAAGCCCCAGCGGGCCATTGGTTGCAAATTGAAATCGAAGCCATTCACTGTTATCCGTTCCACTCATTCCAACCGGCAGCATCTGGTGATTTTCCCCGTTTTTCTTGATTTCCTCCACCCGCTCACCCAAATGGGCATAGCCATCCAGAAGCAGCTCTTGCTTCCATTCGGGCAAGTTGTTTCCTGATTCCTCCAGCCAGTTTTTTCCCCGCACCTCCATGTCATATAATTCAGGGTCCAGAGAATTGGCCTTTGGGATTTCCAACGTATAGCCTAATATATCCATATAGCTCAGGACATTCCAATAGGCCTTTTCCTCCTCACTGGTTTTGCCTTCGCTCATTTCCTGTAATTTCTCATTCAATTTAGTGGGTTTTCCATCATAGTAGTCTTTGATTTCCTCTGCGGTAATGGTATCCAAGCCCGCTTCCTTGACATCCTCCTGGATTTCTTTTCCCTCTTCGCTATTTTCCAGATAATATTTTACATAGGCTACTGCGTCCTCTTCGGTAAAAGAATACCCATGCTCCTGGGTAAACTCATAAGAAAGGGCAAAGCCCTCACTTCCATAAGTATAAGAGTTCATAAAACCATTATAGATGCAAAGAATCATTCCCAGCACGGTCACTCCCAGCCAAAACCGGCTGCGAAAAATATGTTTGCACTCCTGCCAGAAAATTGACATAACAACTTCCTCCTTTCACAAAACGGGCGCGCAATGTGTGCCACTGTCAAATTACAGCGCCGCCTTACGGAAACGTACAAAACCCAGCGCCGTCAGAATTACAGCGATACCACCCCAAATCAACAGCATAACACCTTCAAAGTGCGGCAGAATGGAAAACAGGAAGTCCTGCCGCAAAAACTTGCCTACCTGTAAAAGCAAACCAATGGGGCTGCCCATAAGCAAAAACGAGTTTTGTGCGTCAGGTACCATCTGAACAATCCCCAATAGCAGGAGCGAAAACCCTACCGAAATCGCAGAACCAGCATAAAAACTCTTCGTAAATATCATAGCTGCCGAGAAAATTAGCGCCATGATGAGTACTGCCCCCAGCCCCACACCCATTTGGAACCACCAGTAGCCGCCAATTGTAATGGGGAATCGAGGAATCAGCGGGCCTGTATGCTGTATCATGGAGGCTAGTGGGACATTCCAGTATAAATCCAGCCGGAACTGAAATATACAGTACACCGTTGCCAACAGAAAAAGAGCCAGATAGAGCATAGCGGACATTGCCAAAACCGACACAGTTTTACGCAAGGCCAACCGTCTCCCTAACTTGCCGCAATAGAGCATGTTCGACATGTGATTGGAGAAGCTGTTTCCGATA
>DYBQ01000039.1:0-14360 GCA_019418545.1 Clostridiales bacterium | reverse complement strand
CAATGATTCCCGCCAATACCAAAGAAAGCCCCCATACAAATCCTAAAGGTCCGATACCGGAAAACTGGCTGGAAAACCAAAAGCTGTTATTATTTTGCGCCAAGCTATAAGGAAGAAACTGTTGGTTTTCCTGATTTTGTGTAATCTCCTCCGTACGCTTTTGCAGCTTTTCAAAAGCATCGAGCAGCATATCCCGTTTCCAACCTGAAACCGGATGCGCCGTGCTTTCCAGCAGGCTTTTTCCCCGCTCCACAACGTCATAGTCTTCCAAATTACGACAAAGTGCCCCATAGGCAATCTGTTCAAAAGGAAACAGGTCATTGACAATTTCTTCATAAGCATCTATATCATCATTCGCAAGTTGTACCAACTGGTTTGTAAATTCAGAATCATTTCCCATGGCATCATCGATGATATCTTTGGAGGTAACCTCCTGAATCCCGGCCGCCTTCAGCTCGTTTTTCAAATCTTCGGCTCTAAAATGCCCCTCCATAAGATAGTCAAGGAAATCTTCTACATCTTTTTCTTCAAAGGAAAGCCCATGCTGTTCTGTAAATTCATAGGAAAGAGAAATCTCCCAACCTAAATTTGCATAACCGGTATTTGCATAAAGCGTAGCCAATATGATGCCGAGAGTGGCCACAATCCACAAAAAACGGCTGTATAAAATATGCTTACATTCCTGCCAGAAAATTGACATAACAACTTCCTCCTTTCACAAAACGGGCACATACCAGCGAATCACAGCGACGCTCTGCGGAAGCGCACAAATCCCAATGCGGCCAATATGGCAGCAAATCCGCCCCAAACCAGCAGGGAAACGCCCTCAAAGTGGGGCAGGATGGAAAACAGGAACCTTTGCGGCTGTAAAAATAACCCTGCATTATAATATAAACCGATGGGAGTGCTCATCATGCACAGAGAATTTCTTGCGGCGTTCGGCTCCATAAAAATCATCATGAGCAGGAGGAGGGGGACCCCAATGGAAATAGCAGAACCTGCGTAAAAGTTTTTGGTAAGTACCATAAGCCCGGAGAAAAATAATGCCATAATGACCACAGCGCCCAGCCCAACTCCCAGCTGGAACCACCAATATCCGCCAACGGTAATGGCAGTTCTGGGAACAATGCTGTCCATGTAATCAACCATGGATGCCAGTGGAACATTCCAGTACAAATCCAGCCGGAACAGGGGAATGTAGAGAACCGTGACCAGCAGATACAGCAAAACATAGGCACTTCCCGAAACGGCTAGCACCGACAGAATTTTACGCCAGACCAGCCTTCTGCCGTTTTTGCAGGTATAAAGCATCCCTTGCATATGATTCATAAAACTGCCGCCAAGGCTCCGGGCTGCGGCGATGCCTGCCAATACAAAAGCTAATACCCACAGGACAGCTATAGCGCTGCCCCCTGCAAACTGAAAACTGAACCATTCTCTGTTTCCATAGGAGCTCATTATCATTGGAAGCATCTGATGGTTTTCCCCATTTTTCCGAATCTCCTCTACCCGCTCCTCCAAACGGTCATATCCATCCAAAATCAAATCCTGCTTCCATTTTGGCAAGTATTTTCCAGATTCCTCCAGCCAGCTTTTCGCTTTTTCTTTCATATTACAGCTTTCTGGATTCAGCGAGTTGATTTCTGCCAATTCTAACGGCCTTTGCAATATATCCAGATAATATAAAATATTTGAATATTCCGCTTCTTCATCCCGACCGTCCTCTTCCATTTTTTGCAGTACTGCTTCGAGCTTGGCAGGAATCTGGGAAGGCTCGTTATCATACGCATCGATAATTTCCTCCGGGGAAATCGCTTCCAAACCGGAATCTTTCTGAATATTCTGTATCAGTTCCTTCCCTTCTTCTGTTTCTGTCATATAATATTTTACAAATTTCTCTGCATCTTTTTGAGTAAAAGAAGTCCCGTATTTCTCCGTAAACGCATAAGAAATGGAAATATCAGTGACATTGACAGCTTTAAAATAACCTGAAGTTGTATAAACGGTATTGACGCTCAAAGCCACTGCCAACACAACCATTATCAACCAAAACCGGCTGCGCAAAATATGCTTGCACTCCTGCCAGAATATCAACATAACCTCTCCTCCTTTCACAAAGCGGATTCCCTGCTAATTCACAACGCCGCTTTACGGAATCTCATAAACCCAACTGTCCCCAGCACTACGGCGATGCCGCACCAAACCAGCAGCATAACGCCCTCAAAATGGGGCAGGATGGAAAATAGGAAGTCCTGCTGCAAAAATTTACCCACGTTCAAAAATAGACCGATGGGGCTGCCCATTATTAAAAACGAGTTCTGCGCTGCAGGAACATTCATAATCAACCCCAACAACAGCAGGGAAACGCCCACAGAAATAGCCGAACCTGTATAAAAACTCCTGGTAAACAGCATGACTGTGCAGAAAATAAGCGTCATAATTAGCACAGCCGCCAACCCTACGCCCAGTTGGAACAGCCAATAGCCGCCAACGGTAATAGGGAACCGGGTTGTCGTCATGGCGGACAAGGAAACATCCCAATACCAATCCAGCCGGAACCCCAAGATACAAACCAATGTAAATACCAGGGAAAGTACCAGATATACCGCGCCGGACATTGCCGTAACTGACAGGATTTTGTAAAGAGCGGTTCTCCTGCCTTTTTTCTGCGTATACATCATTCCCGGCATATGGTTCTGAAAGCTGCCGCCAAGGCTTCGGGCGGCAATAATTCCCGCCAATATCAGCGAAACAGCCCATAACAGGCCAAAGCCCATCATACCGAACTGATAGTCAAACCAGTCTCGCCTTCCCATTGACATTTGGCCAAAAGGAAGAAACTGCTTGTTTTCTTTTCCCAAAAGGCTTTGCTCTTGCAGATTCTCATATCCCTGTTCCATCAAAAATTCTTTTTTCCACTCAGACATGGTTTTGGGAATCATACTTTCTTCCCAATAGGCTTTTTCCTCCTCCGGGTCTTCTTCAAAATCAGCTTCATTAGTGGAAGGCTCTACCATTTGAATTGGCGTTTGGATATTCTGCAAATACATATAAATCATCGACAGGGATGACGGGTCAGAGTCCACCAGCTTATCCAGTTTTTCTCTGATTTCTGGTGTGTTCTGATAGTCCATGATTTTTTCCACTGGCATATCTACAATATCTTCCAGCCCCGCTTTTTCCAAAGCATCCGCCAACAGCTGCCCGCTTTCCGTGTTTTGAAGATATAATTTTATGTAGGCTTCGGCATCCTCCCGTGTAGAAAATGTTTTTCCATTTTCCTGTGTATAAAGGAAAGAAGCTGTCAGCAAATCTTTGGAAAAATTAAAATTATTGTAGGTGAAAAAACCGTAAACAAAGATTCCCAGCACCATTACCACCCACAAAAACCGGCTGCGCAGGATATACTTGCACTCCTGACAAAAAGTCAACATGACTCCATCCCCCTGTCCTTCTTGCAAACTTATTCTTTCTTCTCGTCCCGATACAGATACAGGAATACATCTTCCAAATTGGGCTCTACAGGATTGTCATGCATCCCCGGTTCTCCGGCATAGCGCACCAGCACCTCGCCGTGCTCCGGCTTTTCGCCCAGCACCAAATGCTCCATCTGGAATTCGTCCCACTCCTTTTCGGAAATCCGGGTCTCATAGACTCTCCCCTGCATCATGGAGCAGATAGTTTCTACCGGATTACAGCCGATGACCTGATGGTCTTTGAGTAAAATTACCTGGTCGGCAATGCTTTCAATGTCCGAAACGATGTGAGTGGAGAGTATGACCGTCCGGTCCCTGCCCATAGCAGAAATCATGTTGCGGAATCGCACCCGCTCCTTGGGGTCAAGGCCGGCGGTGGGTTCGTCCAGAATCAGCAGCTTGGGGTCATTCAGCAGCGCCTGGGCAATGCCCACCCGCTGAAGCATACCGCCGGAAAACTTCCGCATCCGCTTTTTTGCATCATTTTCCAGCGCCACTTCCCGCAAAACCTCGTCAATCTTTGCTTTGGCGGTCTTTTTGTCCATGCCCTTTAATGCGGCCAGATACATCAAATAGCTTTTTGGGGAATAGCTCTTATAATAGCCAAACTGCTGGGGCAGATAGCCCAGAATTTCCCGATATTTTGCCCCCAGCCGGTTGATTTCCGTGCCGTCCCAGAGAATTTCCCCCTCGGTGGGAAACAGCAGCGTAGCCATCATTTTCATCAGTGTAGTTTTCCCTGCGCCATTAGGAGCCAAAAGGGCATATACCCCGTTGCCAAATTCCAACGACACATCGGACAATGCCGTAAAATTCCCATATTTTTTTGTTACATGACGTACACTCAACATTTCCAATAACCTCCCATTTTCTCATTAGTTTTTGATAAAGCCAGCTGCCTTGTCTGCCAGAAATAAAAGGCTGCGGTTCCCAGTGCGATTATCAGCAGTATCGGCAGAGGAGCTCTGTTCATCCAGCTTGTCATATCAGACCAATAATTTTTAGTTAGCAGGAATAATCCCAGCCCATACCAGAAAACCAGCACCGGCCAAAACCATTTTTCCGGCAGAAGCCGCAGCGCCGCCATAAGCACCGCGCCGCACAGGAAATAGGATGCAGACGACACCAAAAAGATTTTTAGCAGCATGGCACCTTCTGCCCACTGAACGGAAAGCAGTGTCAGTCCAACGGAGAACATCCCCACAACACCCATCATCAGCATCCGAAATGCCAGCAGATATTTGTCGTTATACCGGCACACAGCCCGCATCTCCCACACACTCATATATTTTTCGATGATACAGGCTATCAGGCTGATTCCTGTTAAAAGCAGCGGCTGGATAAATATGGTCACCCGCAAACAATAATTCAAATTTACAGAATAGTCTGCCGCGGTTTTTTGAGAAACCAGACCCCAGCAAAAAAGTCCAACCAGCACACACAACGCTGGCGCCCATTTTACGCCCAAGAAACAATGAATGGGGCCTACATCCTTCAGCATTTTTAGCATTAGGGGAATAAACCGCCGTTCTTTCAAATCGGCTTTGTCCAAAATCGCATCAATTTCCCTTTGCCGCTCCAAACAGGTTGGGGATTTTATGGGTTTCATTACGCCAGCTCCTTTCTAATTTTTTCCACTGCCCGATAATATCGGGTCTTTACAGTCGAGGAAGGAATGTCCATTATTTCTGCAATGGTATCAAAGGTCTGTTCTGCAAAAATATGCAGCCGAAGGATTTCCTGGGTTTCCGCAGGAAGCACCTCAATTTGAAGAAGAATTTCTTTTGCTGTTTCCGTATCTTCCAGCGCATCAAAAATGTTGAGAGAATCAACCAGGATTTCTTCTTCTATTGGAACGCTGTCCCGCTGGAAACGATAGACCTTTGAGCGATACCAATCCACGATTTTATTGGTAGCGATGCGATACAGCCAAGTGCGAAAGGCAGCCTTTGTGCTGTCATATCCGGCCAGGGAGGAAAGCATGCTGACGAAAATATCCTGGGTCAAATCCAGCACCGTTTCCCGGCTTTCCCCGGTCTGCCGGACTACCAGATAAAAAATATCGTCGTAATACCGCTCGATGAGTTCCCCGGCTGCCTTGCGGTCTCCCCGGCGCAGAATTTTTCGGATGAGCTTTTCTTCCCTATCCATACTTCCCCTCCCTTCTCGTTCTTATATTCGGGGTACAAACAAAAAAGTTTCAGCTTTTGCAAAAAAATTTTGAAAAAAGGCGCTGCCCGATACAGGACAGCGCCTTTTTCATATATTTTGCAGGGTGCTGCCCCAGCACCCTGTAGGGGCGGATACTAGCCGCCTGGGAAAAGGGTAGACGCGCATAGCTGTGCCTCTACAGACTCCCTCCGTCGCGCTTCGCATGCCACTTCCCTCAAGAGGGAGGCAAAGTTTCTTCGCTCTGCGCCATTATTTCCGCTTAGCGCTCAGGGCTACCCAACCTTTTTCTTCTTTTCTGTCAATAATTTCAAAATGCTGCTCTACCACAGACAATACGTCCTGCTCCCGGGTATCGATAATTCCGCTCATCAGATACACGGTGTCCGGCTTCATGAACTGCTCCACGTCTTTCGTCAGCATGATAATCACATCCGCCACAATATTGGCCACCACAATGTCATATTTTCCCGTGACCTTATCTGTCAAATTGCCGCAGATTCCAGTAAAGCGCTCTGTTACATGGTTGATTTCCGCATTTTCATTGGCAGTTTTTACGGCCAGCTCGTCAATATCCACGCCCACGGCCTTTTCGGCTCCCAACAACAGCGCTGCCACCGACAAAATACCGCTGCCGCAGCCCACATCCAGAACATCCATACCGGGCTGTACGTATTTTTCCAGCAATTCCATGCACAGGCGGGTCGTTTCATGGGTACCCGTACCAAAAGCCAAACCTGGGTCCAAATCCAACACAATACGCCCGCTGCTGTCCTGTACTTCCTCCCAGGTGGGACGGATGAGCAGCTTTTCCCCTACCGGGATAGGCTTAAAATACTGCTTCCAGTTGTTAATCCAGTCCTCCTCTACACAGGAATCCAACGAAATCTCGTTTTCAATCCCCTCCGCGGTATATCTTTCCCGCAAAAAGGCTACCGCTTCTGCCGGGCTTTCCTCGGGGCTAATATAAATATGAATCAGCGCCTTGCTGCGGTCCTTTTGCAGAAGGTCTTCGTCAATCAAATCAATGTGGGCAATTTCCCACGCTTCTTCTTCCAAATTAGAATAGTCCTCAATATAAATCCCATAGGGAACTACCATATTGGCAATGTCCCCCGCCTTGTCCACATCTTTGGCATTCACACTAATGGTAACTTCCGTCCAGTCCATACCTTTTCCTCCATTCGGTTGTGTTTATCCGTATTATACAAGAATACCAGGAAAAATACCAGCCCCTGGAATGTTTTCCCGCCAAAGGTTCATATAGTGATAGCAGCAAAAGGGGGGAATTAGTTTGAAAAAAAAGGCATTTCTTGTCAATGGTATCATCCTCACCCTCTCGTCTCTGGCGGGAAGGTTTCTCTATATGGGATTCCGCGTATGGCTTTCACAAATGATTGGTGCGGAAGGAATGGGTGCCTATCAGCTCATTTTATCCGTATTTCTCCCGGCAGTATCGATTTCCACCGCCGGGGTGAGCCTCACGGTTACCCGGCTGGTCACCGGCGCCATGGGAAAAAAGCAGCCGGGGACTATTCCCTCTGCCGTTGCACGGTGCTGCGGGTTCAGCTTGCTCATGAGTTTTCTGGCTTGCACAGCTTTGTGGTGCAGTGCAGATTTTCTCTCGGATAAATTTCTTGGCGGGAATTCGGCGTCTGCTTTACGAATGCTGATTCCCGGCCTGCCCTTCATGGCGCTCAGCTCCTGTATGCGGGGCTATTTTCTGGCGGTACGTGGAGTGCTGCGCTCGGCAGCCAGTGAATTTGCCGAGCAGCTTGCTACCATTTCGTTGACTGTATTTGTTTTTTTGGCCTTTTCTCCAAAGACGATTGCGGATGCCTGTCTGCTTTCCATGATGGGGGCGACTGTAGGCGAAGCGGTTTCCTGTGGGTGTTCCTTTGTGCTATACCGGCTCCATGTGCGTCGCTTTAAAAGCCCTCAAAACCAGCCCTGTACCAGTGCAGGGAAGGCGATTCTCCACATTACCCTTCCCAGTACATTGAGCCACGCTGCCAGAAGTATCCTTTCTGCTGCCGAAAACCTGCTCATTCCTCTGGGACTGAGAAAATGCGGTGCTTCGGCCACAGCGGCTCTGGCCCAATATGGGATGCTGCAGGGGATGGTGATGCCCATGCTGTTTTTCCCGTCCTGTTTTTTGGGCGCCTTTGCCTCCCTGCTCATCCCCGAAATGTCAGAATCGTTGGCTGCGGGAAAAAATCAATCTATTTCTTCCGGGACAGAGCGCTCCTTGCGAATGACTCTATTGTTTTCAATTTTTACGGCCTGTTTCTTTTTTGCCTTTGGGGAAGAACTGGGACTCTTATTCTATCGCAGCCAGGAAGCCGGAAAGCTTCTTCGGATGCTGGCACCGCTGGTGCCCTTATTATATTTGGACATGGTAACCGATGGCCTGCTAAAAGGCCTTGACCAGCAAATCCGCTCTTTGCTCTACAATACACTGGATGCTTCCCTGCGCGTTACGCTGATGGCAGTCCTCCTCCCTATTTTGGGACTGAAGGGATATTTTATCATCCTGTATACCTGTGGAATTCTCAATGTTACACTGAGCCTTTCCCAGCTGCTGAAAACCGCCAAAGTAAATTTTTCTCTTTTCCACTGGATTATCCTTCCCTTCCTAATAGCCTCCAGTTGTATTTTCCTGTGGCAAAAGCTGCCTCTGACAACACTTCCTGTTTCTGTAGAAATTGGAAGTGCCATATTGTGTACGGGAGCCCTGTACCTTTTGTTTATGAGAATTACAAATGGTATCTTACAAAAACGAAAGACGTTATTTTCTCTCCATTCATTGACAAATGCCGCCAAATAGGTTTACACTGGAAACAGAAAAAGATGTAAAATGGCTTTTCCCAAAAGGCCCTGTTGAGAAAGGATTCTGCTATGCATCCGGTTGAATTGCTATGTTTTCTGTTTACCATATACAGTTTTTTAGGCTGGCTTTGTGAGAGTATTTTTTGCTCTTTCCTGTTTAAAAAATGGACGAATCGGGGATTTTTAAATGGTCCTTTTTGCCCCGTTTATGGGATTGGAGGCTTGTTAATTACCAGTGCTCTTCATCCCTTTACCGGTTTTCCTCCATATATTGAAATCCCATTGGTATTTGTGGCTGGCACTGTCCTCACCACCGTGCTGGAATATATTACCGGATGGCTGCTGGAAACCATGTTTCATACAACCTGGTGGGACTATTCCCAAAACCGGTTTAATTATAAGGGGCGTATCTGCCTGCTCAATTCCATTCTGTTTGGTTTATTGTGCCTTCTCACCATGCTCCTTCTCCATCCCTTCCTGGTACATGTTCTCCATTTGATTCCTTCTATTCTCCGTCCATGGATTTTTACAGCTATTTTGCTCTATTTTCTCACGGATACCATCCTTACTTTGCGCACGATTCTTACTCTCAACGGGAAACTCAAACAGCTCCAGCAGCTTTTGGATGAATTCCGGGCTACCGGGACCCCTTTAAAAGCTGCCCATGCCGCCCTTTCTGATTATCTGACTGATAATCCGGCGGTACAATCTTTCCGGGAACGCCTCTCCCGTCTGGAGCGTTCCACCCCTTCCCAGCGCCGGCTGCTCCGGGCCTTTCCCACCATGAAACCGCTTCGCAATGTGGAGCCTTTTTTGTGGCTCCAACAGGAATGGCAAAAACGCCGCTCCGGGAAAAAAAAATTATAGTTTTCTGTTTTGAACAAAACCGGTTGACAATTGTCAGCCGGTTTTTTCGTATTGGAGATTTGTACTGTCATTTCTTGACAAGTCAGAAGTACAGGTATATACTGCTTAATAGTTTGTATGCAAACTATTATGGAACAGGAGCAGAACTATGAACCGAAATGACCTGCATTATTTATTGATGTTGGGGTTTAATCATTCTAACCACGCCATCACCTCTCAAACCGGAAAATGGGAACTGCTGCCCGGTCAGCCTAAGATTTTGGAATTTCTACGGGAGCACAATGGATGTACCCAAAAAGAAATTGGACGTGGGTGTGCATTGGATAAATCCACTGTCACGAGCCTTCTTTCCCGGATGGAAAACAAAAATCTTATTTTCCGCAGCCCGTCTGAAAATGACCGGCGGCATATGCTGGTATTTTTGACTGAAGAGGGGGCTTATTGGGCCAAACGTACCGGTGAAATCTGTAAACGAGTGGACGCTCTGGCAATGGAAGGGATATCGGAAGAAGAACAGAAAGCGTTTTTGGCTACCTTTCAAAAAATTATGAAAAACTTGGAAAAACTGGAGGACAAAATATGAAAAAATGGTGTTATCGATATGGGTATTTCCTTTTTGGTGTGATTCTCAATTCGTTTGGCGTTGCACTGATTACCAAGGCGGCACTGGGAACCTCTCCCATTTCCAGCCTGCCCTATGTACTCAGCTTTCGATTTCCTTTAACACTGGGAGGATTTACCTTTATTATGAACACCTTTTTTATTTTGGCGCAAATTCTTCTTTTACGGCGCAAATTCCAGTGGATACAGCTGCTGCAATTGGGCGTCAATGTCATTTTCAGTTTGATTATTGATGTGAGTATGAACCTGTTGTATTGGCTTGAGCCAAACCTGTGGTGGGAACAGCTGTTGGCTTTGCTGATAGGCTGCACCATTCTGGCTTTGGGAATCAGCATTGAGGTAGCTCCCAATGTGTTAATGGTTCCCGGTGAGGGAGTTGTAAAGGCAATTTCCATCGTGCTCCACAAAAAATTCGGAAGCGTTAAAATTGCTTTTGATGTCACTTTGGTAGCGCTGGCTGCTTCCCTGTCGTTTATTTTTTTCTTCCAACTCAAAGGTCTGGGACTGGGAACCATCATCTCCGCTTTGATTGTGGGAAAAATCGTCAATATCTTTAACCGGCACTTCCCGCTCATTTCTCATATTTCAGCGCTTTGCCGCCAAGAAGCATAAGAAAAATTTCTCTATCATATAAGCCAAAAGCCGGAAACTGTTTTCATAACAGTTTCCGGCTTTCTATATGCTTATTTTATCATAACGGATGCTTTTCCAGATAGTTCAGAACCTTTCCTACAGTTTCCTTGACACAACCTGTTTCAAAGGGAAGTTTTAAACCGGCTCCGTGTACCAACCCGCGGAAGGTTTTTTCTCCGGCACTGTTTACAAAATCCAGATACCGCGCAAAGGCACCCCGCCAATCTTTTTCCGAAAGCTCCCAGAATTCCAGTGCAGTAATCTGCGCCAAACAATAATCAATATAATACATGGGACTGGAATAAATATGATGCTTCCACTGGTAATATCCGCCAGCCTCAAAATATGGCAATCCCTCAAAGCTCAGCCAAGGACGGTACTTCTTTTCCAGCTGAGCCCACAACTCCTTACGCTGCACGGGGGAAAGCTCCGGGTACTCATAGACTCTTGTTTGGAATTCGTCTACCATGGTGCCATAGGGGATAAAGTCCAGGCAATTTTCCAGCTGATACGAGCGGAAAACCTCCGCTTTTTCGCCAAAGAACCCTTCCTCCCAGGGACGGGCCATCAACTCCATGGTCATGGAATGGACTTCCGCACTCTCCATGGTGGGGGTCATGTTTTCCAGATACCGCAAATTCCGGGCACGATAAGCGGCAAAGGCATGGCCGGCCTCATGGGTCAAGACCTCTACATCATCCACAGTTCCGTTAAAATTGGCAAAGATAAAGGGGCTTTTATAGTTGGGAATGTCCGTGCAATAACCGCCGCCTGCCTTCCCTTTTTTGCTCATCAAATCGAACAGCTCATTTTCCAGCATAAAATCGAAAAACTCTGCGGTTTGGGGGCTCATGGCGCGATACATAGCGGCCGCAGCTTCCACCAGCTCTTTTTCCCCGCCAGCTGGTTTGGGATTCCCTTCCGGCAAAAGGGTGTCCTCATCCCAAAAACACAGGTTGGAAACTTCCAGACGGGCAGCCTGCTTTTCCTTCAGCTTTTGTACCACCGGAACCAAATCCCGCGCTACCTGCTCCCGGAAAGCTTCTACATCTGCGGGAGAATAGCAATTGCGGCCCAGCCGGTCATAGCCCAGCCGGACAAAGTTTTGATATCCCAGCTTTCGCGCCTGCTCCGTGCGGCATTTGACCAGCGCGTCATAAATTTCGTCCAGCCGCTGTCCATGCTCCGCAAAAAAAGCGTCGGTTTTTTCCCAAGCTTCCTGCCGCAGCTTCCGGTTTGGCGACGTTTGATAGCGGATAATTTCGGATAAATTGCACTGTTCTCCCCCAATGCTGATATCTGCCGAAGCCAGCAGCTGTTCATATTCGGTTGCCAGCTTGTTTTCCTCCTGCATCAGGGAAATAATGGACGGGGAAAACGTCTTTTTGGCAATTTCCAGGTTCCGGAAAAACAGTTCCCCTGTCACCTTTTCCAGCTCTGGACGGAAACAGGATTCCAATACGGCATCCAAAAACTGCTGTACATATTCCTGCAGCCGCGGCATGTTCTCGTCAAAGAAATTTTGTTCTTCCTTATAAAAGATATCTGTGGTGTCCATGCTGCTGCGGATGTAGGCCAAATTGGCCATGGTGCGCACGTCCCCCAACAGCTTTTCGTGGGAATCCAGCAGCTTCAGCTGTGCTTCTGCCGTATCACACAGGGGAAACCGCTGGGCAAGGTCTCGATATGCCATCTCAATGGCCGCCATATCCGGGCGATAATATTTCATATCTTGGAATTTCATAACCGGTTCTCCTTTTCTGCTCCCATTTTTGGGAAGATTCTGATTCCTATTGTGCGCTATTTTTATGAAAAAACCATCACCCGAGTGTAAATTTTCCCAAAGAAATCTTTTTGGGCCAAAGTGCTCTTATTTTTGTTCCCGCAGCCGGAAGCCTTCCCGCTGCAATTCTCGCTTAATGGTTTCCACATGGTTGCGGTCCTTGGTTTCCACGCTAATCCGCAGATAGCAGGCGGTAATATCCGCATCCTCACCGGCATGGTCATGGTGAACCGCCACCACGTTGGCGCCCAGCCCCGCAATAATGGAGGATACCTTTTGCAGCTGGCCCGGCTTATCAGGCAGTTCAATGGTAAAGTCAGCGCTGCGCCCAGCCTTTAGCAGGCCGCGGTTAATCACCCGGGACAAAATCGTTACGTCAATATTGCCGCCGGACACCAGGCAGACCACCTTTTTGCCCTTAACGTCCACCTTGTTAAACATAACTGCTGCAACCGAAACCGCACCGGCTCCCTCTGCAATCAGTTTCTGCTGCTCAATCAAAGCCAAAATGGCCGTGGAAATTTCGTCATCAGTAACGGTTACCACTTCGTCC
Source organism: Clostridiales bacterium (assembly GCA_019418545.1). Lineage (GTDB taxonomy): Bacteria > Bacillota > Clostridia > Oscillospirales > Acutalibacteraceae > Heritagella_A. Next base: position 1,429 of record DYBQ01000039.1, on the reverse strand, counting down.
ACATATTGGCTGCATATGTCAAATGTCAAGCTGCCAGGCTCTTTTACGGCAATACCGTCGGCAATAGTGGAAACGCAGGGCAAACATTCTGCTTTATGATGCTCCAGAGACTGTACCATAGAGGGCGCGCCGCTGGCCTGTACGCCATAAACTTTGCAGTTGGGGTTCAGGCTCTTAATGGCAAACGCCACACCGGAAATCAATCCGCCGCCGCCCACCGGCACAATCACAGCGTCCACATCGGGCAGCTGGTTGAGAATTTCGAGGCCAATCGTTCCCTGGCCGGCAATCACATTTTCGTCGTTAAAAGGATGGATAAAGGTAGCGCCGCTCTTCTGCTGCATTTCTACGGCTTTATTGTATGCATCGTCATACACGCCCTGTACCAGTGTAACCTGTGCGCCATACCGTTTGGTAGCCTCCACCTTGGAAATGGGAGCGCCATCGGGAATACAAATCATAGACTGGATTCCGTTTTTTGCAGCAGCCAGTGCCACTCCCTGGGCATGGTTACCTGCGGAGCAGGCAATGACTCCTCGGGATTTTTCTTCTTCCGTTAACTGGGAAATTTTATAATAAGCGCCCCGCACCTTAAAGGAGCCGGTTACCTGTAGGTTTTCTGTTTTTAAAAACACCTGGCAGTCCGGGTTGATGTTGGGAGCTGCAATCATATCGGTTGTACGAATTACATCTTTCAAAACATAAGCGGCGTGATAAACCTTATCGAGAGTTACCATAACGGCATTTCCTTCCTTTACATTACAAAAATATCAGATGACTCAAAATTTACTCTACCGAAACGGCCATGGTGCCGGTACGGAGCATTTTTTTAATTCCATAGGGCTGATACAGCTTGACAAACGAATCCAGTGTCCGGGGGTCTCCAGTCAGTTCCACCAGCATAGAGGTATCCGTAACGGAAAGAACCCCTGCATGGAATGTGTTGGCCACCGCCACCAGCGCCTCGCTGGTTTCCTCTGTGCGGGCAACCTTGAGCAATATATGCTCCCGCACCACAGAGCTTTCTCTATCCAGCACCGTGACCCGTACAATGTCCACCAGCTTTTCAAGCTGCCGTTTTACCTGTTTCACAATGCGGTCGTCACCGGTCACTACAATCAAAATTTCGGACTGGCTGGCATCAGCTGTCTGTGCAGCCACGATACTCTTAATGTTATAGCAGCGGCGGCTGAACAGACCGGAAATCCGAAGCAGCACGCCAGCATGGTTTTCTGCCAAAACGGAAAGAATATAATCCTTCTCGGGATGGTTTTCCATGTGTTTCGCTTCCTTTCAGTATAATTGTTTATAAAATAAACATTGAGTAAATAAAATCAAAGATATTTCGCCAAATTACATTTCCAAAATGGGCTCCTCTGCCGAAGCGCCTGCCGGTACCATGGGCAGCACATTACAGTCGGGGTCAATG
>DYBQ01000038.1:19385-20809 GCA_019418545.1 Clostridiales bacterium | reverse complement strand
GGCCAACCCTTCTGCAATGGCGGTTTTCCCCACACCCGGCTCACCGATGAGTACAGGATTGTTTTTCGTCCGACGGCACAAAATCTGAATGACCCGCTGGATTTCCTCTTCCCGGCCAATCACCGAATCAATTTTCCCCTCTGCGGCCAATTGGATTAAATCTCTTCCAAACCGCTCCAGAGGCTTTTGAGGGGCTTTCTCCCCTTTTGCGCCAGTTCTTTCTGTTTCGGAAGAAAGACTGTCGGGACGTTTTGACACCAACACTTCGGTCAGCCCCTTCAAAATGTCCCGGGGACCGGCGCCAAGTTCTGCCAAAATCCGAATGCCATAGCCGTCCCCTTCCTCTAAAACGGCCAGCAAAAGATGCTCGGTCCCCACAGCCTTTTGTCCCAAACGGGCAGCCTGGGCCGCCGCAATTTGTAAAATCCGTTTGCTTCTGGGAGTGAAATCGGCAGGTGTTACCTCGCTGGGCGCACGAACGCCTGCTTTTTCTTTCAGCTTCTCTTCAAAACCTCTTTCAGTAATCCCCAAATGTCTCAGTATATGGGAAGCAGGGTTTTCCCCATTCTCCAGGATTCCCAAAATCATATGCTCGCTGCCAATGGATTCATGGCCTAATTCCCGGGCTTTTTCAATGGCACGGTTTAAAGCGTCATTGGCATTTTCGGTACATCCGCTAAAGCGATACATCTCTCTCCCTCCTTGCAAAGGACCTTTTTACAGTTTCTAATTCAGTGAGCGCCCAAGGCCTGCCGCACCAGACGGGCGCGCAAAACGGTCTGCTCTTCCTGAGGAGCTTCTTCCTGTCCGCCGGGCAGACGCAAAGTTGCCGGCTGTCCCAAAACAGCCAGACGGTTTAAGATTCCCATATCGATTCCGCTGATAAAACCGCAGGCTGCTCCCAAACGCACATTGGAAAGCAGTTTCATAAATTCGCTGCTGCCAAGCAGCCGGGCATTTTGTAAAATCCCCAAAGAGCGGGCAATGGTATCCTGTGTTTCAATCCGCTGGATTAGTTTTTCCCTTGCGCCTCTTTCCTGACGCAGAATCTGCATGGAAATGGTTTCCAGATTGGAAAGAGCCTCTTCTTCACTGAGCCCCAGTGTTACCCGGTTGGAAAGCTGATAGAGACAGCCGGTTGTCTCGCCGTTTTCTTCCATCGCCCCCTTGAGGGAAAGGCCCAGCTTGGAAAGGTTTGAAGCGGTACGGCTGATAATTCCGCTTTCCTCCAACGCCGGAAGATGGAGCATCAAGGAAGCGCGCATTCCCGTGCCCAAATCTGTGGGGTGCTGGGTCAGATATCCCAGCTGGGAATCAAAAGCAAAGGAGAGTCGCTCGTTGAGAGCGTCATCCAGCCGGCTGGCTGTTTGCCAAGCTTCCTTTAGAGAAAGGCCTTCCAGCAGCACCTGAATATGCAGATGGTC
>DYBQ01000038.1:6157-19375 GCA_019418545.1 Clostridiales bacterium | reverse complement strand
GTCTTCTTCGTTCACCATAATAGAAGCGCTTTCATCTTTTGACAAAAGCAGAGCCCTTCCTGCCGGACGGGAAATAAATTCCGGGCTGGCCAAATGGCGCTCCACCAACGAAACAGCGGCCGTGGTGGACAAAGAAGCAATGGGAATCCACATAAAGAAACCTGAAAACAGGCTGTTAGGCGCCATGACAGCCTGATGGACTGCTTCCAGCACCTGATTTTTCATGGAGTCATTCATTTTTCCGGGAAAGGGGACCCCTTTCAGATTTCGGGCAAGCCGAATCCGGGTACTTATCACCACATCCCCTTCCGAACCGGTTTTTTCATACCATTTTTGCAGCTCGCTCATCTCATTTTTCCCCCTTCAGTGCTTTGATTTCATCCCGGAGTACGACCGCCAGCTCAAAGTTCTGTTCTTCCACAGCTCTGCGAAGCTGTTTTTCCTTTTCTTCCAGCAGCGAATGCTCCTCCTGTACGGAAAGCTGCATTCCGGTTTGCGGCTGCACGGTCAACTCGGCCTTTAGAGGGCTTTTTCCCCGGTGAGTAGTATTTCCATGAATCCGCTGAATCATTGGAGAAAGACGGCGGCGGAAGGTCTGATAGCACTGGGCACAGCCTACCCGTCCGGTACGGGCAATCTCGTCAAAAGTACAGCCGCAGCCGCTGCACCGGATTTCCTCGGTCTTTCCGGGTTCATCCTCCAACAATCCGCCAATCAGGCTGGCAAGGCTCCAGTCGCCCAAAAAGCCACCATAGCCCAGTTTTCGGGCGCAGTCGCTGCACAGGGCAATTTCAGACAGCTCTCCATTGACAATTCGTTTTATATGAGTCGTGGCAGGATTCTTCCCGCAATGACGGCATATCATATTTCATACCTCCGATACAATTTTTCAGTGGGGAAAGGCTGCTTTCCCGCTTGTTGTGAGACTTTCGCGGCCACCCGGCCATCGAAACCGCGTCTCCTGTCATCCTATCCTATGTTGTGCTGTAGGCTGCCATGAGCAGATTTTTCAAGATTCCCGCTCGCAGCACATCCCGGTTTTCCTTTGGCGCTCCTGCAAGGGCTCTGTCCGAAATGGCTGCGGCCATCAAATGGGCGTCCCGCAGGGAAAGAATTTCCCGCTCTGCAAGATTTTTCAGCATGACAGCAGCTGTAATACTGTCCAGCGAATCCCCGATGGAATTGATGAGGTGCATCAAAAGGGCCGGTGCATCCCGCTTCATTCGGGTAATGCGGATATATCCGCCGCCGCCCCTTCGGCTTTCCACCAAATACCCCTGTTCCGGGGTAAAACGGGAAGAAATCACATAGCTAATCTGGCTGGGGACGCAGCCCATGGTTTCTGCCAGCTCATTGCGCCGAAATTCTGCGCTTCCATGCTCTTCTTCCAACAGAGACAGGATATACTGGACAACGCTGTCGGTCATCCGCATGGAAATCCCTCCTGTTTGACTTTATTTGACTTTGATTTTAGACCTTTCCTGTCCTTTCGTCAAAAACAAAAAACCGGCATATTTCCGAAAAAATCAGGATGAATGGAGATTTTCCAAATTTATCGCCTGTTTTTTCTTCTATACGCCGGTTTTCTTTGGATTTTGCAAAAACGATTCCCACTTGGGGAAGAATATGCTATACTCTTTCAGTAATATTGTTTTTTAAGATTTATCACAATATAAAGGAATAAAGGAGAAATACCATGCTTCATATCGGATGTCATCTTTCCTCTTCCAAAGGCTTTTTGGCCATGGGAAAAGAGGCGGTAAAACTAAACGCCGACACCTTTCAATATTTTACCCGCAATCCTCGGGGGAGCAAGGCCAAGGCCATTGATTCCCAAGACGTGAGCCGCTATTTGGAGTTTGCTGCTGAGCATCACTTTGCGCCGGTGATTGCCCACGCGCCTTATACCCTCAACGCCTGTTCTGCCGAGGAACGCACCCGGGAATTTGCCCGGATAGCTATGGCGGACGATTTGCAGCGGATGGAGTTCACGCCCGGCGGGCTGTATAATTTTCACCCCGGCAGCCACGTGGGACAGGGCGCAGAAATCGGGATTTCGCTGATTGCCGGGCTTTTAAACGAGCTTCTCTGGCCGGACATGACCACCACCGTACTGCTGGAAACCATGGCTGGAAAAGGCACCGAGGTGGGCAGAAGCTTTGAAGAACTGCGGGAAATTCTCGACCAGGTGGAGCTTTCGGAAAAAATGGGGGTTTGTTTGGACACCTGCCACGTCCATGATGCAGGCTATGACATTGTGAACCACCTGGACGAAGTGCTGACCCAGTTTGACAAAGTGGTGGGTCTCTCCCGTCTAAAAGCCATCCATCTCAACGACAGCATAAACCCTCTGGGCAGCCGCAAAGACCGTCACGAAAAAATCGGGCAGGGAGCCATCGGGCTGGACGCATTTGTCCGCATTATCAATCACCCGGCACTTCGGCATCTCCCCTTTGTGCTGGAAACCCCTAACGACAACAACGGATATGCACAGGAAATCCGGCTTTTGCGGGAGAGTTTCCGGGAATAAGCCTTAGAGCAGACTTTCCCACTCCGCTTCTTTAAAGCCCACCAAAACTTTCTCCCCGGCCAGCAGGATGGGCCGTTTGACCATCATACCATCGGAAGCCAGCAAGGCAAATTGCTCATCCTCGCTCATGTCCGGCAGCTTTTTGGAAAGCTCCATAGAGCGGTATAACTGTCCGCTGGTGTTGAAAAAACGCTTGAGAGGCAGCCCACTTTTCTCATGCCACAGGCGCAGTTCTTCCTCAGTGGGATTCTGGGTTTTGATGTCCCGCTCTTCAAAGGAAATCCCGTGGTTTTCCAGCCAAGCCCGGGCTTTTTTGCAGGTGGTACATTTTGGATAGCAGACAAAAACAGTGTTCATTTTCAATCTTCCTTTCAGAAAGAGGTGTTTTTATGGATTTCCCCATTTTTTTACCATACGACTGGGGCGGTGATATCTATGGCGAGGCGCTGATTCTCCGAAACCGGCTGCTGCGCCTCCCGCTGGGACTGTGCCTCTATGACGAGGATTTGGCCAAAGAAAAAGCCTATCTTCACTTCGGCGCATTTCAAGACGGCCAGCTCGTTTCCACCCTGATGCTGGTTCCTGAATCTTATGGCCTGTACCGGATGAAGCAGGTGGCCACAGCGGAAGCTTATCAAAGAAAGGGCATCGGTATGGAGCTGCTGCAGTTTTGCGAAGAATTTTTACGGGACGAAGGGGCTTCGGGCATTGTACTCCATGCGCGAAAAACGGCGCAGGGCTTTTATGAAAAGGCCGGGTATACACCGGTGGGCGAACCGTTTTTGGAAGTGGGAATTCCTCACCAGGCCATGGAAAAACGGTGGTAATTATTTGCCGTCATGGTCCAGCCCGGCTTTTTTCGCCTGTGAGGACTGGAATTTCCGGGGGACACGGTATACCCTCCCGTCCTTTTCAAACAGGGCACCTGTCTGGCGAAACCGAAAGGTCACACCCTTCTCCCTGCACTGGCGGGCAATGGACTGCACCCATTCATACCGGCACAGCCGGGCATCCGGGCCGGACTCTCCCCCCACAGAAACCGATTCAATTTGACTGCACAGCCACGGAGTCAAATCAATCTCCCCCAAAAGGGGCTCACAAATAATGCTTTTGTGGCGAATGGGCGCCTGCAAAAAGATGGGGAGACGGATATCCGCCTGTTTTTGGTTTTCCACAGTACAGCAAATTAATACATGCTCCCACCCGTCTCCCCAATCAAAGGGCAGACATTCCTGAAACCGGGAAATGCGTTTGGTCACAAAAAAGAACTGCAAATCCTGCCGCGCCCGAATCATATCCCACGCCTGCGGCCGCCAGGCATCGGCATCCTTTAGCAAAAAGTCAGAAGTAAAACAGGTATACACCGTTTCACCGGAAGGGATTTTATAGTCGCCCTTCCGGTTTTTCTGTATGGGCAGAGTAAATTCGCCGGTTTGATAAACCTGGCTGCTGTCCCGTCCATATTCGGCGTCCATGCGGTATACATAGCAGTGCTGGCAGCCTTCGCTGATTTTATGGCAGCCGTGCCACGGGTTCCATCCGGCCATGGGATTCCCTCCTTTTTGTAGGGGCCTACTATCAATTCAGCTTTTTCAGCCGTGCAAAATTCGCCATCAGCTTTTTGGTTCCCACCTTTTGGAAGGCGATTTCCAGCAAGCTGTCATTGCCCATGGGGGTAACGGACAAGATGACACCTGTGCCAAAAGCCTTGTGCAGCACGCTGTCCCCTGCCTTCCAAACCGTACCGGATGTGGATTCCCCGCGATTAACCGGTCCAAAACTGCGGGCCATGGCCGCGCTGTGAGCAAAACTGGCTGTGTCAGGATAGGGAGACATTGCCGGCTGAGGGCGGCGCCATTCCCGGGTACGGCTGCGCTCCAAAAGTTCCTCCGGAATTTCATCCAGAAAACGGGAAACCTTGTTTCGGGAAGTGCTGCCAAAAATCATACGGGAATCGGCGTTGAGCAGCATCAGCTCTTCTCTGGCCCGGGTAATGGCTACATAGGCCAGGCGGCGCTCCTCCTCCACCTCGTCAGGGTTGTAGATGGACTGCATTCCCGGAAATACACCCTCTTCCATACCGGGCAGGAACACCACCGGGAACTCGAGCCCCTTGGCCGAGTGCATGGTCATCATCACCACAGAATCCGCCGCCTGGTCATAATTGTCTATGTCCGTCATCAGGGAAACTTCCTCCAAAAAGCCGCCCAAGCTCGCTTCCTCTGGGTTATTTTCTTCATATTGAATCAGGTTAGTGGCCAACTCGCGAATGTTTTCGATGCGGTCGTCTGCATCATCATTTTCGGTTTTCAAAAAGGCTTCATAGCGAATCTTTTCCAGCAGCAGCTGATACAAATCTCCCAGCGAAACCTCTTCATCGTTTGAAACATTGATAAGCTCCTGCATCATGGAAGTAAATTCCCGCAGCTTCCCAGAAGCCCGCTTGAGGGCGGCAAATTCGTCTGCCCGGCACAAAATGTCAAAAAGAGGCTCTCCCAGCATCCGGGCAATTTCGGCGGCATTGGCTACTGTCTTTTCTCCAATGGCGCGTTTGGGCGTGTTGATAATCCGGCGCAGGCGGATTTCGTCGGCGGGATTGTTGATAACGCTGAGATAGGCAATCATGTCCCGAATTTCCTTGCGCTCATAAAAACGGGTGCCGCCAATAATCCGGTAGGGTATGCCCGACTTGACAAAAGCCCTCTCAAAGCTGCTGGACTGGGAGTTCATCCGGTACAAAATGGCAAAGTCCGAATACTTCCGGCCTTCGGCCACCTCGTCCTCAATCCGGTGGCACACCTGCATGGCTTCGTCCTGCTCGTTTTCGGCAGTGTGGCAGACAATTTTCTTTCCGGTGCCATTATTCGTCCAAAGCTCCTTGCCCTTACGCTGGGTATTGTGGGCAATCACCGCATTGGCGGCATCCAGAATGGTTTGGGTGGAGCGGTAATTTTGCTCCAGACGAATGACCTTTGCATTTGGGAAAGTCTTTTCAAAGCTCATAATATTCTCAATGGTAGCGCCTCGGAACTTATAAATACTCTGGTCATCATCGCCCACTACACAAAGGTTCCCGTGTTTCTGGGCCAGCAGCTTGATGAACAGATATTGGGCGTGGTTGGTATCCTGATATTCGTCCACCATCAGATATCGGAATTTATCCTGATAGTCCTCCAGCACATCAGGGCACTGCTCGAACAGCTCTACAGTCTTAAAAATCAAGTCGTCAAAGTCCATGGCATCCGCATCCTTCAGACGCTTCTGATAGAGGGTATAGGCTTTTGCAATTTGGGACAAACGAAAATCCGCCCCGGCCTGCTCCTCAAACTCCTCCGGTCCAATCATCGAATCCTTGGCTCGGGAAATTTCTCCCAGAACAGCCCGTACCGGCAGTATTTTTTCTTCAATATTCAAGGCTTTGAGGCAGTCCTTCATCAGTCTCTTGGAATCGTCGGTATCATAAATGGTAAAGTGGCTGGTATATCCCAGCCGGTCCCCTTCCCGCCGAAGAATCCGGGCACAGGTGGAGTGGAATGTGGAAGCCCAGATATTGCCTCCGTCCTCTTCTCCCAGCATGGAGCAAAGCCGCTCCTGCAATTCACCAGCGGCCTTGTTGGTAAAAGTAATGGCCAAAATCCGCCACGGAAAGCATGGGCTTACTGCCAAATTTTTTCGAAGCTCTTTGGGAATGGGCGTCCCGTTCTCCAAAAAATCCCGGCAGGCTTCCATTTCCTCTTCCCCGCAGCTGCCGGACACCCAAGTACTGTGCCAGGCATTTCCCCAGCGAATCATACAGGCTATCCGGTTAACGAGCACAGTGGTTTTTCCGCTGCCTGCCCCTGCCAAAATCAGCAATGGTCCCTCCATTTGAAACACAGCCTCCCGCTGGCGGTCATTCATCCGGGCATATTCTTTTTCAATCACCTGCTTGCGCAGGCGCAGGATTTCGTCTTTATTTTCCATGAGCATCACAATCGAATCCTTTCTCCATGTCCTAAATCCATTTCAGCAGTCCTATTGTACCTTGTTTCCCACGAAATAGCAAGGCAGCAAAGCTTTTCCCTTTTTCTGAGAATTGTGTTTTTAAACAAGTTAGAAATAACAAAATTGTAAAATTTGTTATATAGGTAGTTTTTCATTTGCCCCCTTTTCAAACCAATAAAAAACGTTATAATAAAATTGAGGTCATTTAGTCCTTATTGGCCATTATTGGCCTTTTAAAAATATCTTTTAGCACGATTACTGAAACGATTCATGATTTGGCGAGGAAAGGATTGTACAAGATGAGCGCTGCAACCAAGCTGATAGTTTTTGATTTGGATGGTACTTTAAATCGTACCGAATTGTTCGCAGTAGAAGTACACCGGATGCTGCAAACGGAATTCGGTTGGCCGGCACAATCTCCCGAAAAAATCACAGCCCTTTTTGGTGCGCCGGCTGAAGAATATATGGAGTCTCTTCTTCCCGGCTCCGACGAGCAGACCAAACAGCGATATTTGAAGCGAGAAGCCGAAGTGGAATACGACTATATGCACTTGGCAGCGGCTTATGACGGATGCAGCCAAATGCTCAGCGTCCTTCGGGAAAACGGCTGGGAAACCGCTGTATGCTCCAATTCCTCTTTCCGGTATATTTCCATGGTGCTCAACGCCACCGGGCTGATGCATCAAATCGATTACATACAGCCTCTGGAAAAGGGCTGCACCGAAAAAGCGCAGAGTCTTGCTTCTCTCCTCAGCCGGATTCCTCATTCTGCCGCTGTGATGGTAGGCGACACGATTTATGACAAGCAGGCTGCTGAGGCAAACCACATTCCCTTTATCGGCTGCCGCTATGGCTTCCGCCCCACCGAAATGGAAGACGTGGCCCACACCGTCCGCACACCTGTAGAAATTCCGGCACTGGCCGAAGAGCTGTGCTCCCAATAAGCCATAAAACACTTGCCCCGCTGTTTTTCAGCGGGGCTTTGATTCTATTGGAATCGTTTTTTCCCAAAGCTCTTATAAACGGAAACCCCCGCCGGAAAATCCGACAGGGGCTTTTTCATATCTAAAAGCAGATGGCTTCTTTCATTAAATCATCTGCTTCTTTTTCAAAATTCCAAATGCTGCTGCCATCAGTACAACCGCAATGGTCACCGGGAACCAGAAATTGGCAACCGGTAAGTTGTCCACATTCATACCATAGATACCTGAAATAACGGTGGGGATAGAAATAATCAGGGTAATGGAGGCCAAAACCTTCATCACGATGTTCAGATTGTTGGAAATAATGGAAGCAAAGGCATCCATGGTTCCCGACAAAATGTTCAAATGAATACTGGCCATTTCAATAGCCTGCTTAATTTCAATCAAAACGTCTTCCAGCAAATCCTGGTCTTCTTCATACAGGCGGATTGCCCGGCCGCGCATGATTTTTTCAATGGTAATCTCATTGGCTTTGAGAGAAGAAGAGAAATACATCAGCGACTTCTCCACTTCCAAAAGCTGAATCAGCTCGGCGTTTTTCATAGACTTTCGAAGTTCTCTTTCCACCTGGCTGCTGATTTTATCAATCTGTTTCAAATACTGCAAATACCGGCCGGCAATGCGCAGCATTAAATGCAGGGTAAAATGGGTTTTCAAATTGGTTTTAACGTTTTTAACCAGCCCTTCTGCAAACTCATCCAGAATTGGGTTTTCGTGGAGAGAAACCGTAATCACATTTTTCTCTGTCAAAATAATTCCCAAAGGCCGGGTATAATAGGTCAGCTGCTCGTCCTCCAGCTCCACAACAGGAATATCCAGAATAACCAGCGTGTTGCCATCCTCACTGTCCAAGTGGGAAGATTCCTCTTCGTCCATGGCCGCCCGGAAAAAATCCGGCTCAATGGAGAATTCCTGAATCAGGCTGTTAACTTCCTCTTCAGTTGGAGCAATACAGTTAATCCAGCAGCCAGGCTCATACGCTTCCAGCGGGCAAATAAAGCCCTCAATCGTCTTGTAATAGGATACCATTTCGCGCACCTCTCCTTATTTACTTTGGAGTCATCCGCGAAAAAGAAGAATCGCGGATGTCAGGTACAGCCGGCCCTTTCAGCGGCGGACTCTACCTGTTCAAAATTTTCAGCTGATTCACCGTTCACTGAACTGAGCGGGTCAGGTTTCACGTTCGCCACCTCCTGTATCAAAGAGAAACTAATAACCACAGGTAATTATATCACAAAAAACGACGATTGCAAGAGTAATTTAGAAATTCAGCGAAATATTTCGCAAAAAACGCCTAAAAACGCCTTATAAGGCCAAATTCAGAATAATTCCATTCAATTTTCCAATTTTAAATCCAAAAAGCTTTCAAAAAAGCGCCGGCAGAATTTTCTGCCGGCGCTTTGGGCTTTTGAATTAGTACTTATTAAAAATAGACATGATATCCGTAAAACCGGAATCCTCTTCTTCCCCAACCGGAGTTGCCTGGGCGCGGGCCCCTGTCTTTCCAGGAGCAGTTCCTGCAACTTTTACCGGTGCAGCGGAAGGAGCTTCTTCTTGTGCGGCGCCGCTATGAGTTGCAAACCCTGTGGCAATCACCGTTACACTCATCTCATCTTCCATGCTTTCATCAAAAGCAGTACCCCAAATAATGGTTGCATCAGGATGAGCCTGCTCAGAAATCATGGCGGAAGCATTTTCAACTTCATCCAGATTGATATCGGGAGAAGAGGTGATATTGATAATCACACCCTTGGCACCATCAATGGTGGTTTCCAGCAAGGGGCTGGAAATAGCCATCTTGGCGGCCAATTCGGCCTTATCCTTGCCGGAAGCACGGCCAACACCCATGTGGGCATAGCCGGCATCCTTCATAACAGACGTTACGTCTGCAAAGTCCAGGTTAACCAGGCCCGGCACTTTAATCAAATCAGAAATACTCTGTGCGCCCTGACGGAGCACGTCATCGGCAATCATAAAGGCATTTTGCAAAGTAATCCTCTGCTCGCTCACCAGCTTCAAGCGTTCATTGGGAATCACCACCAAAGAGTCCACATGCTCCCGCAAAGCTGTGATTCCGTTTTCGGCCTGCTCCATACGCCGGCGTCCTTCAAAAGCAAAGGGTTTCGTCACAATACCAATGGTCAGCACACCCATATCCCGGGCCACTTCAGCTACTATCGGTGCGGCGCCGGTACCGGTACCGCCTCCCATACCTGCGGTTATAAACACCATGTCAGAGCCCCGAATCGCCGCTGCAATCGCATCCCGGCTTTCTTCTGCGGCTTTCTGACCAATTTCCGGCTTGGAGCCAGCGCCCTTGCCTTTGGTAATCTTTTCGCCAATTTGAATTTTCTGGGTCGCTTTGGAGCGGTTCAGTGCCTGTCTGTCTGTATTGATACTGATGAATTCAACGCCCTGTACCCCGCTAACGACCATGCGGTCCACAGCGTTTCCGCCGCCGCCGCCAACACCAATTACTTTAATGATAACATCGTCGTCCATCTGGTTGTCAATTTCGATAGGCATTGCTGTCTCCCCCTTATTATGTTTCAACATCCCGGGAAGCCCCGGAAAAGTATTTTGTACTACATGGATAATAGGTCTTATCCTCTATAATTTATCACTTTTACCATGGAATTTCAAGGAATTCTATGACGAATGTGTAAAATTATTTCATTCTATCGAATTATCAAGCACTATAGGATAATTTTTCATGATTTTGCTGCTTACCTTCGCCAAAAGCCGCATTTTTTCCCAGTGCTATGCCGTTTTTTTTAAACAGTTTTGGTGTTCAAAATCACTCCTGCGGCTGTGAGGAAGCTTCTGAATCATTGGCAGAACTGAAAGAATCTGCATTATAATACGCCTTTTTCAAATCTCGGGTCAGAGAAACATCCAGTTCCCCTTCTTCCGTATATTCCAGCTCTTCTTCCACGATTTTTTTGGCTGCATTGATTTTTAGTTCCAAGTCATTGGAAGTTCCCAACTGGATACGGATTCGACCGTCATATTCCACCATGATTTTATAAATATCCTGCACATCAATTTTAGTAATATGAGAAAGGGAGCACTCCGAAAGGGTGTCTACCAATTCGGAAAAAACTTCCCTGGTTTTTTCATCATCCGGCAAAAACTTTTGTCCGGCTACAGGCTCTTCCATATCCAGTCCTGCTACCAACAAACAGCTCTTGGGACATTCACCGCTAATTTCCAAAATTTTGCCCTCATCACTTACCAAAATATACTGCCCATCCTGCTGCTCATAAACAGCTTCTATCACAGGCTCCTTTACTGTAATCAGCAATGTATCGGGAATTTTTCGTTTCACCGTTATGCTTCCCGTATAAGGAAGTGCCTGGTCAATTTTTTTTCTTGCCCCTTCCACATCCGCTAAAAATAAATTTTCTCCATCCTCGATTCCACAAGCTTTCAAAATTTCTTCGGAAGAATAACGGGAGCTATTGTCTACTTCAATCGAATCAATTCGGAATAACACGGTAAGGGAAAGAACAATTGCCGCGGTGATGACAAGCAGGAAAGTTCCTACATAAAATAACACCATCCTCAGCTTTCGCCGTTTTGCTTTAGGCGTCAGCCCTCTGCGGCCAACGGCGCTTCTTCTTCTTGCTCCATTATTTTCAGACGCTATCTGCCGCATATCTCTCCTCTTTTCTTTCTATATCCTTTATGTCAATTCCCGCCAGACATGGCCGCCCAGCAAACGAAGATTTTCCTCTACTGCTTCATAGCCCCTGTCCAGATGGTGCAGCCCCGAAAGGGTCGTTGTCCCCTCTGACGCAAGCCCGGCAATCAGCAAAGCCGCTGCTCCCCGAAGGTCCGGTGCTTCCACCGAAGCCCCCCACAAAGACGGGACGCCTTCCACTACAGCCACCCGGCCTTCCACCTTGATATTGGCTCCCAAACGCATGAGTTCTCCGGCATGTTTATAGCGGCTTTCAAATATATTTTCCACAAAAACGCTGGTCCCGTCTGCAAGACAGGTCATGGCCATCACCGGCGCCTGGGCATCGGTAGGGAATCCTGGATAAGGCATCGTGCGAACACATTTTACTGGGGAAAGCCTTTCGGGTGCTTTTAGCTGCAAACAACCGTCCGAAGTTTTGATTCTGCATCCTGTTTCTTCAAACACCGGAAGCACCAGCTGTAAATGCTCCTTTTCCACATCCCGCAGCAATACTTCACCGCCTGCCGCAGCAGCTGCCGCCAAATAAGTGGCCGCCACAATCCGGTCAGCAATTACCCAATGTTCACACCCACCCAGGGACTTGACCCCTTCAATCACAATCACACTTCCGCCTGCACCGGAAACCCTTCCGCCGCAGGCATTTAGGAAGTTGGCCAAATCCTCAATTTCCGGCTCCCTTGCCGCATTGGAAAGTATCGTAACCCCTTTGGCGCACACCGCCGCCAGCATCACATTTTCCGTTGCGCCTACACTGGGAAAGGAAAGGGAAATCGGGCATCCATGCAAACCGTTCGGAACACTGCATTCCAAGCAGCCATGATTTTCCCGGATGGAAACCCCCATTTTCCGAAGGGCTTCCAAATGTAAATCAATGGGTCTCGGGCCCAGTTCACATCCGCCGGGGAACGACAGCTTTGCTTTTCCAAGCCGGGAAACAATGGCCCCCAAAAACACAATGGACGAGCGCATTTCCCGCATCAGGTTTTCCGGGATTTCATCCCCGGAAAGGCCCGTGGAATCAATGATTAGGGTATGTCCCTCCCGCCGGACACGACAGCCAAGGGTTGTCAAAATCCGAACTGCCGTGTCCACATCCGAAAGCAGGGGGCAGTTATGTAAAACCGCCTCTGCGCTACAGAGAAGAGACGCTGCCAAAAGGGGCAGTGTGCTGTTTTTCGCTCCCTGTACCTTTAATTCCCCAAACAGTTTTCCGGGACCTTCTATCCGCAGTTTTTCCAAACCCAACCACCCTTTCTCCCGTAAATTCAATCGCTTTCCATAGTATGCGTTACGGAAAAAAACGGTGAAACAGGGAAAAAGGCGGCTTGATTTTTCAAAAACTTACCGGCGAGTACGGTTTTCTTTCAAAACTTCATGCATAACCTTAACGATTCGCTGGCAGGCGTCTGGAATCGCCATTTTAGCGGCATTGGCGCCAAGCTCCTCGGCTCCGCCAGGGGAAGCAAAGATTTCTTCCACCTTTTCCCAGAGAAGCTCTCCGGTCAAATCTTTTTCTTCAATCAAAACAGCGGCATTACGCTTTACCAGCGCCATAGCATTGTGATACTGATGGTTTTCTGCCACGTTGGGAGAAGGAATCAAGATGGAAGCTTTTCCCTGCGCCTGCAGCTCGCTAAGGGTAATAGCGCCGGCACGGCAGATGACCAAATCGGCAGCTGCCATACATTCAGGCATATTGTGGATGTATTCCCGCAAATCAATGTTGGGATGTTCCTTCAAATCCAAGCCTTTTTCCTCAACCAGCTGAGGCATCCACTTAGCATACTGGCCATAGCCGTGGATATGTTGATATTTCCCTGTCCGGGCACTGCGAACCAGCAAATCTGCCACAGCCTCGTTAATGCTTCTTGCCCCCAGGCTTCCGCCAAAGGAAAGAATCAGAGGCCGCGCATCCAGTCCCAGCGTTTTGCGGGAATCCTCTTTATCTGCGCGGCACAGCTCCTGCCGTACCGGATTGCCGGTGAGCACGCACCGGGCGTCAGGCTCAAAGTGCC
>DYBQ01000038.1:0-6147 GCA_019418545.1 Clostridiales bacterium | reverse complement strand
GCCACTGCCAGCATCACACGGTTGGCTTTTTTGGCCAGCATCCGGTTCGTCACACCGGGATAGGCGTTCTGCTCATGAATCACTGCCGGAATCCCCAGCTTCATAGCTTCCCGAATCACTGGGCCACTCACATAGCCGCCAGTTCCCACGCAGATATCCGGCTTAAAATCCCGGATAATTTTTTTGGCCTGTTGGGAGGAGGTTACAATGCGCACCAGAGTTTGGGCATTGCGCTTGATATTTTTGAGGCTTATCTTGCGCTGGAACCCCGAAATCTTAACGGTGCGGAAGTCAAATCCCGCCGCCGGTACCAGGCGTTCCTCCATACCTCCCTCGTTTCCTACATATAAAATAGCAGCATCCGGCTCTTTCTCCCGCAGATACCCGGCAATGGCCAGTGCGGGATTGATGTGTCCGGCGGTACCGCCGCCTGCAAACAATACTCTCATCGTCTTTCACAGAGCCGTTATTTTTTAACAGCCCCGCTTTCCCCCTTTGCTGATTGATTCAAAACAAAACGCGCTACACCTTGTCAACATTGGATGTTCGCGAAATTGACAAAAGGATTCCCATTTCAGCCAGAAGCATCACCAGTGACGTGCCTCCATAACTGAAAAACGGCAGGCTGATTCCTGTGTTGGGAAGGGTATTCGTTACCACACAAATGTTTAAAATCGCCTGTATGCCAACCTGAGCCGTCAGGCCAATTCCCAAAAGGGTGCCGAATTTATCTTTGGCTCCCAAAGAAATCACTACGCCTCGCCAAATCAGAAGAGCAAACAACAAAATGACTGCCAAAGCCCCAACGAACCCCAGCTCTTCACACACAATGGCAAAAATAAAGTCATTTTGTGGCTCCGGCAGATACAAATACTTTTGGCGGCTCTGAGCCAGTCCCACTCCCAATAGCCTTCCCGAACCAATGGCCATCAAAGATTGCCGGGTCTGCCAGGTATCCACGCCTTCCGGCGGGTCAAACGGATTGAGCCACCCTTGCAGACGCAGCAGCGCATAGTCAAACTTATCCGAAAAGAATATCAAATACAGTACTGCCGCTGCAACCACGCCACCAGCCAACACAAACCAACGCCAGCGCATCCCGCCCACCATCAGCATCACGGCTGCCAGCGCAGCAATAATCAGTGTAGCGGAAATATGCTTTTCGGCAATAACCAGCCCGCCAATGAGCATAAGCAGCAGCAAATAGGGCAGCACACCATATCGGAAAGTCTGCATTTTATCATAGTTAATGGAAATCAAATGGGCAAAAATCAACACCAGTGCAAATTTAGCTACCTCGGAAGGCTGAAAGTTAATAGGTCCCAAATACAGCCATCGATAGGTACCATTAATTCTTGGCACCAGTGAAGTCCCTTTTAATACCAATACCGCCACCAACATAGCCACGGTAATCCCCAGAATCAAAAACGCAAATTTGTGCAGATGATGGTAATCGAAATAGGAAATTGCCATCATCACTCCGCACCCAAACACTGCAAAAATAAGCTGCTGGATTATAAAATGATAACTATTATCATATTTATAATAGGAGGAGGCAAAGCTGGCCGAAAACAGCATCACTAACCCAAACACCAAAAGGCTAAGCAGGATATACAAAAGTACCCGGTCCACACCTCCGCGTACAGAAAAAACCTTAAACTTTTTTCGGACTTTTTTCATGTGCGTTTTATTCCGAAGCAGCGAAACTTTTCCTGCCGGAATTGCAGTACTGCCCGCTGCTGCCGACGATACGCTTTGAGAAGGATTTCCCGTGGCAGGGCGACTCGCGCGAGATTTCAACACTCGGGACTTTTCTTGCTGTTTTTTACTGCCTTTCATCATATCTCCTCCTTTCTTTTCCGGAAATACACATTTCCGGAATGATAGTATATGCCATTATACCCCGAAGAATACCAAAAGCAGGGAAATCAGGCCGCCGCAGGCAGCAACCATACTAAAAACAAAACAGATTTTCATTTCACTCCATCCGCACATTTCAAAGTGATGATGGATAGGGCTCATCTTAAACAGGCGTTTGCCATGGGTCAGCTTAAAATACCCCACTTGCAATACTACCGAAAGGATTTCAGCCACATAGACGATTCCCAACGGCAGCAGCAAAATGGGCATATTTATCCCAAATGCCAGGGCACATACCATACCACCCAGGAACAGGGAACCCGTATCTCCCATGAATACCTTTGCCGGGTTAAAATTCCAAACCAGGAATCCCATACAGGCAGCTGCCGTTGCTACTGCCATAATACTGACGCTGAAAGCGCTTAAAACTCCGGCAATCATCATCAAAAAGATGCATACAAAGAACGTGACCGAAGCATTAAGCCCGTCAATGCCATCTGTAAAGTTTACGGCGTTGACAATGCCGACAATCAAAACCGCAGCCAAAATCCAGTAGCCCCAGCCAAAATCCACTTCGCCCACAAAGGGAATTGTGGTGGCAGACTTTCCTCCGGCCAGATATACGCCAAACAGATAAGCCGCTGCTACTGCAAACTGAAGAATAAGCTTTTGAATGACTGTAAGGCCCAGATTTCTTTTTTTCACTACCTTAATGTAATCATCCATAAAACCTACCAAACCATAAGCCAGTGCCATTCCCAACCCGCCAAACAGCCGGGTTTTCATCAGCAGCGTTTCGTCAAAGGAAGTGGCATAATACAAGGGGACACAGATGAGTACTGCGATAACAATTCCCAAAATAAACATCAGGCCGCCCATAGTAGGGGTACCCTGTTTTTTCATATGCCACTGGGGACCTTCTTCCCGAATCGTCTGACCGAAATGGATTTTTCTCAAAAACGGAATCATCCATTTTCCCAAAAGTGCCGTAATTCCAAAAGAGAGCACGGCTGCCAGCAAAGTCCAAATTGCACTTGTCATTACCTTTCTCCACCTTATTCCATTCCGCCTGCTCCCATTTGGGAGATGAGCAGAGTTTTTTCGCTTTTCCCACAGGCTGATATTTTTTATATTTTTAGATTCCAGCCTTTTGAAAAAAGCCGATACATTGACAGTATAGCATACCGCAGCAAGTTTTTACAGCCCGTTTTCCGGTTTATGGAAAAAGCCGCTACTGTACCTGGTCTTTTTCCACAAATCCAACGGTAATCACCGTACCGGTCCTTACTTTTGTCCCAGGCTCAATATCCTGGGTTTGTGATACCGGGTTGTCGCTGGTCAACGCAGCACCGGTCACCAGGATTTGTACGCCGCTGTCCACAGCCGCTTGGTTGGCAGCCGCCAGTGACATTCCTGTCAAATCGGGAACTTCAACGGTTTCCGAAGTGCTTTCTGTGTCGGTATACAGCACCACTGTGCCGCCCTGGGGAATCGCTTCACCGAATGCAGGAATCTGTTCCAAAACTGTGTCGCCATCGCCCATCACCTTATAGTTCAAATCTTTCCCTTCCAGAGTACTCTTGGCATCATCTACGGTTTCTCCTGTCACATTAGGGGCAGTCGTATCGATTTTTTCAAGCTCTTCCTCGGTGTATTTGCGCTCCACGCCCAAATAGTTGAGAATTTGCTTCATGCACTTCTCAAAGGTGGGACCGGCCACCGAGCCACCATAATAATCGATTTCCGGATTGGGCTCGTCATAATAAATCAGCAGCGCTACTTGAGGGTCGTCTGCCGGGGCGAAGCCGCAATAGGACGCAATATAGTGCTTTTTGCTGGTGTCCAGATTATCTTCCAAAATCTTCTGGGAAGTACCGGTCTTTCCGCACACACGATATCCGGCGATATAGCCATTTTTCGCCGTACCGCTGGTGGCGTTAATATTCAGAATTTTGGTCATGCGCTCGGCCGTGTCCGACGAAATAACCTGCCGCTTATAGCTGGTATCTGCCGTCATAACAATATTTCCGTCCTCATCCAGCATATGGTCCACCACATGAGGGCGCACCAGATAGCCGCCGTTGGCAATGGCCGATGCAGCTGCCAGCATATGAATCGGGGTAATACTAAAGTTCTGACCAAATGATTCAGTTGCCAGTTCCATGGGGTTCAGCTGGTCAGCAGTATAGTATAACGTGGTGGCTTCACCCGGCAAATCAATCCCCGTCTTTTGCGTAAATCCAAAGGCCTCAAAGTATTTATAGAACAACTGGGGGCCCAACAATTCTCCCAAGTGGACAAAGAACGGGTTGCAGGAATTACACAATCCTTCCACAAAGGTTTCCGTTCCATGTCCTCGGGCCGTCCAGCAATGAATCGACTGGCCGGTTCCCTCTACCGAATAGGAATAGTTACAGGTAAAGGTGGTATCTTCGGATACCAGCCCTTCTTCCATTGCCATAGAGCCAGTACACATTTTAAATACGGAGCCAGGGTAGTAGGTATCGCTGATTGCCTTGTTTCGCCACTGCTTTTGCAGGGCAACCGAAGTGGCTGCCTCCTGCTCATCTTCCGGCAGGGCGTCAATTTCTTTCTGTACATCCTCATCAGCAATGGTCCACGGGTCGTTGGGGTCATAGTCTCCCTTAGTGGCAAGCCCCAAAATGGCACCGGTATTCACATCCATCGCCACTGCACAGGCGCCGTTAGCCACTTCAAATTCTTCAATTCCTTCTTCCAGCCCTTCTTCCAAAAAATGCTGGATGCCTTCGTCAATGGTCAATACCAAATCATATCCGTTTTCTGCATCCACCTTCTGCTCATACTGGAAGGGCATATCGGTACCTACGGCATTTTTGGCCGTTACCAGCCGTCCTGCTGTGCCGCTAAGCTCGGTATCATACTGATATTCCAATCCTGAAAGTCCCTGGTTATCCGTACCGGTAAATCCCAGCACCGGTCCCATAAAGTTTCCATAAGGATAATACCGCTTATAATCCTGTATCAGCTGTACACCACGGCTAATATCATTTTCGTCCAGGAACTCGAGGATTTCATCTTTCTGCTCAGTTTCCACCTTGCGCTTTACATAGGTAAAATAGCTGTTTTGATTGGCCAGCTCCAAAACTTCATCCTCGTCCATATCCAAAATTTCTGCCAGTCCCTGGGCCAACACTTTTTTGTCTTCGTCCTCTATATACGCCGGTTCCAAGGCCACTGTCCACACACTGGCACTTTTGGCAAGGACTTTTACCCCACTGGAATCATAAATAGTCCCTCTCTGTGCTGACAAGGTAGTAGGTTGTAAACTTTGGTCTATGGCGGCTTTTTTCAGTTCTTCCCCATCTATCAGCTGAAGCCGAATCAGGTTAAACAAAATTGCTCCAAAGCCAAATGCCATCAGTACCAGTAAAATCAGTGTACGTCTCCACAGCCTGACAGTAGTTCCTTTTGCCATAATGAATTCCTCCAAGAAATAAGGCGCTGTCAAATTCCAAATCTATCAAAAAGGAGAGTCGAGATGCCACTCTCAACTCTCTCCTTTCCTAAATTCACAGGATACCGGCTGCCGGCATCCCTTTATTCACATATACGCCGAATGAGCGAATTTATGCCAGAAGGCTTTGGAAGAAGCCCCACACCTTGTCCAACCAGCTTTCCTCACCGCCAGGCTGCACGACATTACCCTGGTCTCCTTCTGTCAGGGTAATATAGGTTACCTGATTCTTTCCGGTTTTCCGCATATCCAGCTGGTCTTTTGCATATTCTTCCACATCATTCAGTGTCATGCTTGCATTTGCCTGCATTTGCAGCTGTGTATGTACACTTTCCTTTTCAGCCAGCGTCTGCTGTGCCGCCGTAATTTGGCTGGTAAGCTCGTTGAGCTGCACCTGATTCATAACCACACATCCAACAGTGGCCAGAATCAAGGTACATGTCCCAATAACGGCTGCCATTTTCAGAGAATGAGGATGGGCCCGGCGATTCTTTTTCAAATCTTTTTCGGGCAGTTCAATTACATTATTCCGCCGTTTTTGCCGCTGAGCAGGCTTTTCTGCCGGCTGCCCTCCTACTTCTACCTTTAAAGGATGGGTTTCAAATAAAGAAAGGTCATATGCTTCTGTCCGATTGCGCAAGGCCATGTTTTTCCACTCTCCTGTCTGTTTCAATTACTCCTCACAAGCTTCCTCGGCCAATTTTACACAGACACGAAGTCTGGAGCTTCTGGCGCGGGGATTTTCCTCCAACTCCTCTTCGGTGGGAGCTAACCCCTTTTTATATATCAGC
>DYBQ01000037.1 GCA_019418545.1 Clostridiales bacterium | reverse complement strand
TTACAGTATGATATGCTATGTTTTCAGTTGAGAATTTTTTGGCTGGATGTTACCATCATATCGATATAAAAAATGTAGAAGTATTTTAAGAAAGGAGGTTGTTTCCGCAAAGAAGCACGAACGGCTTTTATCTGAAACTAAGGAGGAATGGATTGGTGAAAAATTGTAAAAGCAGGCGAAGCCCCAAATGGTTGTCCCGGGCTGCCAAGACAACGATAAGTGTTTTATTGATGGCAGGAATTCTGGCCCCTTCTGTGACAATGGCTGCGGGAATCGAGGATTCTAATGAAGTTAAAGACCGGTTTGTCCTAAATTATGAAAACGTGGACATCAACTTGGACAATGTGTATGATTTGCCGTTGTACCTAACCACCGGGTACTACACCGAGCCCAGTGCCAGCGGAAAAATTACCTGGGAAAGCAGTAACCCAGAAGTAGCCGAAGTAACAACAGACGGACGGGTACAGGCAATTAAAGAGGGTACCACTACCATTACTGCGACCCATGAGGACTATGCTGGTAAAAAAGCTACCTGTGAGGTAACGGTTTACGACAATGAAGAATGTAAAAACTTCTATTATGTTTCTCCTTCCGGTTCGGATACAAATCCCGGAACCGAGGAAGCCCCATTCCAGACTATCCAGAAGGCGCGCGATACTATCCGTGGGCTGGATACCCTGCCAGATGGCGGCATTACTGTAATTTTGGAAGATGGCAAGTATTACGAAAAAGAGACTATTGAGTTTACCCCAGAAGACAGCGGTACACAGGAAGCACCTATTGTGTATAAGGCCCGCAATGAGGGGAAAGCCATTATCACTGGCGAAGAAGCCATTACCGACTGGAAAGAAGCAGGAGAAGTGGAAGGTATGGCACAAGCTGCAAAGGGTAATGTGTATGTTGCCGATGTAGAACCCGGCTGGCGTTTCCATGATTTATATGTCAACGGAGAGCGACAGCAGGTTTCTAAAGGCGTTAATTCCGACTCTTGGAGAGATTGGCCTAAATTTTATGGACGTGCCCCTTTGAGTTATGACAGCGAAAAAGGTGCACGGGTGGTGTTTGGAGACGGAGAACTGGATGGATTGGAAGGGAATGAGGATGTAGAAGTCATCCTTTTGCCGGTTATGTATTGGAATAGCATTCCGTTGGTAAAATACATTGATGCGGAAAATAACACCGCGTATCTTCAGTCTCAGATTCCATCCAATTTCTGGCCTGATCATTTTGGTACTGGTGAAGGATACTATAATATAATTAATACGTTGAAATATCTGGACCAGCCGGGTGAGTGGTGTATTGACAGTAAGGCTGGCAAAGTTTATTACTGGCCTAAGGATGAATCCACTATCAATACCGATGAGATTGTAGCGCCCCGCCCCTATGAATTGGTACGCCTGCAGGGCGATGGTGTGGATGAAGGTTTTGAAAATCTGGTAGAATATCTAACTTTTGATGGCATCACCTTCCAGTATACCGACCGTCTGCCAGAAAATGAATTCCCTGAAGATTGGATTATGCGAAATGCAGAAAATCCTGACGCTGCCATCTATTTTGATGGTACTCGGCACTGCCAAATTATTAACAGTGAGATTAGCCATTCTGGTGCATATGGTATAACCGTAAACCATTACGGCCAGTATAATGAAATTCTTCACAACCAAATGCATGATTTGGGTAGTGGCGGTGTACAGCTTTATGGATATGGTGTTGGTACAGTAGATGTAAGCCATCACAATATTGTAATGTACAACGCAATTTATAACATGGGTGTTGCGCCCTATCAGCATTCACCTGGACTGAGCGTATTTGGAAGCGGAACCAACACCATGGCATATAACTATATTGCAGGTGCTCCTTATGCAGGAATTTATATTGCTGGTACAGATGAAAATTCTGTTAGCAAAACAAATCCCAATACTCGTGCAGCTTACGATATGTTTGGCAATCAAAGTGCACAATATGGAATTAGGTTTGAGGATTTAGAAAAATTGCCAGAGGAAGAGTTAGATGGCAATTCTTCTAATGGCGAATACTTCTCCATTGGGCGTCTGGCCGAAAAATATCAGCATTCTGAACGCAATGTAGCGGAATATAATATTTTGGATGACTATTCTCAGTCTATGGACGATGGCGGTGCTCTATATTCCTGGTACAGTGGCTTAGCCAATATCTATGCATACAACGTGCTGAAAGAAGAACTGCAGGGTTCGAGAACTTGGGTGTTCCGGCTGTATATGGACGATCGGGCAATTGGATTTACCCTTTGCAACAACCACTGCACTGGTAATTTTGATGGTACTATTGATAAGTCTTTTGCGCCCTACAGCAACCGCTGGATTGACAATAACTACGCTAAGTATCCGGAACAGCCTGAGGGATACGCAGAACAGCGCCAGCAGATTCTGGACACAGTGGAGGCAGACGTAAACGGCTTTAAGCTGCCGGAATCCAAAGAACCGGCTATCCTTTCCCCGGCAGACGGAAGCGATTCCGCAAAGATTCCCACCACTATCGTGCTGGAACGCTGTGAAAACGCATCTCTTTATAAGGTGGAAATCGCAACAGATGAAGCCTTTGAAAATATCGTGGATACCATCGAGACCCGTTCTTCGGTAGCGACTACTGATAAGCTTGATTATGAAACAGACTATTATTGCCGTGTGACGACCCGGGAATATCTGGGCGAGCCTAAAACCAGTAAGGTGGTTCATTTCCGTACCGCCAAGCAGGCAGCTCCGGAATCTCCCCTGAGCGGCGTGAAGTTGACCAACGACATCGACGCGGTGCTGGTACAGTGGGACCAGGTGGCCAAAAACTATGTCAATGTATACCGCAGAGCAGAAGGCGAAACTGAATATAAGCTGATTGCGGAAAATGTTTCTGGAGCAGGCTATCTGGACAGCGATGTAGAGCCTATGAAGACTTACAGTTATCAGGTAGCGCCGGTGAACCCTGCTGGAGAAGGTCCTCGCAGTGAACAACTGACCATGACTACTCGGGAACTGAATGTATTATTTACCGATAATTTTGACAACGGAACTATCAGTGATGAATGGACCACCTTGGATGGCACTCAGGTTAACCTGAACCCGGATGATGCCGTAGTAAAGGACGGCGCTTGGGCTCCCAGTGGAAACTGGCGTGAATATTATGTAGGTGTTGGTCGTCAGGACTGGGATGACTATGCCGTAGAAGCAGACTTTACCTTTAACGGACTTCAGGAAGGCGCAGAGTCATATACTGGTTTTGGTTTGATTACCCGCGCTAACCAGTCCGGCGGCGGAAAGCAATTCTACCAGTTTATCGTGCGTGCTAATGACACCAAACTGGAACTGCTGCGGTGCGATAACAATAACTGGTATACATTTAAAACATTAACCACTGATAAAAAGCCGGAAGTTGGGGATACCTATCGCATGCGTTTCGAAAGCTCCGGCAAGGTTTTGCGGATGTATTTGGACGGCGTTCTCTTTGCCGAATTTGAAGATGAAACCTACGCTAGCGGCGGTATCGGTTTTGGATACGGAAAAGATAATATCACTATTGATAATGTTCGGGTATGTCAGCCCAAGGAATACAATGTGAATGTAGAAGAAACTGCTGGCGGCACCATTATCGTAGACAAGACCAGCGCGGCAGCCGGAGAAGCGGTTTCCGTTACCGTAACCCCAGAAGAAGGGTATCGTATGCAGGAAGGTTCCCTGACTCTGAACGGCAAGCCTTTGACCAGCACTTTGTTCACCATGCCTTCCGAGGATGTGACCCTGTCCTGTGTATTTGAAAAAATTCCCGGTTTGGCCGATAAAACCGCTTTGGAAGAGACAATTGCAAAGGCTGCTCAATATCAGCAGGCCGATTATACCGAAGCCAGTTGGGCAGTATTTGCCGATGCACTAGCAAAAGCAAACGAAATAAATGATAATGCAGAAGCTGCACAGGAAGAAGTCGATGCAGCTGTGAAGGCTCTGAATGACGCAATTGCCGCTCTGGAAAAATATGTGGCACCCAATAAGGCTCTGCTTCAAAAGACCTATGATTATGCTTTGACCCTGAACACAGAAGGCGTGACAGACAGTGCGAAAAAGTTCTTTGAAGATGCTGTAGCCGCTGCAAAGGCAGTTCTTGACGATGAAAAGGCCACTCAGGAAGAAGTTAACACTGCATGGGACAACCTGCTGGAAGGCATCTGGGCACTGGGACTTACCCAGGGTGACAAGACCATGCTGGAGCAGCTGATTCTGAAGGCAGAAGAAATGGAATCTAATTCTGATAAATATGTACAGGATACTTGGCAGCAGCTGGTGGATGCTCTTGCCAAGGCAAAAGAAGTGATGGCAGACGGCGATGCGATGGAAGAAGACGTACAGCCGGCAGCAGAAGCCCTGCTGAATGCAATTTTGGCTCAGCGGTTTAAGGCGGACAAATCGATTCTGGAGAGCTTGGTAAACAAGGCTGAGGGAATGGATTTGAGCGGGTACACAGCTGAAAGCGTGGCAGTGTTTACAGCAGTCTTCCAAAGTGCCAAGGCAGTTCTGGCAGATGAAACCCTGAGCGAGGATGACCAGGCAGTTGTGGATGAGGCTGTAAAGGATTTGAGCGATGCCATTGAGAATTTGAGTGCAGAGACGGATGACAATAATCCCGATGACGGCAAGGGCGATACCTCCAAGCCTGATAACAGTAAGGATGACGAAACTTCTGGCACAAACAGCGGCGAAAATGAATCTCCTGCTACCGGAGACAGTGGTACTGTACTTCTGTGGGCTGGAATGTTACTGCTGATTGGCGTGGGCTTGCTGATAACCCGCCGGAAGCTCCAAAATACCATTTCTTAACTAAGTAATCAAAAAAGAAAACCGTCCTGAAAATGCAGCTGTCATTTCAGGACGGTTTTTCTTGTTAATAGGAGTAATTAAAAATTTATAGAAGAAAGTAAGAAAGGCTCATCCTGTTTTCCACAGGATGAGCCTTTGATGTTAAAAATTTATTTGAAGTAGGCCACGCCGGACTCAAAGAGCTTCTGGTCTTTCTCGCCGGGGACGTTGCCATAGAGGCTGCCGCCCTTGCGCTCGCTGTGGCCCATCTTGCCCAGCACGCGGCCGTCGGGGCTGGTAATGCCTTCGATAGCGCATACAGAGCCGTTGGGGTTCCACTCAATGGAGCCACTGGGCTTGCCGCAGGGAGTGACATACTGGGTAGCCACCTGGCCGTTGGCGATGAGCTTCTCCAGATACTCGTTGTTGGCAACGAAACGGCCCTCACCATGGGAAACCGGGATGGCGAACACGTCACCGGCATTGACGCCGGCAAACCACGGGGACTTGACGCTGGTCACGCGGGTGTAGACCATGCGGGAAACGTGGCGGCCCAGGGTGTTGAAGGTCAGGGTGGGAGCATCCTCGGAAGGCTCGGTGATCTTTCCGAAGGGCACCAGACCCAGCTTAATCAGCGCCTGGAAGCCGTTGCAGATACCCAGCATCAGGCCGTCGCGAGCCTCCAGCAGGTCTGTCACGGCCTGTGCAATGCGGGGATTGCGGAAGGTGGTGGCAATGAACTTGCCGGAGCCGTCGGGCTCGTCGCCGCCGGAGAATCCGCCGGGCAGCATGATAATCTGGGATTCCTTGATGGCCTTTTCCATGGCCACAATGGTCTCCTCAATAGCGTCGGCAGTCAGGTTGCGGACCACCAGCACATGGGGATCAGCACCGGCCTTTTCAAAGGCGCGGGCGGTGTCATATTCGCAGTTGGTGCCGGGGAATACGGGGATAAACACCTTGGGCTTGGCGGTCTTGATGACCGGGGAGCCGGTGTAACGCTCCGTATATAGGGGCACGTTCTTTTCCACTTCCACTTCGGGTGCAAAGCTCGGGAAGATCTTCTCCAGCTTGCCGCTCCACACGGAAATCAGGTCGTCGATGTTCATAGAAGCGCCGCCCAGAACCATGACAGGCTCTTCCACGGTAACGCCCACAGCCACAGCCTCCTTGGGGAAGGCGGTGCCGGGACGAAGTTCGGCTACGATGGAGCCGGAGATGGGAGCAAACAGGGCCTTGGCGTCCTCCATGTTGCGGTCGAAGGAAAGGCCGATCTTATTGCCGAATGCCATCTTGGCAACGGCGGCGGCCACACCGCCCTCCTTCACCACAGAAGCGGAGAGAATCTCGCCGTTCTCCATCATGGTGAGGAGCATCTCATACCAACCGGGCAGAGCGTCCCAGTCGGGGAGCAGGGTCTCTTTGTTCTCGGGGAGCTTGAACAGCACTACCTGGCTGCCTGCCTGCTGCAAAGCGGCAGTGCCGGTCTTGCTGGCTTTGGTCATGGTGATGGCGAAGCTCACCAGGGTGGGTGGAACGTCCAGATCCTCAAAGCTGCCGCTCATGCTGTCCTTGCCGCCGATGGAGGGCAGGCCCAGCTTGAGCTGTGCAGTGAGAGCGCCCAACAGGGCAGCGGCGGGCTTGCCCCAACGGGTGGGCACGTCGCGGAGACGCTCAAAGTATTCCTGGAAGGTCAGGCGAGCCTTCATGGGGTCGGCGCCTACGGCGCACAGCTTGGAAAGGCTCTCCACCACTGCATAGGCAGCGCCGTGGAAGGGGGAGAACTTGGCAATGCCGGGGATATAGCCATAGCTCATCGCGGTGGCGTCGTCGGTTTCGCCGTGGATGACGGGCAGCTTTGCCACCATGGCGTCCTCGGGGGTCAGCTGGTATTTACCGGCAAAGGGCATCAGCACGGAAGCTGCGCCGATGGAAGCGTCGAACCGCTCCACCAGGCCCTTCTGGGAGCAGACTTCCAGCCGCTTCAGGTTGTCGGAGAAGGCCTCGGCCAGGGGCTTGTTCTGTAAGCACTCGGGCACCAGGTCACGGTAATATTCGTCGGGGTTGGGGGCTTCGATGACAGCCTCCGCATTCTGGGTCACGCCGTTGGTGTCCAGGAAGGCGCGGGTGATGTCCACGATGGTGTCGTCACGCCACTGCATCCGCAGACGAGGTTCAGCGGTTACGACAGCCACCACCTGAGCGTTCAGGTTCTCACGGTCAGCGGCAGCGATAAAGGCGTCCACATCTTCGGGAGCCAGCACCACCGCCATACGCTCCTGGGATTCGGAGATGGCCAACTCGGTGCCGTCCAGGCCCTCGTACTTCTTGGGGACCTTGTTCAGGTCGATTTTCAGGCCGTCAGCCAGCTCGCCGATAGCCACGCACACGCCGCCTGCACCGAAGTCGTTGCAGCGCTTGATGAGGGTGGAAACCGCGGGGTCACGGAACAGGCGCTGAATCTTGCGCTCGGTGGGCGGGTTGCCCTTCTGCACCTCTGCGCCGCAGGTTTCGATGGATTCCTCGGTGTGGGCCTTACTGGAACCGGTGGCGCCGCCGCAGCCGTCGCGGCCGGTGCTGCCGCCCAGCAGGACAATCACGTCGCCCTCTTCGGGCTCAAAGCGCTTTACGTTTGCCTTGGGGGAAGCGCCTACCACTGCGCCGATTTCCAGGCGCTTCGCTACATAGCCGGGGTCATACAGCTCGGTGACCTGGCCGGTGGCAAGGCCGATCTGGTTGCCGTAGGAGGAATAGCCCTGTGCTGCGCCGGTGGTGATTTTCCGGCTGGGCAGCTTGCCATGCATGGTCTGCTCAAAGGGAATGGTGGGGTCGCCGCTGCCGGTGACGCGCATAGCCTGATACACATAGGCACGGCCGGAAAGCGGATCGCGGATAGCGCCGCCCAAGCAAGTAGCCGCGCCGCCGAAGGGTTCGATCTCGGTGGGGTGGTTGTGGGTCTCGTTCTTAAACTGCACCAGCCATTCCTCGGTTTTGCCGTCGATGGTCACGGGCACGCAGATGGAGCAGGCGTTGATTTCCTTGCTCTCGTCCAAATCGGGGATGAGGCCGCGCTTTTTCAGCACCTTCATGCCCATGACGGCCATATCCATCAGGGAGACAGGACGGTCGGTCTGGCCGTATACTTCGTCACGGGCATCATAATAGGCTTTCAGGGCGTCTTCAATGGCGCCGGAGACAGCGTTCTTTTCAATCTCGATGCGGTTCAGGCGGGTCAGGAAGGTGGTGTGGCGGCAGTGGTCGCTCCAATAGGTATCGATCACGCGCAGCTCGGTGACGGTGGGGTCGCGGTGCTCCTCGTCGCGGAAGTAGTCGCGGCAGAACAGCAGGTCAGCGAGGGTCATGGCAAAGCCCATAGAATCGAAATAGGCTTTCATTTCCTCGTCGTTCCACTGGATAAATCCGGTGACGCGGGCCACATCAGCGGGCACGTCGGCCTTCATGTCGAGGCTCTCGGGCTTGTCCATGGAGGCAAGACGGGATTCCACAGGGTTCACCAGATAGGATTTGATTTTGTCCATTTCTTCAGCGGAAATGTCGCCCTTAATGGCAATAACCCGGGCGGTGAGCACCTGGGGACGCTCCTTTTGGGTGAGGAGCTGGACGCATTGGGCGGCGGAGTCAGCCCGCTGGTCATACTGGCCGGGGAGGTATTCGGTAGCGAACACCTGATAGTCTGCCGGGAAAACGAAATCTTCACCATAGACATTGTCCACATTGGGCTCGGAGAAGATGGTGCCCCGGGCGGCGGCAAACTCCTCGTCGGAGAGGCCGTCGATGTCATAGCGGTTAAAGAGGCGCAAATCCTCAATGGCGGAAAGGCCGAGGTTCTCCCGGAGGTCGGCCTTCATGTGCCGGGCTTCCACATCAAAGCCTGGCTTTTTTTCCACAAATACTCTGATAACCATATTGTCCATTCCTTTCTTGCGCTGTCACGGCTTTTCGAAAAAAGTCGAAGACAAAAAATCACATCAGGCAGGTCTTTGGTTTTATTGTAGCATAACTGAGTCAGAGACACAAGAAAAAGAACAAGTCTAATTTTTCTTACCTATATAAATAGGAAAAGAAAAGGCCTAACGCTCATGATTGAACGACAGGCCTTCCAAAATAAAAAACAGAAACTACTTATCATAATATTTACAGGCAATCAGCTCTTGCCGTATCCCTAATATGCTGGCCAATTGCTCGGTACTATAGCCGGGATATTCTGCCAAAAACTCATCGGGACACAGAAGCTCGGCAGCAAAACAGTTCGCTTCCTTTTCCAGGCGGGAGACACAAAAAAGAGTATTGCTGCGCAAAAAGGGAGTGTTAGCTTTTGGATGAAGGACAGCATGTCCCAGTTCGTGGGCACAGGTAAACTTTTGACGATGGGGTGGTAAATCCTCGTTGATATGAATGAATTTTTGACGGTAACACTGATTGTAATAGCCGTTAATACTGCCCAGTGGTTCCTTCAAAACAAGAATATTCAGCTGTTCAGCGAGGACAAAGGGGTCGCGGGTGTGATACCTTCGGCAAAGGCGAAGGACTTTTGTTTTAATATCCATGGCAAGCCTCCCAAATTGGAGTTATTTACGATGTTTTTTTGGGGTGTATTTCTGTTTGGCAATGCGCTTGCTGATTTCCAAACTGTTTTTTAAGCTGAGATATAGAAGTTCCCGCGTATCATCGTCAATAGGCTCCCCGTCAAACATGAGCCCGTCTTGACCGCTTTCCAACTGCTGCAGCGTTTCCTGCAGTTTTTTGGATATGTCCCGCTCATCCCGGGCAGTTAGTTCGCTGTGAGACTGGCCATTGAGCAAGGTATCCACGGTCACATGGAAAAAATCTGCGATTGCCTGCAGTTTGCTGGAAGAGAGAGACGACACCCGGCCGGACTTTAAATCGGACAGGGTGCTGCGGGAAAATCCCAACTGGTCGCATAATTTTCCACCTGTAATTCCGGCATTGCGGCATAGTGAAAGGATATTTTCGTATAAATCCGCCATGATGGGTATCTCCTTTTTAGATAGTATAACAAAAGTTCAAAATTACGAACAAATGTTCTTGACTAATTCGAAATTACGTACTATCATAATGATAACAGAGTACGAAACAACGAACATTTAAGATGATTCTATGATACCCCCAACTTTGCAGGGTGTCAAGAAAAATTTGCATGATAAACCACATAAATGTTCGCATAAAAATTCGTACATTTTTCCGTACATATTCTTTTTATAAAGGAGGAGAAAAGTTGGCGCAAGATAGCAATATGATTTGGGCGCAAATCAGCAGGGACAATTTTGTTCCCGAAAAATCGGAGGGAAAAGGGGGATGGTGCCCAAAATGTGGAGAATGGAAAGAGAAAGATGATGGAGAATGCAGTGGATGCCGGAAACGGAAAGAACGGTGGGAGGCGATGCAGGGGCATGAAGAAACCTATTTGAAAAAATGGTTGGACGAATGTCGAGACAGGAAAGAAATATTACTGCAGGCCTATGAACAAAGAAGGCTGGAACTTTTAAAACAAGGGGAGTGGCGCGGCCTACTATCTATGGAACAGGAAGAAGAAGAATTTGCGCAGCAGTGCAAAAGCAATGGTAAGGAGGTTTACTGAAATGTCAAATTATAGCGGAGGAATGGCTATTTGCCCCTTTTATCGGCGGGAAGCAAAACTGAGTATTATTTGCGAGGGCTATACAGAAAAGCAGCAGCTGGGAATGAAGTTTGAAAACGAAGAGGAAAAACTGCGGTGGCAGCAGGAATATTGTCTTCGGTATTATTATCCTCGATGCCCACTGGCAGGAGCGGTATTAAATCATTATCGGCAGAAGGAGGGTGGCCAAGAGAATTCGGGGAGATTTTTGGTACAGTAACAAAAAACTGCTCCAGAATTTTTAATTTGTTGTAATTCATTTTGTAAAAAAGAAGACAATTTGGTGTTGTTTGTCAATTTGTAAGTATTATTTTATTTTTTGTTAAAATGCATAAAAGCATTTCCTTTTATTAACAAATAAATTCATGCGTAAATATAGATAAAAGTAGTATTATTTGAAAAACAATACAAAATATGGAAAAAATACTTGCAGTTTCTGAATTTACTGGTATAATATGGTTATCAGTGGTTGTGAAGATGCACAAAAGTGGGAATAGCGGCTTTGGCAAAATGCGGTTTTTCAAAAAAAATCGAAAAACAGTCCTAATTTTAACCGTTCTTTTACCCCCTTTGTGTTATAATGTTCCCACTCAATTCAGTCAGGAATGACTTAAAGTATCGTTGACTCTGGCGCGGCGCAGCTTCGGCATCTCCGGGTGCCGGACGCGGCTATCATCACGCGGCGTCCGGCGCGGTCAGCATACCAATTCTTTGCGAATTAGGAGGCAGCAAGTATGAAGCACAAATTGTACACCCGTTTACTCAGCTTGGCCCTTGCGGTCGGCCTGGTAATTGGCATGTTGCCCAGCGCGGCGGCTGTTGATACGGTGGGCGATACACAGGCCAGAAATACCCCATCGGTATGGTCGGTATCATTTACCAAAGATTTTGGATGGCCAGCTGGTGAAGGAAACACTACGTTGAATTTTAAAATGTATGATACGGAAGGAAATCCTCTTACAGTGGCATCTCATGAAAATCTTTCTCTTTCCTATAATGAAGCGGAGACAGATTCTAAACGTATGATTCAGGAAGTGTTGAAGCAGCAGGGATTGGATGAAATAGAAACAGCAGATGGTGAAAAGTGGATTTATCAAAACACGCTTCTTATTGATGGTGACAAAATCCGTACTATTAATGCGTTTGGTGAGTATGATAAAAAATGGAATATCACTGGACTTCATTACGATTACTTCGTAAAACTTTATGATGCAGTATTCGAAGTTGATGGCTTTTATTCAAGAGATGGCAGTGCTGATATACGTATGATATATCGCAAGGCTTCTGACACAGAAAGCGGCGGTGTACATACGGAAATGGATTTGGAACGCCATAAAACCGTTACTGAAAATCCGGAAGGCACCTATAATTTGGAATTGAGTGTTTCCGGTGCAGTTGGCAATATCACGGATCCGGTAAAAATGGATGTTATGTTTATTGTCGACCAGTCTGGCAGTATGGAGTATGAGCTTTCAAATGGAACCAACAGAGCTGATGCAGTGGTTGATGCAGTTCGTTCTATGACCAGTCAGTTGGAAAGCAATCAGAACATTGATCCTCGTTATAGTGTGGTTACTTTTAGTAGTGGGATAAACGGTACAGAGTACTATAATGACGCTATACAAAAATTGTATTGGTCTGATAGTGCAGAAGCTGCAGTTTCTGCTGTAACAATTAATTCTAATGGTGGAACCAACTATGAAGCAGGTCTGTTAATGGGACGTGCTATGTTGATGGGTTCTCGTCCAAACGCTCAAAAGGTGGTTATCTTCCTTTCGGATGGTAAACCAACGTATCACTATGAAAATGGTAATACTAGAGGAAATGGGGGAGAAACCACTGCTGACGATATAGAGTATGCCTATGCAGAAGCAGCTAGAATGACCAATGTAAATGCCTTTTATTCCATTCGCGTTGGTAGTGAAAGCGGCGCAGATGCAATCTTACAAGAGATATGCGATAGAGTACATGCTTCTTCCGAAGGCAGTGCTGCTGAAAACTTTAAGGTTTATTCTGCCGAGAAGGTTGATGAACTGAACTCCGTATTTGACCAGATTCAAGGAAATATTACCCAGGTTTTATGCGATCATGTATCTGTTGAAGATACATTAAGCGAAAATGTTCAACCGGTAGAGGGTGCTTCTCCTCAAGTGGCTGTTACAAATGAAAGTGGTGAAATTGTTGAGACACCGGCTGGAATTACTGCCAGTCTTACCGGAAAAGAGTTAAAACTTTCTTTCCCCGAAGACTATAAGCTGGAAAAAGGGTATGAGTATAAAGTTTCTCTTACCATTGAACCCACTGATCGGGCGTATCAAAAATATTCGGAAAATGGATTAAAATATCCCGATTTAGCCGATAAAGATACTGGTACGCATAAAGAACAATATGGATTTTATTCCAATGATGAGGCAACGGTTACATATACCTATAATGGCCAGACTCAAGTGAATGAGTATCCCAAACCCGTCATTCAGCTTGAACCCGGTACTTTGACCATTACCAAACAGATTACCGGTGCTTTGGAAGATACAGATATTACAGCATTAAAGGATAAACTAACCTTTACTGTCAATTTGAATGGGGAGGAATCTTCTTACAAATTGAACGAGTTTACTCCTGGTGCAGACAACACTTATTCTTTGACAATTAAAGGGCTTAGTCCGGTGACGGATTATACTGTTACCGAAAGTAATGCTACTGTTAACGGATACACCCTGCAAACAACTAAGGAAAACGATACCGGAACCGTAACAAAGGGCGGCAGCGCCACTGCTAAATTTGTTAACGACTACAAAGACACAAAAAATGAGTATCCCGTGCGTTTCTATCTGGAAGGAATCCAGCCAAATGTAGCAACTAATTATCCTTTTGCAGATGCTTGGGCTAAATTGAATTCTTTGTTAAGTACCGGCTATGCAAATGTGACGACTACTTTACATTCATCTCCAAATTATCCAGATTTGAATGGAGAAACAGGTTTTGATTCATCCGTAAAAGGAGGATCTGTACCCGGAGGTATTCGTGGTGACAATAATGTTAAAGCATGGCTTACCAGATATGATTGTGACCCGAATATCAGTACAGCCAATATAAAAGATGTGCTGGTGAATCTGGTTGCTTTGTATCCTGGCACGAATTTGGAAAAAGCTGTGGTTACAACAGTAGGCGGTAAGCAGTATACCATTCAAAATATTATTGATAATCCTTCAGACTTCCGAATTGTGTATACCCAGGTTACAAAAAACCATGACCAGCTGCTTGAGTATTACAAGGGTAACGGAAGCCTACAGCAAGGCCAGGATTCCTATCATGTCCATCTTTCTATCAGAAAGAATCCCGGTAACCTGACTATTACCAAGACCTTTAGTGGTGTTGAAAGCCTGCCGAGTAATTTCGCTATTAAAGTAAGCGATTCGGTTAATGCTCCGGTTGATACATTAACTTTGCAAGATGCTACTTATAATCCCGAAACCCAAACTTACACATGGACGCTGGAAAATCTGAATGAAGATACCTATACCGTTACAGAAACCGGCACAAATGTGGATAACATGGTTCTCACTGCTACTATGAAGGTAACTGATAAGGATGCAGCTACACTAGAGAATGTAAAGGATACCACAGCTAAGGTTAAGGTAGCCGATAACGAAACCTCAACCGTTGCGATAACTAACAGCTACAGCGCGGCGGACGGCACCCTGAATATCAACAAAGTGGTAACCGGATTCGCCAACGACGGCAAGGCGGTGTTTGACTTCAAGCTGACAGCCGAAGACGGAACCGTCTACTACTACCATGTAGACATGACCGGTATGGCAATCGATACCGAAAAGTCTGCAACCCCCGAAGGCGGCGTTACCCTCCCCGTTGGCGAGTACACCATCACCGAGCTGAGAAATCAGAACTACACGTTGAAGAGTGTCGCTGGTGCAGATGATAATGAAGATGGCACCTATAAAGTAACCATCAAACCGCAGGAGACCACCACCGTCACCTTTACCAACGACCCCAAGAACACCGATATTCCCACTGACGGCGGTGCAACCGAAAACCGTGTGGACAAGATTGAAAACGGCGTGATTGTCTGGAAAAAAGAAGTATACGGTACAGATCATCCCGAAGCTCAACCTTCCCCCAACCCGAATGATAACAAAGACTAAGCCAGAAAGGAGAATGACACATGAAACCGTTATTTAAGTCAAAAATTTCGTTGTGGGCATCCGTTCTGGCGCTGGTGGTCATCATCGGCGTGGGCGCAACGCTGGCGCTGATGGCTTCTCCCAGTAACTCGGTGACCAACAGTTTTTCCGCTGCCGACATCGATACGGAAATTGAGGAGGTGCTCACGGACGGTGACAAACAGGTGTCCATTAAAAACTATGGCCCTTCTGATGCCTATGTCCGTGCCAGAATTATGGTTTCTGGGGTGAGCCCCACTGATGTGGAGATTGTTGATGAAGAACCCGCAGAGGGAACTGCAGACCCCGACACGGTTTATCTGGTGATGCAGAACAACGGCAATGAGAATAGTAAATGGACAAAGGAAGTTGCTGACAATAACGACACCTATTCCGACGACTTCTACTATTATCTCGATGTGCTGACGAAAGACGAGTCTTCCGAAAGACTTCTTGAAAAAGTGGTGCTGGGAAGCAACCTGCAAAAGGAAGATTTCCTCAAAAACTTCTCTGTAACCATCTATCATGAGAGCGTGTTGGCAATCAACAAAACGGCAGACCTTGATACCGTGACAGCTGCTTTTGAAGCTGCACAGCCCAACCCCTAAGGAGTACATACCCCGATGTTACGTAAAATTTGCAATATTATTTCCGCTTTATTGGCAGTCGTACTGCTGGCGCTGGCTTCCGTGCTCATTGTGCCCTACTTTATGGGCTACACCGAGCTGGCTGTGCTTACCGGCAGTATGCAGCCCACCCTCCCTGTGGGAACCTTGATTTATGTGAAGGAGACTGACCCGGCACAGCTGGAAGTCGGCGATGTGATTACCTATCGGCTGGATGACGATACCATGGTTACCCACCGGATAATTGAAATCAATCCGGAAGAGCAAACCTTGGTAACCCAGGGAGATGCCAACGAAGACCCTGACGGCGAAATTACCTTTGACCGCATTGTTGGCAAAATGGATTTCTCCATCCCTTATTTAGGCTATATCAGCTTAAATATACGGACACCGATTGGAATTGTAAGTATCTGCGGCGTGCTGGTGCTGATTATCCTGCTGACCTTTATCCCGGAGATTTTCTCAAAGGATGAAGAAGAGGAAAAAAAGGACAAGCCCGCAGAAGAAAAAACTGAATAAACTGCTACCCCAGCGGCAAGGGGCCGCTATCAATTATAAAATTTATTGAAGGAGCGAACAAAAACATGAAGAAAAACAAGATTATGCTGTCTGTTATTTCCGGCCTTCTGGTTGCGGCTGTTGCTGTTGGCGGAACTCTGGCATACTTGAGCGACAAGTCCAACATGGTGACCAACACCTTTAACGTGGGTTCTGGCTACACCACTGAAGACCCCCACACTGGCCTGTGGCTGGACGAAACCGCTAAGACCGGCGAAGACAACCCCACCGTGGTTAACACTGAGAGCCGCACCGAAGAGGGCGTTGCTTACACCGATTTGCTGCCTGCTGATGTAATTGCAAAAGACCCCACCTTCCACCTGACCGATGGTTCTGTTGAGAGCTATGTGTTTGCAGAAGTAAAGGGCCTTGACGCTCTGGTTGCAAGCAACTTCATCATTAAGGCTGACAACGTGTTTGATGACAAAATTAGCGAACTGAATGCAAACTGGGTAAAGGTTGACGGCAAGGATACTCTGGACGGCCTGTATCGTTACAATGTAACTGTTGGCGGCGAACAGTCCTATGAGATGGAGCCCATGTTCCAGTACATCAAGTTTGACGCCGATGTTGACACCGACCGTTTCAACGAGATTAAGGCAGAGGGTCTGGACAATATTACCGTTCGCGGCGTTGCTGTACAGGCTGCTAACCTGAACGAAACCACCGCTCAGACCGAAGCTGAGAAGGTTCTGGCTGCTAACCCGTAAGCAAAGCTTACTGACTGAATTTGTACCCCCTATCCGCCCTGCCATGCGGGCAGGCGGTAAACCTATTAAATTTATTTTTAGAAAGAGGTAATTTTCCATGACGAAAAAGAGAATTGCAACTATGGCAACCTGCATCGCACTGGTCGGCGCTGTCGCTGTTGGCGGCACTCTGGCTCTGCTGTCCACTAAGTCCAATGATGTAACCAACACCTTTACCGTTGGCTCTGGCTATCATACTGACCATCAGGATTTGACTTTGGACGAAGCTAAGGTTGCTCAGGTCACTTCTGGCGACAATCTTGGCGGCTATGCTGAGACTGCTGAATCTCGCGTAACAACTAACGAATATGCTAACATCGTTGAAAATGCTTATCTGGCAAAGGACCCCCAGTTCCACATTACCGATGACTGTGAAGTAGCCGAATCTTGGATTGTTGCCAAGGTTTCCGGCTTTAACACCACCTCTGGCGCTACTACTTTGAAGTTTACAGATGTTACAGATGAAACTTCCGATGGTGTTGCTGGTACTTGGTACAAGGTAACAAAGTCTGACGATACTTACAGCTATGAAGCAGTAACTACTGAAAATATGGGCAATGGTGTTTATATCTTTAACGCTTCTCTGTCTGCTGGTGAGAGCACTAAGGACTTGTTCCAGCAGCTGCAGGTAGACACCTTTGTTGCTGGCCAGAATCCCTCCACTATTACTGTTACCGGTTATGCTGTTGAAGGCGTTGCTAACGTTGGATTTGACAACATGAAAGACGATGTCATGAAGACTGTTGATACTTGGGCTTTCGGTGCCTAATTTTAAAAGTAGGATTAACTGCGTTTTAAAAAGGAGTACATACCATGAAAAAAAGAAACCTTCTCATTTCCATCCTGAGCTTGGCCCTGGTTTGCATCATCGGCGTAGGCGCAACCCTGGCTTACTTTACCGATAAGACCGAGACCAAGACTAACACCTTCACCACCGGCAATGTGGGTATCTCCCTCATTGATAAGACCGAGCCCGAAGACGGCGAAGTTGCTGGCGTACCCGGCGACGACGGCATCGCTTATGACAAGGTTATGCCCGGCGACGTGCTGAGCAAAATCGTTGGCGTAAACACCGACGCTGACTCCGCTGACGCTTATGTGGCTGTCCGTGTGGCTGTCACCGACGTAGTTGCTCCCAACGCTGTTTCCATCAGCACCGACGAAATCGCCGCTCAGATTAGCGACATCATCGCTTCCCGCGTAGACGCTGATTTGTGGACTGCCAAGGATATGGGCAATGGCGACGTGGTGTACTACTTCAAGTCTGTTGTCCCCGCCGACACCAAGAACCTGGTTCTGTTCAACAACATCCCGGTTCCCGGCTCCGAGTGGAACAACGAGTATGCTGAGCTGTCCTTCAACGTTCGCGTTCAGGCTGCTGCTATCCAGGCTGACAACACCGACTTGGATTTGTTCATGGGCATGGATTGGGAAAACCTGACCAACGAAGCAAGCGAGAACCCCGCTTTCTAATCAAAGTTTCAAGGGTTTCATGGTAAGATTCTTTTATCCCGTGTAAAATGAATGGAGGGCGGCGTGTGAAAGCAAAAATCCTGAGTATCGCCGCGGCGGTCCTGATGATTGGCGTC
Organism: Clostridiales bacterium; assembly: GCA_019418545.1. GTDB lineage: Bacteria > Bacillota > Clostridia > Oscillospirales > Acutalibacteraceae > Heritagella_A. The sequence goes on along the minus strand of DYBQ01000037.1, from coordinate 2,839 downwards.
ATCCTCGCCGCTCTCCCTCTTACCATTCCAAAATTGTTTGGTATCCAAATTTATAACCTCATCACCCCCAGTATGGAGCCTGCCATGCCGGTAGGCAGCGCCGTTTATGTGGCGCCTTGTTCGCCCGAAAGCCTTTTGCCGGGGGAAGTGGTCGCATATTATCCGGGCGATGAATCTGATGTTGTGCAAACGCACCGCATCACAGAAAATGATACCCAATTACAAAAGCTTATCACCAAAGGTGATGCCAATGCCGAAACGGATGCGGCTCCTGTGCCGTATGACCGTGTTGCCGGTAAAGTGGTGTTCAGTATCCCAATACTGGGCTCTCTTGCCGAGGCATTGCACTCAGGCGGCGGAATCGCGGTTTGCATAGCAATATTTGCCATGGCATTTATTCTATGGACACTTGCAGACAAGATAAAGAAGGAGAGTTTCAAGTGAATAAGAGATTTTTGCTTATGGGCGCGGCGGCCGTTCTGGTTGTGGCTACTGTAGTAGGTAGTGCGCTGGGTGCAGGACAGGCAAGCAGCAAAGAACCGGTTGTAGCCGATTTGAAGGCCGCTGATTTTTCCATTGAGTGGAGTGACCGTGAGGAAACCAGCGAAACGGTTCCGGTCACACTGGATACTTCCCGGGTAATGCCCGGCGATGTAATCGAATTGACGGATTCCCAGGGAAACAAGGGAATCTATAACGTTGACAATACCGGCTCCGCGGGTGCCTACATCCGCGTAACCGTCAAATCATATTGGGCCGATTTGGAAGGGAACCTTCTGGAAGAGCTGGATTCCTCCGCGTTTACCCTGACTGCCAACAGCGAGGACTGGATTAATGCCGGCCCAGTGGTGGATGAGAACGGTGAAAACGCTGGTGTTGTGTTCTACTACAAGGCTCCTGTTGCAGCTGGCGAAAGTACTGAGGAGCTGCTCCAGACACTGGCTATCAGCACCGATATCGACAATAGCTATACCAACAAGAAAATTGTTCTCGAAGCCGTTGCCGAAGGTGTACAGTTTGCCGGAAGTCAGTATAACGATTTGAACGCTGCTGGAATTAAATTTGAGTGGGGCGTTACTGCTACCCTCGCAGATGATGGCAGCATCGAGTCCGTACAGTAACGGGGAAAGGCAGGTAATGAACAATGGTTAAACGTATTTTTTCCCTGATGCTTGCACTGGCAGCCGTTTTCTCCATGACCATGGTGTGTTCTGCTGCTGAACCTTCTACCGTTGTGGAATATGACGGCAGTAAGATTACCTATACCAACGACGGCAAAATGACCGGGTTTGAAAATATGCTTCCCGGTGTCCCATATGAGGGGACGATTCAGTTAAAGAATGTTGGCGATAAGGAAGCCAATTTCTACATGGATACAGAAGTGATTAGCACCCTGCTGGGTGTTGAGAACGTCAAGGATACCAGCTATGTGGTGTCCCTGTCCGTAGGCGACAATGTTCTGGTAGGCTATGATGCTGAAAGCGACACAGTAACCGGTACTGTTGTGGGCGGCGAAGGTACCACCGGTCTCGAAGAGTTGAACAAGACCCTTCCCGAATATCCTCTGGTAGCCACTCTAAAGCCCGGTGAAACCGTTGATGTGGTGCTGAAAATCCAGCCAGACGCTGAGCAGACTGACAACGCCTATATTTCCAGCCTTGGCCGTGTGGAGTTCCGCTTTAAAGTAAGCGATGTGCCTGACGACAGCGTGGTTACCGGTGATGATTATATCATGTACATTGCCATTGCTGTTATCGTGGTAGGCCTCATCCTCTTCTTTGTGCTGGGACGCCGCAAGAAAGAGCAAACACAAGGTTAATATATCCACATCTTTCTCAGTTTGAGAAGCGTATACCATTTGGCCGCTGGCAGTTTTCCAGCGGCCTATTTGTGCTATTAACCAGTCTTTAACCGGGCACACTAAAGATATCATTTTTACGCGGAAAAAGCAATAGACAGAAAAAATTACCAAATTGCGGAGGTATCCATATGCAGAAGAAAGAAAAATCCAAGCGAAGCCTGCCAATCAAAATCCTTCGCGGAACTATTTTGCTAGTTGTGCTGGCAGCCGCGATAGTACTGGTTTTGCGCTTGATGGAATACAAGCAGGGCTCTGATGTATATGGGCAGCTTCGTCTGGAAATGGGAGTAGACGAGACAGCTTCCTCTGCTTCTACTGCAGATGGGGAAGATAAGGGAGAGCCTCCGCTGCTCACTATTGATTTTGAGCGTTTGTGGGAAGAAAACGAAGAAGTGGTCGCATGGCTGGAATTCCCAGCGCTGAACCTAAATTATCCCATTATGCACACGGACAACAATGATTACTACCTCAGCCATCTTTGGAATGGGCAGGAAAACAGTTCCGGCAGTATTTTTTTGGATGCCAACAACAAAAGTGTTGATGATTTATACACAGTGGTATATGGCCACAATATGCACGACGGCAGCATGTTTGGGCTTTTTAACCGCTATCTGGACGAAAATTTCTGTAAAGAAAACGATGCCTATTTCCGTTTGTATACACCAGACGCAGTATGGCGGTATGATATTTTTACGGTTTCAGAAGTGCCGAATAACCACAAATTGTATACGGTAGGTTATACGACTGGAAATTTATACGATTCGTTTTTAGAAACCTTAGCGGCCTGTACCCTATATGACACTGGGTATCATGTAGAATCCGGTGATACCGTGATGACTTTGAGCACTTGTACAGCGCGGGATACTGTTCGGCGAGTTCTTTGTGGCCGCCGAGCCAAAAAATTAAAGTAATAAAAAAACAGCTGTATTTCCTATAAAATACAGCTGTTTTTTATATTTTAAAAATTAGTATGTAATG
>DYBQ01000036.1:16613-21324 GCA_019418545.1 Clostridiales bacterium | reverse complement strand
GCCATACGCAGGAGGAATTGTATCAGCAGATTTCCGATACCCTGACCTTGATTGCTACCGGCGCCGCTATCGGTTCTGCTGCCAGTTTTATTCGTGGAGAAGGCGGTGCCCGGTATGAATAAGTTCTTTTATGTAAGGCTGGCAGGAATGAATATCCGCAAAAACGCCAGAGTATATGTACCATATTTGCTTACCTGTATTTTTACGGTAGCAGCTTATTATATGATGCGCGCTTTGGCAGCGAATCCCGGCATCGATGATATGAAGCTGGGCGGCGGCTCCCTGCGAGTCTGTCTGGATTTGGGCGTGTGGGTCATTTCCCTGTTTGCCTATATCTTTATCTTTTATACCAACAGTTTTTTGATGAAGCGGCGGAAAAAAGAAATCGGCCTGTATAATGTATTGGGAATGGGAAAAGGGCACTTGTCCCATATGATTTTTTATGAAACCGTTTATATTGCGATTGTCAGCCTGATTGTTGGATTGGTGCTGGGAATCCTGCTGGACAAAGCGGCGTTCTTGGTATTAGCCAATTTGATGGAAGCGGAAGTCCCGTTGGGCTTTTTTGTTTCCATCGATGCCATTCGCGAAGGGATTGTGCTGTTTGGAATTTTGTTTTTACTGATTTTCCTGAGCAGCCTTTGGCAAATCCATTTGACCAATCCCATTGAATTGCTGCGCGGCGGGCAGGTGGGAGAAAAAGAGCCAAAAGCCCGCTGGCTGCTGGCGCTGATTGGTGCAGTGCTGCTGGGGAGCGGCTATTGGATTGCCGTTACCATTACCAATCCGGTAGAGGCTTTCACGCTGTTTTTCCTGGCAGTCATCCTAGTCATTTTGGGCACCTATTGCCTGTTTACGGCAGGAAGCATTGCGATTTTAAAAATGCTGCGGAAAAACCGCCGTTTCTATTATAAAACGAACCACTTTATTGCCGTTTCCGGCATGATTTATCGAATGAAGCAAAACGCCGTGGGGCTTGCCAACATTTGTGTGCTGTCCACTATGGTGCTGGTGATGGTTTCTTCCACCTTTTCCATGTATGCAGGCATGGAAGATATGATTAACAGCACCTATGCCCGGGATGTGGAAGTGAGAGTGAACAGCAGTTCGGAATTTATTGGCGAGGCTGTGCAGTCGGTAACGGAAGAAATCCTGCAGGAAGAAGGCATTTCCCCGAAGAATGTCATCCAATATCAATATTTAAACTGCGATGCCCGGAAAATTGGAGATGTGTACGAAATCAGGCCGGACAAGATGAATGTGGGAATGGCGGTTTCCGACTATTATGCCATTACCTTTATCACATTAGAGCAGTATAACCAGGCAATGGGTACTCAAAAAATGCTTGATAACGGGGAAGTACTGCTCTACTGCGGTGAAAACGAATATGAGGGCAGCCAGCTGCTGCTGGGTGATAAAACCTGGAAGGTTCGAGAAAAGCTCACAGAGTTTCCTCCCAATACTGCTGCCGCTATTATGATGGCCAGCCACCTGGGAATAGTGGTAAAAGATTTTGATACCCTTTTGGAACTGGAAAAAATGCAGCAGTATCCCGGCACAGATTATGGGGACTATTCTGATTTACAATATTCCTATGCCTTTGATTTGGCGGATGGAATGGAATTGGGGCAAGATGCAGAGGAAAAGCTGTATTCCTCTTTTGATAAAATATCCAATGCGGTTTCGGAAAAAGGCGGATATGCCAGTGTATTGTATATACAGGTAAAATCTACTGAAAGAAGCATGTATCTGGGACTGGTAGGAGGCCTTTTGTTTGTAGGAGTGTTCCTGGGGACACTGTTTATTATGGCAACCATTCTGATTATCTATTACAAACAGATTTCCGAAGGGTATGACGACAAAGAGCGCTTTACCATTATGGAAAAGGTGGGAATGGATAAACGGGAAATCCGCAGGACTATCCGCTCTCAGGTATTAACCGTATTCTTCCTGCCGCTTATTATGGCTGGGATTCACACGGCCTTTGCTTTCCCCATGATTTATCGGATTTTACAACTGTTGGCACTGCATAATGTAGGGCTGTATTTGGTTTGCACAGCAGTGAGCTTCTTAATTTTTGCAGTGATTTATGGTGTCATTTATATGTTGACAGCCAGAACGTATTATAAAATTGTAAGCTGATTTTTTAAGCAAATATGGCTCGGCCTTTTAAAAAGCCGGGCCATATTTGCTGATAAGCATCAAAAATGTGGTACTTTTATCCGAAATTAAAAATTAAGTTTTGGTGAGATTGGTCGTTTGTCGCAATCTTTTTGGATTATACGGCAGCAATTGACTTTTGGACAAAGGGAAGGTACAATAATAGAAGCTATGTCAGATTCGTCTTACCATCGCAGCGTGTTTTGATACCGCTGACTATCTTTTAATATGGGAGGCATTTCCTTTGTTCAGTATTTTTCAGGAGCACCGGCACAATGCGAAGCAGATTATCATGCTGGCGCGGACGGAGCTAAAAAAGGACTACAAGGGTTCTTTCCTGGGCGCCGGTTGGGCGCTGGTAAAGCCCCTCTTTACGCTGTTCATTTATTGGTTCGCCTTTGATGTGGGCCTGCGGGCCGGTGGTGACATTGCCGGAATTCCCCGTTTTACCTTTATGCTTCCGGGCTTTATCCCGTGGTTTTTTATTAGTGACAGTATTTTGTTTGGCTCCCAATCCATCCGCAAAAATCGCCAGTTTGTGGTGAAAATGCACTTCCCCGTATCGAATATTATGACATTTACGCTGCTGGCAAAATTCTATGTCCATTTGGCGCTCACAGCCCTCATGGTGATTTTTCTGTGCTTCAGCGGCTATATCCCCACGGTGTATGCACTGCAGTTCTTCTATTATTGTCCGCTGATGTTCCTGTTCTTCCTGGCGCTTTCCTGGTCTACTGCCCCGATGAGCGCTTTTAGCCGGGATTTTGAAAACCTGATTAAATCCATCATGACAGGCCTGTTCTGGCTTTCGGGCGTGGTGTGGGATACCTATGCGCTGGACGTGCCGTGGCTGCGTCATTTGATGCTGCTCAACCCGATTAACTATTTTGTCAACGGCTATCGAAAAGCCTTTGTTTCCCATCAATGGTTCTGGGAATATCCCACAGAGACACTGATTTTCTTTGTAGAGTTTGTTGTCATTATCCTTTTGGGAATTTACAATTATAACCGTCTTCGCAAGAAGCTGCCGGATGTACTGTAAGGGGGCGCATGAAAAATGGCAGATACACAGCCTGCTGTAATTTTTGACCATGTTACAAAAGAGTATACCCTCTATAAAGATAATAAAGAACAGTTTTTGGCGCTGTTTTATCATTCCAAAAAACTGAAAAAACATATGGCGCTTCAGGATGTCAGCCTGACCATTCAAAAAGGTGAATCGGTAGGCATTATTGGAAATAATGGTGCTGGTAAATCTACAATGCTCAAAATGATTACCGGCGTATCCTTCCCCAGCAGCGGCACCGTAACCGTTAACGGGCGAGTGGCTGCTTTGCTGGAATTGACAGCAGGTTTTTCCAGCGAAATGACCGGCCGGGAAAATATTTATCTCAAGGGGTATCTGTTGGGGCTGACGGATGATTATATCCGTTCCATTGAGGAAAAAATCATTGATTTTGCCGAGCTTGGGGATTATATTGACCAGCCTGTCCGAACCTATTCCAGCGGTATGAAAATGCGCCTGGGCTTTGCTGTAAACGTCAATACCGACCCGGAAATCCTGGTGGTGGACGAAGCCTTGAGCGTAGGCGATGCGAACTTTAAAAAGAAGTGTAAGCGTGCTATTGCCGATATCATCAAAAAAGGTACAACCGTATTGTACGTCAGCCATTCCCCCGAAGGCGTTAGGGAAATTTGCCATCGCGCTATATATCTGGTAAAGGGAAAAGTGATTTTTGACGGGCCGGTTGACGAGGCGTTAACGGTTTATGCCGAGCACAACACCAAAAAAGCACCTCCCAAGAAAAAGTGAACCGCTTTTCATTGGGTGATATCATTTAATAAGTTACAAGCTTTTTAACATGCTAAGAAGGCCGGGTTGTCCCGGCCTTCTTTTTTTAAGTTATGAAGCTAACCGCTGGGTTATAATGCTGGAGTTTCGTTTTCTTCTGCTGTGGGGAAACGGGATTCGATTCGCTTTTCACACCCGGCAGGAGAATAGAGGAAGCTGTCCATATGTTCTCCCGAAAAATAATAGTTCGGAGGGCTGGGACGGTAACTGCTTTCGAATGTATCAATAATAATCAGTTTAATTTTCATTCTGCTGGGAACAATGCTTTTAATAAACACGCTGGCCTGCTGTCCAGGGCTTACCCCGTCGCGAGGTTCCGCAAGGCCGGCAAGATTTGGGGTCAATTCAACAAAAATTCCATAGGGCTCCACGCTTCGGATAATCCCGGCAACGGTTTCCCCTGGTGCAAACGCAGAGGCGTTTTCTTCCCATGTGCCTAAAAGCTCTTTGTGAGAAAGGGTAATTCGTCGGTTTTCCGTTGATTTTACGATGGCCCGGATGTCCATCCCTACTGAAAACCTTTCCCGGGGATGGTCGATGCGGGAAACGGAAATGGAGTCAATGGGTAAAAGGGATACCACGCCGCAGCCAATGTCCGCAAAGGCCCCAAAGGGCTCTAAATGGGTAATCCTTGCGGGGATTACATCCCCAGGGCGAAGATGAGACAGATAGTCCTCCACACATCGCTCCTGGGCCTGT
>DYBQ01000036.1:12214-16603 GCA_019418545.1 Clostridiales bacterium | reverse complement strand
CTCCTGGGCTTTGCGCCGGGAAAGGATAGCCGTAATTCCGCCTTTTTCATCTCTAAGAAGCTCCGTTACCACAAAAGAAACCGGACGGTTTACACGGGAAATCATGGCAATATCCCGGACAGTCCCTTCCCGTATACCGATAGCGCCTTCCTCCCGAGGGATAATCCCTTTGATTCCATGGAGGTCTACTATCAGGTTGTGGGTACTGTCACAAATCATAGCCCGGGCTTCCAGAATTTTCCCTTCCCGAAGAGCCTCTGAAAGGCCGGTAGGGGTTTGGATGGCAGATTGATTTTCCGGTGTGTCGAGGAGATACCCTTCTGGATAATAGTTCATATTTTCTAAATCATTCCTTTCCTGAGAGTGTTCTGTGTCTTTTGACTGCCGCTTATACATATGCGCTCCATGAGAGAAACATGATGGTGCAGAAAGAAAAAAGGCTTGCATCTGCATGGATTTTCCTCTAAAATAAAATCGTGTGTTTTGCCCAAACGGCAAGGACAGCTGTTTTGGGGGAGTTATTTGTTCGATAAATAGAAAGGATGTTGGAAAACAATGAGAAAAAAAAGATATTCCATCATGGCACTGGCTTTTGGAGCAGCACTTTTGATGGCATTTACAGGCTGCCAGTCTGCACCGGCAAAAGATGCCGCTGACAGTCCGGCTGCCCATGTGTTGGACGAAGACAAGGACAGTGTAACCAAAAAAGAGGATTTGCCGGCTGCCAGCGACGAAGGTACGGAGCTTGGATATCAGCTGGAAAAGCCCGCTAAAGGCGAAGAAATTGTGGTGATGACCACCAGTATGGGAGAGATTTCCATTCGGTTGTTCCCGCAGGCGGCACCGAAAACCGTGTATAACTTTAAAAAGCTCGCCCAGCAGGGCTACTATGACGGCCTGACTTTCCACCGTGTGATTGATGGGTTTATGGTGCAGGGCGGCGACCCGGAAGGAACCGGAGCCGGCGGCGAAAGCGTGTGGGGCGGTGAATTCGAGGATGAATTCAGCAAAAACCTTGTAAACCTGCGGGGCTCTTTGGCTATGGCGAATGCAGGAAGCAACACGAACGGCAGTCAGTTCTTCATTAACCAGGCAGGTCCGGTTGATTCCTCCACCTGGAATACGGTAGAATCCATGTATAATCAGCTTAAGTCATACAGCAAAGATGAACAGGAAATGATTTTGGCAGGCGGACAGTATACCATCCTGAATGCAGATTTGTTAACGGATACCTATAAAAAACTGTATGAAGAAAACGGTGGAAACTACTTCTTGGATGGCGCCTATAATGCATTCGACCCACAGCGGGGCCACACCGTATTTGGACAGGTGTTCGAGGGAATGGATGTTGTGGACAAAATTGCCGCAGTAGATACAGATGATAATGATAAGCCTACGGAAGATGTGACCATCGAAAAGGTAGAAATCGTTTCGTATGAAGGCTGACAAAAATACAAAAAAGGCATCCTGAAAAGGGTGCCTTTTTTCATGGAGCCAAGAAATGCAGGCATCGTTTGATGCGTCTTGCACGAAAGTGCCGGGTATGGTACAATAACAAAAAGATTATGATAAAGAAAGAAAGGACAGGTCAAGATGGAACTGTTTGAAATGGCAGCCCCCTGCCTGTTGGGTGTGGAAGGCCTGGTTGGAGAAGAACTGCGGGAAATGCAGGCGGTAGATGTTAGGCCGGAAAATGGCCGTGTGTTTTTTAAAGGCGACGAGCATATGTTGGCACGGGCCAATATGGGCTCCCGATACAGCGAGCGGATTGTCATCCATCTGGGAACTTTTCCTGCAAAAAGCTTTGAAGAACTGTTCCAAGGAGTGAAAGCCCTGCCTTGGGAGCGTTGGCTGGGGAAAGGGGATGCCTTTCCTGTTAAAGGACGTTCTCTCAATTCCAAACTGCACAGCCTGCCGGACTGTCAGTCCATTATCAAAAAGGCTGTGGTCGAGCGGCTGCGAAGCAAATATCATCTTTCCTGGTTTGAGGAGACTGGCCCTGTCCATCAAATCCAGTTTTTGATTATGAAAGATAAAGTCAGCATGATGCTGGATACATCCGGGGCCGGACTGCACAAACGGGGATACCGGCAAAATTCCACCGAAGCTCCTATTAAGGAAACGTTGGCTGCTGCTATGGTCAAGCTTTCCCGGGTGCGCTCCGACGGGAATTTTATCGACCCATTTTGTGGCTCCGGGACGCTGCTGACGGAGGCCGCCCTGTATGCTTTGAATATTGCACCGGGAATCCAGCGGCATTTTGCGGCGGAAAAATGGGCCCAGGTAAACAGCCGTGTATGGCAGGAAGAACGGGACCGCGCCCGGGATTTGGTAAAACGGGATGCTTCCTTCCGGGCAACCGGCTATGATATTGATGGTGCAGCTGTTTCTCTTGCATTGGAGAATGCCCGAAAGGCCGGTGTGATTCATGCGGTTCGGGCAGAAAAACGGGATATCCGGGATTTTTCCGCAGAAGGAGAATATGGCTGCGTGATTTGTAATCCGCCTTATGGCGAGCGATTGCTGGATGTACAGACAGCACAGGAGCTGTATCGGGTGATGGGGAAGGTGTTTGTTCCCAAGAGGGGATGGAGCTATTCTGTTATCAGCCCTGATGAAAGCTTTGAAGAGTGCTTTGGACGTGCCGCAGATAAACGGCGGAAACTGTATAACGGCATGATTAAGTGCCAGTATTATCAATATTTTAAATATCCCCGGTAAGGGAAAACCAGGCTTTTTATAAATGGCAGAAGATGGAGAAAGGATGAGTCAGCGATGAAAATTACCGTGATTGGATGCGGACGTTGGGGCTCTTTGATTACTTGGTATTTGGATAGTATCGGCCATGATGTAACGCTGTATGGCCGGAAAAGTTCCAAGACCATGGCGCGCTTTTTACAGGAAAGAAAAAATGATTTGCTGGAGCTTCCTGAATCTGTCTGCCTGACTACAGAGCTTGCGGCAGTGAAAGACGCCCAGGTGATTGTGATTTCTATCAATTCCCAAGGGCTGCAGGGGCTGATGGATGAGCTGAAGCCCTTTGATTTGACAGACAAAATTTTTGTGCTGTGTATGAAGGGGATTGAAATTGCGTCTGGCCGCCGGCTTTCTCAGGTGGTCAATGATAATACGGATTTCTCTAATGAAGTAGCGGTATGGCTGGGGCCAGGCCATGTGGAAGAATTTTATCAGGGCATCCCAAACTGCATGGTTATTGACAGCAACAACCAACAGGTTAAGGAAATGCTGGTAGACGAGTTTTCCAGCGATTTGATTCGCTTTTATTATGGACAGGATTTGATTGGAAGCGAAATCGGCGCGGCAGCTAAAAATGTGATTGGCATTGCTGCGGGAATTTTGGACGGGCTGCATCTTTCTACTCTCAAAGGGGCGCTCATGTCCCGAGGAACCCGAGAGGTAGCAAGACTGATTCAGGCGTTGGGCGGAAATGAGCTTTCAGCCTATGGCCTGTGCCATTTGGGCGACTATGAGGCAACGGTGTTTTCCAAGTATAGCCATAACCGCCAGTTTGGGGAATCCTTTGTAAAAGGGGAAGAGTATACCAAGCTGGCTGAAGGATATTATACCGTTCGAGCTCTGCTGCAGATGGGGAAAAACTATGGAGTGGATTTGCCTATTTGCCGGGCAGTATACGACACCCTGTATCGGGGAGTGGAGCCGAAAACAGCGCTGGAGGATTTGTTTACCCGGACATTGAAAACGGAATTTTATCAGTAATCCAAAGCTTTATGGGAGCGGGATGCTTATTTGCGGTACTTTGCCGCCGTTGCGGACAGTTTGGCTGTCACAACGGCGGCTTTTGATTTTGCATTTTCTTTCAAAATTGTAAGGCTCCCGTCATAAAAAAATACTGCTTTTCCAGTAACTGTGGGATATACTGTCAACAGGGCCTCGAAGGAATTTACCAATTTTCAACAAAAAAGACACAAATTCCTCTTGTGGAAACCTGCTGCGTACGATATAGTAAAAGGCGCATGATGAAAAAGGGAATGTTCCCTGTTGAAAAAGGAGAGCTGTATGATGCAGGAAAATGTACAGTTACATTCAAAAACGGAGAATGCTGACACAGCAGATTATCAAAAGCGGCGGAAAATCGTCAGTGTGTGCTCTCTGCTGGTTTTATTGCTGCTGTTTACTGCCATCGCCATATGGATAGGGGGACCCATGATAGAAAGCTTGAAAAACCCCGAGAAATTTCGCCAATGGGTAGATGCCCATGGTCCGGTGGGACGTGTTGCTTTTGCAGGGATGATGGCACTGCAGGTAGTGGTGGCCATGATTCCCGGAGAACCGCTGGAAATCGCCGCCGGATATGTGTTCGGGAACGTGGAAGGTCTGTTGCTGTGCCTGTTGGGGGCAGTGGTGGGA
>DYBQ01000036.1:10216-12204 GCA_019418545.1 Clostridiales bacterium | reverse complement strand
TTACCCGCCTGTTTGGTGTGAAAATGGTGGAAGCCTTTATTTCCCGGGAAAAAATCGAATCCATCCGGTTCCTTCACAATCCCGAAAAAAGGAATATATTGGTTTTTTTGTTGTTTTTTATCCCTGGAACCCCAAAAGATGTGATTACTTATTTTATTGGCCTTACTTCCATGAAGCTGCACACCTTTTTGCTCCTTTCCTCTTTGGGAAGAATCCCCTCCGTCATTACTTCCACCATTGTGGGCAATGCGCTGGGAACGCAGAACTATATGTTGGCCGTGTGGGTGTTTGTGATAACGGGGCTTGCTGCCGCCGCCGGTTTGTGGGGATATCATCTTTTGTGCCGGAAAAAGCTGGAAAAAGAATCTAAGACCCGGGAAGCGGAGGAATAGAAAAAATTACCGCTTGAAAATTAGAACATTTGTTTGTATGATAAACCTTGGAGGTGGCAAACATGTGTTCGAAAACCAATCGGGTAATCTTCCATGTAGACGTCAATTCGGCTTTTCTCAGCTGGGAAGCCGCCCGTCGGGTGCGCTGCGGTGAAGGTGGGGAGGACCTTCGGCAGCAGGAGTCAGCAGTGGGCGGGGATATGTCCCAGCGGCGGGGAATTATTTTGGCAAAGTCCATCCCAGCCAAACGGCGCGGGGTGAAAACCGGAGAGAGTATCCCCGAGGCTTTGGGGAAATGTCCTGGGCTGATTCTGGTACCGCCGGACTATGAGCTGTACCGGAGCTGTTCCCAGGCATTTTTGCGTATTTTAGGGGAATATACGCCGGCAGTGGAGCCATATTCCATTGACGAAGCGTTTATGGACATGAGCGGTACATCGCTTTTGTGGGGTGAGCCTGTAAAAGCGGCGGAAAGAATCCGGCAGCGGATTTGGGATGAACTGGGATTTACGGTGAATATCGGGATTTCTACAAACAAGCTGCTTGCGAAAATGGCCTCGGATTTTGAAAAGCCCAACCGGGTGCATACGCTTTTCCCAGAAGAAATCCAGGAAAAAATGTGGCCGCTGCCGGTGCGGGCGCTGTTTTCGGTGGGAAGGGCTACGGAAAAGCAATTGCATTTGCTGGGGATTGACACCATTGGGGAACTGGCAAAGGCAGACCCGGTTTTTCTTCGCAAGCATTTGAAAAAACAGGGGGAGACAGTGTGGGCATATGCCAATGGGATGGATACTTCCCCGGTATTGGAAGTCCCCGAAGAAAACAAGGGATATGGCAACAGCACCACCATTGCCTATGATGTGCAGGACGGAAAGGCGGCGGGAGAGGTTTTGCTGGCTTTGTGTGAAATGGTGGGGGCCAGAATGCGGGAGGCTGGGGTACAGGCACAGGTCCTTTCAGTGGGGATTAAAACCTGTGATTGGAACTATGCAGCCCATCAAATGGTACTGCCGGCGCCAACTGCCGTTACCGGGGAGCTGTATCACTATGCTCTGTCCCTTTTTCGGCAGCTTTGGAATGGCCGGGCCATCCGGCAGTTGGGCGTACAGGCCGGAAAGGTTTGCCGGGGGAGTTGTGTGAGGCAGATTAGCCTCTTTGACAGGACTGATTTTTTTCGGGAAGCCAAAGCCGATGCTGCTGTGGATGCCATTCGGAAACGGTATGGCCAGGATGCAGTAAAGCGGGCGGTGTTTGTGGGGAACCATCAGATGGAAAGAGTGCTGCACGGGCTTTTTTCGGCCAGGCTTTGAAACAAGTTTGCGGTACGTGAGGTGAATTTTGTCAGGATTGTGTAAAAAAGTTTTTCCTTTTTAGCAGATTTAACTCTTGTGATTCCTGAAAAAAGACAGTATCATGATAATATAAAATGTACGTACAAGTGAAGTAGTGCAGTACGGTCATTGAAATATTATCGAAAAGAGAGGGCGATTGATTATGGAGCAAAAGCAGATGATAGAATGGATTACGTCAAGTCAGACCGCGCTGGGCATTGAGTTCGGCTCTACTCGGATTAAGGCAGTGCTGATTGGCCCGGAT
>DYBQ01000036.1:4825-10155 GCA_019418545.1 Clostridiales bacterium | reverse complement strand
CTTCGGGCGGGCACGAGTGGGAAAACCGCTGGGAAAACGGTGTTTGGACTTATTCGCTGGAGGATGTTTGGAGCGGGCTGCAGGACTGCTACCGAAAGCTGGCGGAGGAAGTGAAGAAAACCTATGGTGTCACTTTGACAAGTGTGGGAGCAATTGGCTTTTCGGCTATGATGCATGGGTATTTGGCCTTTGACAAAGAGGACAATCTGCTGGTACCCTTCCGCACCTGGCGGAACACCATTACCGGGCAGGCAGCCGAAGAATTGAGCCAGCTGTTCCAGTTCAATATCCCTCAGCGGTGGAGCATTTCCCATCTGTATCAGGCCATGCTCAATGGAGAGGAGCATTTGCCTCGTCTGTCCTTTATGACGACCCTCTCTGGATATGTCCATTGGAAGCTCACCGGCAAAAAAGTGTTGGGTGTTGGCGATGCTTCCGGTATGTTCCCCATTGACAGCGAGACAGGTACCTATGATAGCCGGATGAAAGCACTTTTTGACAAAAAGCTGGACGAAGCAAACCTGCCGTACCATTTGGATGATATTATGCCCAAAGTGCTCAGCGCCGGTGAGGATGCAGGTGTGCTGACTGCCGAAGGCGCACGGCTGCTGGATACTACCGGTACCCTGCAAAGTGGCATTCCCATGTGCCCGCCGGAAGGCGATGCCGGAACCGGTATGGCGGCAACCAACAGCGTAGCCCCCAGAAGCGGCAATGTGTCAGCAGGAACGTCGGTGTTTGCCATGGTGGTACTGGAAAAATCATTGGAGAATATGTATCCAGAAATTGACATGGTGACTACCCCAACCGGCAAACCGGTTGCCATGGTTCACTGCAACAACTGCACCTCCGACATCAATGCCTGGGTCAACCTGTTCGGCCAGGTGCTGGAAGGAATGGGCATCCAGTATAACAAACACGATTTGTATGAAATGCTGTTTACCAAGTCTTTGGAAGGAGAAGCGGATTGCGGCGGGCTGCTTTCCTATAACTATGATTCCGGCGAGCCGATTACCGGTTTTGAAGAGGGACGCCCCCTGTTTGTCCGTACTCCCGACAGCCGGTTCGATTTGGCCAACTTTATGCGTACTCATCTGTATAGTGCAGTTGCTACCCTTAAGGTAGGCATGGATTTGTTGTTTGAAAAAGAGCATGTGCAGTTGGATTTGCTCATGGGCCATGGCGGATACTTCAAGACCCGCGAAATGGGCCAGCCCTTTATGGCGGCAGCGATGAATGTACCAGTGGCTGTGATGGAAACCGCTGGAGAAGGCGGCGCTTGGGGAATTGCGCTGCTGGCTGCCTATTTGGTGCGCAAGCAGCCGGGACAGTCTTTGGAGGAGTATTTGGAGCAGGAAGTATTCCATGGCGAAAAGGGAATTGTGGAACAGCCGAATCCCGAAACGGTTAAGGGCTTTAACGAGTTTATGAAGCGGTATAAGGCCGGGCTGGCAATTCAGAAAGCAGCAGTTGAATCCCTATAAACGGGAATTTTGTCGGAAAAAGAAGGGGAGTTTATAATTTATTCAAGATTTTTTCTCAATTCTTTTCAATCCCTTCAAAATTGGGACATAATTGTGGGATATACTATAGACACAGAAAACAAAGAGGAAATTCAGAGACAGAATGTGCCTCAATGTGATAACTGCCGAAGATTTATCGAAAGGCCGGAATACCGATTCGGTGAACGTGGCAGACCAAGTACAAGTGCCTGGGTGCAGGCGTTTTCATAAATACCCTTCTTTTTCATTATTCCTTCTCAAAAAACAAAAAGCCGGGCTGGTTTCAGCCCGGCTTTTTGTTTTTTGTTTTGCAGCCTCGGTTTGGGTATAAAAAATGTAAGCATTAAACTAAAGAAAGCCTCGAACACAAATGCGTGTTCGAGGCTTTTAACTGGTCGAGGTGAGAGGATTTGAACCTCCGGCTTCTACGTCCCGAACGTAGCGCTCTACCAAACTGAGCCACACCTCGATAGAAAGAAACCTCGAAAAAACGAGGTTTCTGTTGGCTGCGGTACTAGGATTTGAACCCAGACAAACAGAGTCAGAGTCTGCCGTGCTACCATTACACAATACCGCAATACAGTAATTTGTCCGATTGATGTGAACCGAACAGATATTATTATACCACAAAAAATGACATTGTCAAGTGATGTTTTTAAAATATTTGAAAACAGGATGTTTTTTGGGGAAACCGAATTATGGAAAAGGTCGTTTTGCTTTTTGGGTGGGAATGTGATACAATATCCCCATAATGATTAGGAAAGGAGTGTTGTCTATGAGCCCATCCGCAAAAAGAAGGACTCAAATTCTGGAAGTGCTGGGGAAAAGCCAGGAACCCATCAGCGCTACAACCCTTGCCAAACAGTTTTCTGTCAGCCGCCAGATTATTGTGGGGGATATTGCCCTTTTGCGGGCAGCAGCCCACCAAATTTCAGCAACGCCAAGAGGGTATATTCTGCAAAAGAATCTTCCAGATGAGTCAACAGTTACGATTGCCTGCCGGCACGATGACCAGCTTTTGGCACAAGAACTGTATACTGTAGTTGATAATGGCTGCGGTTTGCTGGATGTGATTGTGGAGCACCCTTTATATGGGCAGATTTCTGGAAGTCTGCAAATTTTTTCCCGATATGATGCCGATGCCTTTCTGCAGAAGCTCGAAAAAAACCAGGCCAATCCCCTGTGCGCTTTGACTGGGGGAATCCATCTGCACACTTTGTCCTGCCCAAGCCAGGAGGCCTGCGAGCGTGTGTTGGAAGGCCTGCGGAAAAAAGGAATCCTGTTTGAAAAGCCGGAAGACACTGAAGCTTGAAAGGAAAAAAGCAGTGGGGATGGCAGTCAGATAGTTTCTTTGCTGCAGGAGTTGAAATCTGACGGATTTGGGAGTACAATAGAGACGAAAACGTATGCCTTTTTGTAGGCTGCGTTTTGGCTTGTACATCAAAACATTATATAATAGGAGTGTTCCCAATGAAAGTTATGGTAGAAACTTCCGCCCGTCATCTGCATGTGAGCCAGCAGGATTTGGAAACCCTGTTCGGAAAGGGCGCCGTCCTCAGCAATAAAAAGGATTTGTCCCAGCCTGGCCAGTTCGCCACCAACGAAAAAGTGGAGGTTGTTGGTCCCAAGGGTTCTATGAAAATGTCCATTCTGGGTCCGGTGCGTCCTGAAACCCAGGTGGAGCTGGCTTTGACCGACGCCCGTAAGCTGGGCATCACCGCTCCCATTCGTGAGTCCGGCGATTTGGCTGGCACTCCCGGCTGCAAGCTGGTGGGACCTGCCGGTGAAGTGGACATTGACTATGGCGTGATTATTGCCAAGCGCCACATCCACTTTAACGTGGAAGAGGCAAAAGAGGCCGGCGTAGAGGACAAGCAGATTGTTTCTGTCAAGCTGGATTATAACGGCCGTTCTTTGATTTTCGGTGATGTGGTGTGCCGCGTCAGCCCCAAGTATGCCGCTGCTATGCACATTGATACCGATGAGTCCAATGCTGCTGGCCTGCCCGGTACGGTTGATGGAGAAATTATTCTGTAAGTTTTTATAACAGGCGGTAAGAGAAGGGTATTCTGTCATTTTGTTTGGCGGGATACCCTTTTTTGATTTTGAAACGGAGTTGTGAAAAAAGGATGATGAACGAAACCATTTTGATTGTGGATGACGAAAAAGAAATTGCCGATTTGGTAGAGGTGTATTTGAAAAACGAAGGGTATCAGGTAATCAAATGCTATCGGGCCGCCGATGCCATTGCCAGCTTGCAGCAGCCGCTGAGCCTTGCGATTTTGGATGTTATGCTGCCGGACATGGACGGCTTTACACTTTGCCAGAAAATCCGTGAGAAGTATCTGTTCCCCATTATCATGCTGACGGCAAAGGTGGAGGATATGGATAAGATTACCGGACTGACCCTGGGAGCGGATGACTATATCACAAAGCCCTTTAATCCGCTGGAGTTGATGGCACGGGTAAAAACCCAGCTGCGCCGTTATTTGCGGTATAATCAGGGGGGAAGCTGTGCAAGGGACGCCATGGAGATTCGGGGGCTTCACATCTCCCGGAGCAGCCACAAATGTATGCTTAACGGGAAGGAGATTTTCCTAACGCCCATTGAATTTCAGATTTTGTGGTATTTGTGTGAGCATCAGGGGAGGGTGGTCCCTTCGGAGGAACTGTTTGAAGCAGTGTGGAAAGAAAAATATCTGGACGATAATAATACGGTTATGGCGCATATTGCCCGGCTTCGGGAAAAAATGAAGGAACCGCCTCGAAAGCCGCGCTTTATCAAAACTGTGTGGGGAGTGGGGTATACCATTGAGTAAACAGCAGAATTTCCGGGAACCATTCCGCAGCAGGGTGGTCCGGCGAATCCTTACCCGGTATTTTTTGATATTGGGGCTTTCTGTAGTTGGTTTGATGGGAGTTTTGATGCTGGTTTTCTGGCTGGCTACGATGATGGTACATCAGTATATCTGGCAGCCTGATGATTTGCTATATCGGGTCCTAAAAAAAATACAGGACAATCTTTTGCTGGTAGTCAGCATCCTTCTGTGTATCGATTGGAGCGTGGTGACGTATCGCTATATGGTTGTACGGCTGATGCGGTATCTGGATGAAGTGGTGGAGGCCTCCAAAAGCCTGGCTCAGCCGGAATCCCCGCCGCTGGTGCTTTCGGGGGAATTGAAGGAAATTCAGGATGAACTGAATTTGGTACGGGAACAGTCCCAGCGCAATGCAGCAATGGCCCGGGAGGCCGAACAGCGGAAAAATGATATGATTGTCTATCTGGCCCATGATTTGAAAACCCCTCTGACCAGCGTGATTGGATATTTGAGCCTTTTGCAGGAAGCGCCGGAGCTTCCTGTGGAGCTGCGGGTCAGATACACCGGGATTGCCCTGGACAAGGCCATGAGGCTGGAGGATTTGATTAACGAATTTTTTGAAATTACCAGGTTTAATCTGACGGCTTTGGAGCTGGAAACTGAACGTACCAATTTCAGCCGGATGCTGGAGCAAATTGCCAGTGAATTTTTTCCGGTGCTGGAAGAAAAGCAGCTTTCCTGGCAGCTGGACATTCAGCCCAATGTGGAAATGGTTCTTGATTGTGACAAAATGGAGCGGGTGTTTGACAACCTGATTCGCAATGCTGTTGCCTATAGCTATCCCGGCTCGCCCATTTGGCTGATGATGAGGCAGTCGGGGGAGATGGTACAGGTGGTGGTTCAAAACCATGGAAGGACGATTCCGCCAGAAAAGCTGTCGCGGATTTTTGAGCAGTTTTTCCGGCTGGATTCTTCCCGCGCTTCCTCTACCGGCGGTGCGGGGCTAGGG
>DYBQ01000036.1:629-4815 GCA_019418545.1 Clostridiales bacterium | reverse complement strand
GCCATTGCCAAAGAGATTATTGAGCTGCACGGTGGCCGGATTGAGGCGAGCAGTGCCCGGGAAAGCATTCGCTTTACAGTAACACTCCCGATAAAATGTCAGAAAATCGTATGATTTTTAGCAGAAAGATGTCAGAAAACCTTGCAAATATGCGAAAACATTGCAGGCTTCGTTCTGATACACTGGTATCAGCAGACGGAGCCTTTTCTTTGCCTGCAAGTTGTGTGACATTGGAGGATTTTATATGGAATGGTCACAAAAGAAAAGACAAAATAAAAAAAGAAAAGCCTTTGTATGGCTCTTGATTTTGATAGCAGCAGCCGGTATCATAGCAGCCATAAAAAACGGGGAAGTACATCTGCAAATCTCCCCACCTTTGGAAAGCAGCGTTTCCTCTGAAATTGAACAGGTGCCAGAGGATAAAATTTCCCAATATGCCCGGGAGCACGGTCTGTCCATAACGGAGTATCCCGACAGCCTGCGGGAGCTTCTTGCGAAAAACCCCGAAACCGAAAAATTTGTGCTGGAATATCCGATTAAAAAGGATAACCGGTTTACGGGCAGTTTGGACGAGTGTGCCAATGCTGCCTCTGTCCCGCTTTTGATGCAGTGGGACCAGCGATGGGGCTATACCATTTATGGGGATGATGTGATGGGGATTACCGGGTGCGGCCCAACCAGCCTTTCCATGGTGGCGGTGTATCTGTTGGGCGATACCCGGATGTCGCCTGGATGGATGGCGGAATACAGTACGCAGAACGGGTATTGTGTCCCTGGAAACGGGACCAGCTGGACGCTCATGTCTGAAGGGGCAGAAGGGCTGGGGCTAAAATCTACCGAGCTTCCTCTGGTGAAAAGCCTGGTGTTCCAGCAGCTGGAAGAAGGGCATCCCATTATCTGTATTATGGGACCGGGAGATTTTACTACTACGGGCCATTATATTGTTCTGACAGGCTGCGAAGATGGGATGCTGAAAGTGAATGACTGCAACAGCCGGGAGCGCTCCGAAAAGCTGTGGGATTTTGATTCGATTCAGGGGCAAATCCGTAACCTTTGGGCTTTTGAAAAAGCATGACCTGCTTTGAAATACAGGTAGAGATTATTGACATATGACAGAAATGGTGGTATACTCGTTATTGACATAAGTCAGAAATAATCTGTTTGGAAAGGAGCGGGTGCCTCATGCCAAGGCCTCAAAAACGGCGGCGGATTTGCGGAATGCCGGGGCATTGCCGGTTTGGCCCCCAAGGGGGATGCGCGGCTGCCTGTGAGGTGGTGATGACGCTGGATGAATATGAATGTATCCGGCTCATTGATTTGCTGGGATATACCCAGGGGGAATGTGCCCGGCAGATGGGCGTGGCCCGCACGACGGTTCAGGCAGTTTATGACCGTGCCCGGAAAAAACTGGCCGAAGCACTGGTGCAGGGAAAAGAACTGGTGATTTCCGGCGGGGAATACTGGGTGTGTCCTCACAGCGAAGGCTGTGGAAAGAAAAAGTGTTGGAAACAGCAGCAGGAGACGGGCCGATGCCCTGCCTGCGGAGCACTGACAGAAGAAAAGGAGCATACAGAACCATGAAAATTGCAGTCACCTATGAAAACGGGCAGGTATACCAGCATTTTGGGCATACCGAGCAGTTTAAAGTGTATACCGTGGAGAACGGCCAGATTGTTAACAGCCAGGTAGTGGATACCAACGGAAGCGGCCATGGCGCGCTGGCCTCGTTTTTAAAAAATCTCGGCGTGGACACCTTGATTTGCGGCGGAATCGGCGGCGGTGCCCGGACAGCCCTAGCACAGGCGGGCATCCGTTTATATCCCGGCGTTACCGGACAGGCGGACGCCAGCGTTATGGCACTGTTGTCTCAGACGCTGGTGTTCAATCCCGATACGGTCTGCGCCCATCATCATGGCGCTCATGGGGAAGGGCACACCTGCGGCGGCCATCATGCAGAAGGCGGCCATTGTGCGCATGGCCATTGCGGCGAATAAACAGCGGCTTCAAAACGAAACCAGGGCTTTGGAAAAAACGTTTGATGCGTTTCCCAAAGCCCTGGCTTTTGTTTTATGTGTTGTGATAGAAGCGGGGAAAGAGCAGGCTTACTCAGCAGCCGGTACAGCGGACTTCTTTTTGCCCAGATGGACATTGACCGGAATCCGCACCACATTCTGCACGGCACGCCATACCACCACGGCAATGCCATAGTCCACCATGCTGTGAATCACGGTGCCAAGTCCCACCAGCAGCAGAACCGACACTACATAGCCTTGCTGGGATTCGCCGCCGTTAAAGTAGAACCAGCTGGAAACCATCATTTCGCAGAAGCCGTGGATAACGCCCATTGTCAAACTGAACAGGGTGCTGGGAATGGGTCGGCCAACCACATTTTTGTGGTGCTGGAGGAACCAGGCGCCCAGTGCAACAAACACGATTTGGCTCAAAGCCCGCAGCACGACTACCAGCGGGAAGCCGGCAAAGAAAAATCCAACGGTAGTTCCCAGGCAGACAATAATAGAAACCGGCAGGGAAATAAACATGGCCAAAAACAGCGCAACATGGCTGGCCAGCGTAAAGGAAGCCGGCTCCAAAACGATTTTGGGACAGAACATGGGGATGACGATTCCCACTGCACACAGGAGAGCGGCAACGACCATGGTCATAATTTTCTGCTGAACCTTCATATTACATAGCCCCTTCTTAAAAGATATGTTTACAGGTGTCTTGACAGATGTATTGTACGACCATGCAAAAGCTTTGTCAAGACAGCTCAAAAAAGTTTGGAAAGATGAACAAAGCTTTTTTTCATAGAGGGTTTTTGTAAGGTAGGTTGGCAGAAAAATGGGACAATATATGAACCCTTTGGGAAATATAAAAGGCTGGCATGGATTTTCCTGTCGGGGCATGGTATAATGAAAAATAATGCAAACCATAACCCAGGAGGATTGCCATGACACAGTGGAGCGAGCTGGAAAAGGCCTGTAAGGAATGCCGGAAATGCGGCCTTTGTGAGACAAGACATCATGTGGTGTTCGGTGTGGGAAATCCCAATGCTGACATCCTGTTTGTGGGGGAAGGCCCCGGGGAAAACGAGGATTTGAAGGGGGAGCCTTTTGTGGGCCGTGCCGGGCAACTGCTGGACAAAATGCTGGCAGCGGTGGACTTGGAGCGGGAAAAGGATATTTATATTACCAACATCGTCAAATGCCGCCCGCCCCATAACCGGGACCCCCAGCCCGAAGAGCAGGAGGCCTGCATCAATTGGCTTCGAAGCCAGGTAACTCTGATGCGGCCCAAAATCATTGTATGCTTGGGCAGAATTGCCGCCATGAAGCTCATCAAGCCCGATATGAAGATTACAAAAGAACACGGGCAGTTTTTTCAAAAGGGAAATCTGACCATGATGGCGACCCTGCATCCCGCCGCCCTGCTGCGAAACCCTTCTTCCAAGGCAGGCGCTTTTGAGGACTTTTTAAAGCTGAGGCAGTTTCTGGATGAAATGAATGAAAAAGTACAGCCATAATGCCCGGTTTTCCCTGCCGGTATGTTTGACAACAGGGAAGGGCATGATATAATAGGAGTACTGTTATCAAAACACAGCGATGAGGTGAATACTGATTTTGAAACAAGACAATCAACTGCTGGTATCGTTTACTGTTATCGCCAGAAACGAAGAGGCGAGCCTGCCGGCTTTGTTCCGCGACCTGCTGTCCCAGAGCTATCCCCATTCCAAAATCGAGGTAGTGCTGGTGGACAGCGATTCTACCGATAAGACCCGCCGCCTTATGGAAGAGTTTGCCAGCCGGTATGCCGGTGAGTTTGCCGGTGTGCAGGTGCTGGACAATCCCGGCAGAACCCTGCCCCGCGGCTGGAATGTGGCGCTGCGGGCCTTTTCCGGGGATGTGATTCTTCGGGTGGATGCCCATGCCAATATCCCGGCGGATTTTGTGGAGAAAAATGTGAATTGCCTCAACAGCGGGGAAAGTGTATCTGGCGGCCAGCGTCCCTGTGTGATTGAAAACCCCACCCGCTGGCAGAAAACCCTGCTGCTGGCAGAGAATTCCCTGTTTGGCAGCAGCATTGCCCCTTTCCGCCGGGACGTGGGGAGAATGTATGCCAAATCGGTATTTCACGGAGCCTATCGCCGGGAAGTGTTTGAGACGATCGGCGGCTATAAAGAAGAGCT
>DYBQ01000036.1:0-619 GCA_019418545.1 Clostridiales bacterium | reverse complement strand
ATCCACTACCGGATGCGCAAGGCCGGGTTCCGGCTGTGCTTTGACCCGGAGATTATTTCCTATCAGCATGTGCGCAGCAGCCTCAAAAAAATGGTGCGGCAAAAATATGCCAACGGGAAATGGATTGGCCTGACCCTGGGGGTATGTCCCGGCTGCCTGTCGCTGTATCATTTTGTCCCATTTGGGTTTTTGATAGGGATTCTGCTGACAACCGTGCTGGCGTTTGTGGGAGTTTGGCAGCTGGCGGCCATTATGTGGGGATTGTATGGGCTGCTGGCAGTGCTGATGACGGCATTCTGTGTACGGGATGAAAACTGGAATGTAACCGCCCTGTGCCTGCCGGTATTGTTTTTCATTTTACATGTGTGCTATGGCGCCGGAACACTGGTGGGCCTGGTACAGCTACCCCTTTGGAAAAAGCGCCATCATCAGGGAATCAGCCCGGCCATTGCACAGGTGCGGGGACAGCTTCGGGAAGGAGAATAGTACCCATGGCGGATAAGGAAAACACCGTGGAGCTGCGGGCGCTCCAGCAGAAAAGCTTGGAGATGGCCCGGTATTTTCGGGATTTTTGTGAGGAGCACGAGCTTTTGTGCTATTTTTGCGGCGGATGCTGTAT
>DYBQ01000035.1:18171-21520 GCA_019418545.1 Clostridiales bacterium | reverse complement strand
AATTTATATTGTAAATCTATCATAAACCACTGTAAAATCGTCAGGTTTCTCTTTCATAACACAAAAGCCTTCAGGTCTTCAAGAGCGTTATCAGTAACTTAGAAATAGCACAACAGGGAAAAGCCGCCCTGTTTGACTTTTCAAACAGAACGGCTTTCCTTTACTCTTATAAATATGACGAATTTAGCTGTTCTTTTTTTTCTTTATCCTGCACATGGCCGCCATTAAAAGACTACCAAAAGCAACTGCAATCATCAGTGTCGGAAGCTCTTCACCGGTTACCGGAGTGTCCCCGCCAGGATTTGTCGGCTCAGAAGGCTCTTCTCCACCGTCGGTGCGTTTTTGAAGATTGTCCATTGCCTCTTTCAGCTTTGCCGCAGCGCTGTCTACAGACGCCTGGTCATCCACACTCAGCGAGTCATCCTGCATCAGGCGTTTTGCCTCTTCCAATGCATCCGTAAACACCTTCACACTTTCGGTGGTATAGATAGGCAAATACACACCATCGGCCTTTTGAATAAGTTCTTCCAAAGCAGATTTGTCGGCCTTGTGCCGCTGTGCTTCCATGGCTTTTTCCAGATTCCAGGCAGCATCCTTTCTGTCCTGATTTCCGGCACTTTCATCATCCCGTACCATTTTGGCAGCTTCCAAAGCATCCAGAAGCTCCTGCCAGCTGGTGCTTACATATTGCTCCGCGTCCTTTACCATTTCTTCCGCACGTGTAATGGCATCTTCCAGCTCTTTCTGTTCATCCAGAATTCCAGTATAGCCGCCCATTTTGGCAACGGTTCCCAAAATGGCTGCCTGCAGCTCCATAAATCCTTGAGGCGGTGCAGACATATCGCTGGAATACTGGTTGTCTCTCCAAACATTGGTGCCGCGTCCCTTATCAATGGGTGCTGTTTGGACAGCCCACACACGGTTGCCTTCCAAACGGACAAAGTTTGCATAGTCGTCCATATACAGGGACTGTGCCCACTGCTTGGCCTTTTCCTTTTTCTCGGCAATGTTATAGTTATACTCGTTATTCTTGCCCATGCTCCAGGCATAGTAGCAGCCGCCGTCATTCATATGCAGCATATAGTCCCGGGCAATGTTGTATTCCATAATGTTATAGTCACTGCTCTGATACGGCATGGCTGCCTGGCCGTTATCAGCGCCGGTGTTAAACTTGTCGGTAATTTCAGAGCCAAGGGACTTCAGTTCTTCCTCCCGCAGGCCATATTGCGTCAGGTTTCCATAGGTATCTACATAAGCGCGGGAGTTAAAGTGGGCAGGATTCATACTGTCGGCATCGGCGCCGGTAATCATAATGGCAGTGTAGGGCACCCGCTCAATCAGGTTAAACTTACCGTCCGTATAGCTTGCGCCATAGATGGTGATAGCAGAAGAATGCTGATAGGGAGCCAGGCCCAAATCGTGCATATGGTTTGCCAGCACTACATTTTTGGTGTTGATATTCAAAGTTTTGCCGGAGCCGGGGCCATAGCCATACAGCTGCACGCCGCCGCAGCCCAGATTGCCCAGCTTGTTGTGGACAATACGGTTATACTTGGCATAATGGTCCAGGGCAATGGCATAGGCGCCGGTGTTGGTCACGCGGGAATCAATCACCGCACAGTTTTCTACCCCCTGCATAAAGATAGCTGCATCAGGGTTTTCAGCATTTCGGACCAGTAAATCGGGGTTTTCCTTGCTGTCACTCCACTGGTTTTCGGGCAGACGGTCCGTATAAGCAAAGCTCAAGTTTCGCAGTTCCAGATATTCCACCTGATTTTCCCAGTTATCCTCTTCCTCGTCGCCCTGCATCCGTACCAGTTCATATAGCTCTGGGGCGATAATTTCCTTTTCCAAATCTTCAGGATTCTCCGGCCACCAATAGACCTTACCATTTTCAGAATCCACGCACCATTCGCCAGGCAAATCCAAAAACTTGGGAGCGTTCATCAAATTATATTTACCGTTATATTGCAGCACGATGCTGGGCTCAATGGCCGGGTTAAAGGATTCCAGATATGCGGTATTATTTTCCGCATCAATATTGGTCACAACAGGCAGGCTGTTCCACCACACCACAGGCAGCAGATATAGCTCCACATCACCGTTGGAAGGAAGGTCATCCAGATTTCTCGGCTGGAATTTCACCTTCATGCCTTTGGAATCTTTTGTAACCAACGGGCTCTCGGGCAATTCCGTAAAGGTTTGCCAGGTATCCCAGTCGCTGGAATTAAACTGTCTTGCTACCTGCTGGCGTTCTCCATTCACATACAAATCATGGAAGCGCCATCCCTTTTCCACATCAGCCACATAAACATTCCCCTTGGCGATTTCAGGCAATCCGGCGGGGTAGTTTTCGGTCAGCTTGGTAAATCCGGTAATTTTCTTGCCGCTGTGAATCAGCGCTTCTTCCCCTGGATAAGAAGCATAGACAATTGGCTTTCCTGCTTCGCCAGAATCCTCGGGAGTGAAGGTAATGGTCTCGTCAATATAATATTCGCCATCCCGCAGATAAACAGTCACGCCGCCTTCGGGCAGGGTATCCAGAGCGCGAATCGTATCGCGGGCCTTTTCTACGGTTGCAAAGGGATGTTCAATCGAACCGTCACCGGTTTCGTCACTGCCGTTAAGTGCCACATAATAGAAGGTTTTGCAGGGCTCATTCACGAGTACCCGCACAGAGGCCTGAGCACCATCCCAGGCAGTGGCTGTAATCATCGCTTCACCGGGGGCTTTTGCTGTAATCACGCCATACTCATCCACCACAGCCACAGATTCATCATTGGAAACATAGCTGGTCCCGGCTTTTTTGGCAGCAATTTTGTCATACAAGGGGGAAACCGTTGTGGAATCCCCTACCGAAAGGCGCACTTCGTCCCGGTTCATTTCGAAAGGCACCGGCTCTGGTGCGGGCATTTCAGAAACATCAATCTTTCGGCTCTCTATGTTGTCAAGATACACCGTATCCTGCCATCCCTGGAAGGTAATGCCGCCCTTTTCAATGGGGGAAGAAGTATCAAAGTCATATTCGCAGAGAATTTCCTCTCCATCCATAAAAACAGCAATCACGTTATCCACCATCATCACTTCATAATGATGGAAACCCTCGGTACGCTCCTTAGACAATGCTGCCGATGCCACTGCTAAATCGCTCTTGCCGTCCTGAGAAGGCTTCGTCACAGTGATAGAATCCTTCCCGAACTCCACTCGATAGCCGCTGTTTCCAATAGCAGCCGAGCGCAGGCACAAAGCGGGGTTCCCATTGTTTTCCGACTTCATGTCAAAGGAAACGGCAAAATCGTCGAACATGGCAGGATAATATTTCGCATAGGCCTTTTCATTGCCAGAAAGC
>DYBQ01000035.1:13313-18161 GCA_019418545.1 Clostridiales bacterium | reverse complement strand
GCTTCCACACCTTGCCATAGGCTTCCTCGCCGGAATCCACCACTTCTGAAATTTGGTTTTCTGTATTTTGTGCCCAATCGCCAATCACATCCCGAAAACCATCCAATGGAGCCTCTCCCTCAAAATCATTGGAAAAATGGTCCCCGAATTCTACCATATTGGTCACAGACAGGTTATCAAAATAAGCGTCCACACCCTGTGTGTCCAGCCGGATACCGCCATAGGTAAACAGCTTTTCTGTGTCCTCATAGGTCAGCTTATCGATTTTTTGAAGTTCGCCGCCTTTTTCTCCCACATAAACCTCAATGGTATAGTCTTTTACCACAATTTTCTGTGTATACCACTTCTGCATTTCTACCGGCTCAAAGTCCTCTCCCTGCACAGCCTGTGCCCGAACTACGTTGTTTGCGCTGATAAAGGTTCCCAGCTCATAGGTACCTGCCGGATGAGGCGCACCGGGTTTATCGCTTCCCTCTTTATGCTCATTCACACGCAAAAACACATTATAAGCGTTGGCCTGTGTGGTGTCCGTTCTAAAATAGCACCCAATCCCATCAAACTGGCCAATATCCCAGTCGTTTGGACGGGCTTCGTCCAGCTTCTCGTTAATTTTAAAATCAAACTGCACCGCATAATCCGTCCACGGCGCCCCAGGATTGACCCAGGCCAAAGGGAATCCGCAGCCGGTGGAATGGAGAACATGGTTGTCGGTTCCCTTTTCTTCAATCCGATTGAATCCTGTGACAGGATTATAGTTGGAATCCTCAAAGTCCACATTGAGGATAACGGAATCGTCCGTCTCGCTGGATTCTGCGGGGAGATTCTGTGCCAGAGCAGGCATTGCCGTCTGTCCCACTACTATGGCAGCCAGAAACCCACTAAGAAACAGCCTTGTCCGATGCTTCATAAAAACACACTCCTTTTTCCAAAAAAATTTCAAAATTCCCCTTCTGCTTCTGCATCTGGGATTCCCTTGCCCTAACCATATCACAGAGATTTCGTTTTTTATACTGTAATTTTATCACATTGTACTGTAAAATCATCTGTTTTGCAGTACATCTCCCATTATATTCTAAAAGCCAAATAAAAAGGACCAGCTATAGCAGCCAGTCCTTTCCTAGATAATCGAATATTCTCTTTTCCTTGCATCCCTCATAGCATTCTCAGCTCCCGGGATTATCCGTCCTTCCCAAAAGCCAGTCCACCGAAACATTCAAAATATTTGCCAGTGCCGCCAATTCAAAATCCGTCACATAACGAATCTGTCCCTCCAGCTTGGAAAGCCCCGAAGCATTCATATCCACGCCATTTACCTGCAATTGAGCCAGCAGTTCTTTTTGCTTCATCCCCTGATTCTTTCGGGCAATTTCTACCCGGGCTCCCACCAAATTTCGGTTGCCCAAGGCCTGCTTACGCAATCTCATCCTTGTTTCCCCCAAATAGTACAATTCTGCAAATCCGATGCCATTGGCACGATGAGAACAATCCCATGCTGAAAACACAGGCATCCTGTTTTCACAACAACAGGCAGAGAAAGCGCTTTTTTAAAACCATTTCCTTTTAGAAAGCACACATTTTTCTGCCAATTGAATGATACTATTATAGCCGCTTATTTCTTAAAATGCAATACCAACTGAAAAAAGTACCTAAAAATCATGATAAGTAGGATTATTTTTAGCATCTTCCGATATTTGCATTTTCAAATTGTACTTTTCTCCTATTATTTGTTATAATAGATGTCAGGACACCCGTATATTCGTTCTCCCAGTTGGGATATGCTTTTACGGAAAGGTTGTGATACTATGAAATTTGCCGCTCTTCCGGCAGAAGCTGCCATGATGCAGAAAGCTTTTCCTGCGGCCTTTTCTGCTGCATCTGTCCCCCTTTGCTCCTTCCCACCGGAATCTTCGGCACTGGTGGTTATGGACTTGATTAACGGCTTTGCCGTTAAAGGAGCCTTGTATAGCCCCAACACTGCCTCCCTGCTTCCAGAAGCCGCAAATCTAATGCGGGCCTGTCGGATGAAAAAAATCCCCATCCTGTTTTTTGCCGACAGCCATCCCGCAAACAGCCCGGAGTTTTCTTCCTATCCCGTTCATTGCCTGCAGGATTCGGAAGAATCCCGGCCAGTAGATTCCCTGATAAAGGAAGGCGGTTATGAGCTGTTCCCCAAAAACTCCACTAACGGATTTTTGGAGCCTGCCTTTGGGCAATGGCTGAAGGAACATCCTGACATTACCCGGTTTTTCGTCATTGGCTGCTGTACAGATATTTGTGTACAGCAATTTGCCCTCACCCTAAAAACCGAATTCAACCGGCAAAACCGTCAAAGTCAGGTGATTGTCCCCATTGATTTGACCGCAACCTATGATGCGCCAGGCCACCCAGCCCTTTTTACCGAGCTGGCCTCCTATCAAAATATGTATACCAGCGGGATAGAGCTTGTCTCTACAATTGCTGTTGATTCACTTTGAAACCGAAAAAAGAAAGGTTCTGAATATTATGACCCAGCCTACTTCAACAGTTACTAAAAATCTGACCATGCTCACAGACTTTTATGAAATCACCATGGCCAACGGTTATTTTGCTAACGGCTTTCAAGACACCATTGTCTATTTTGACATGTTCTTCCGAAAAGTTCCCGACCAAGGCGGCTTTGCCATTATGGCTGGCGTTCAGCAAATGATAGATTACCTGAACAATCTCCACTTTACCGAAGAGGACTTGCAGTATCTTCGGGAAAAGAACCTGTTCAGCGAGGCATTTTTAGACTATCTGCGTAATTTTGAGTTTGCCTGTGATGTGTGGGCTGTACCGGAGGGAACTCCCATTTTCCCCGGAGAACCCATTGTCACCGTCCGCGGCCCCGCAATCCAGGCGCAGTTTATCGAAACCATGGTGCTGCTGGCCATCAACCACCAGTCCCTCATCGCCACCAAGGCAAACCGGATTGTCCGGGCCGCCGAGGGACGGGCTGTTATGGAATTCGGCTCCCGCCGGGCACAGGGCTTTGACGGCGCGGTTTATGGCGCCCGGGCCGCCTATATTGGAGGATGTGTGGGAACCGCCTGTACCATTACCGACCGGGATTTTGGTGTACCGGCACTGGGCACCATGGCTCACAGCTGGATTCAGCTGTTCCCCAGCGAGGAAGACGCTTTCCGGGCCTATGCCAAGGAATATCCCCAGCAGTGTACCCTGCTGGTGGACACCTATAATGTGCTGAAATCCGGCGTGCCCAACGCTATCAAAATTTTCAACGAGGTATTGGTACCCCAGGGCTATCGTCCGGCGGGCATCCGCATTGACAGCGGCGACATCACCTATCTTTCCCGCAAGGCGCGAAAAATGCTGGACGCTGCCGGTTTTGAGGACTGCAAAATCTGCGCCTCCAACTCTCTGGATGAATATATTATCCGGGACATGCTGATTCAGGGTGCCAAGGTAGATTCCTTCGGCGTGGGTGAAAGACTGATTACTTCTTCTTCCGAGCCGGTATTTGGCGGCGTGTACAAGCTGGCCGGTGTGGAGGATTCAGAGGGCCACATCATCCCCAAAATCAAAATCAGCGAAAACGTGGCCAAAATTACCACCCCCTGCTTTAAGGAAGTGTGGCGTCTGTTTGACAAGGAAACCGGCAAGGCAATCGCTGACGTGATTACGCTGCACGATGAAGTGATTGACGAAAACCGGCCATACATCCTCTTTGACCCGGAGCACATTTGGAAGCGCAAAACCGTGGAGAATTTCCGTGCAGTACGGCTGCGTCAAAAAATCTTTGAAAATGGCCGCTGCCTGGTAAAGGAGCGGGAGCTTTCGGAAATCCGCTCTTACTGCATGGAGCAGGTAGACACCCTTTGGGAAGAAGTGACCCGTTTCGAGAACCCTCACAAATACTATGTAGACCTTTCCCAGTCTTTGTGGGACGAGAAAAACCGTTTGCTTTCCGAGCACATGTTCTAATTTTACCAAACCAAAAGGCCCGCACCATTTTGTTGGTGCGGGCCTTTGTTTTGCTTGTTTTCAGCTGCGTTACAGCGGCTCGTTTTTGTTATCAAAAGGCGTAGGTCCGGTAATATGGTTCCCCAAAGAGAAGGGATATTTTTTCAAATATTTTACAAACCCTCTGCCATATTCATCCTGACGGAAGGTCGTCCAAAGCTCTTCCCGCTTGGCTGTGGCCGGCTCGTTAATCAGATAGGCATATTGGATTTCCACCCATTTTGCCATGCCTTCCCAAACTTCACCGTCCATATCCTTCCCATATTTCTCAATGAGATGGTTTCTGTCCCAGTTGGTATATTGCCAGATATGGGTCAGTTCATGAGCCATGGTCATCATGGATTGAAGCCTTGGCGCACCGTTTTCCACCATCAGGGTATAGCCGTTGTGGTCGCTGATTGCCACGCCCAGCACACGGGGGTCCATATTGGGGGTTGGGACAAAGGACTTGCCCAGCCGCCTGTTGAGCTTTTTGGTATTCACCATTTCCACCTTAATGGGCACCCGGAGGCTAATCCCATAAAACGCCTCCATATTGCGCTTTACATCCATAAAGATTTTGGTAAACTCTGCACCGGTTTTTACAGCGGTACGGCCGCAGTTCATGCAGCGTTCCCGTCCGTCCACCAGCGTCTCAAATTCGGTTCCCAAAATCTCGGCACCGCAGAAGTCGCAATAATGCTTTCCGCTTTGTCCCGGCTTAAAGGTGGCCTCCACCCGCTTGGCAATATCCTTATTATCGCGGGCCTGCTTGAGGAAATTCTTGTCAAAGCCCAAATCCCTCAAATATTTATGGGTCTGGGTCACATCCAGTGCCGCCGGCATCGCTTCAAACCCATACAGCAG
>DYBQ01000035.1:0-13303 GCA_019418545.1 Clostridiales bacterium | reverse complement strand
TAATATCTCTGGAAATAGGGAGCCCTTCCACGGCTGGCCTTGGCTTTGGAAGAAACTTCATCCTCGGTGGTAAAGTCGATATCCCCATCGCCATTTTCGCCTTCAGGGTCGTTCTCCGGCTCATTTTCGGGAGCTTCCGGCTGGCCATCCTCGGCTCTACGGCTCATCCTGGATTCCATAGGCTTATCGCCTGCCGGCTGATTTTCAGGTGTGGGAGCACCCTCTGCAGGTTCGTTAACCGGTGCATTGGGGGTCTCGCCTTCCGGCGCTGCTGTGGGCGTATCCACAGGGGGATTCTCTTCCTCTCCGCCCTTTTTCTTGCGGCGGAACAATTTTCGGAAAAAGTCCCCAACCTTTTTCCCGGCTTTTTTCAGGCCATCGCCAATGCGGCCAAAGAAGCCCTTCTTCTTTTCCGGCTCCTTTTCTTCCCCATCGGGAACACCTTCCACCGGTCCCTGAGGTACTTCTCCCTCTCCTTCCGGTGTGCTGCCGCCCGATTCCCCTTCGGGCTCTTCGGGCGGATTCAAACTCTTGGAAAGGGTCGAGATATGCCAATCCAGATAATCCCAGGCAATTTCAAAAATCCGGCGCAGGTTTCTCTCCACCGCAATCAGCAGTCCCAAATCCAGCTGGCTGTCCTCCACAATATAGATGGAGCGGTCATCGATGGTACAGCCTTCCCCGCCTGCCAGTGTATAGCTCATGGGGAAGTCCTTTTCAAAGGCATCATACTTTCCATCCTCGCCGTCCACTTCCACGGCACCGGTCAATGCGGTAATAAATCCCTGGTTTTCTGCAAACAGGGTTCGGAAAATTTCGTTGAACAGCACGGTAATGGTATAGCGCACTCTCGGCGTCAGCTTGCCATCCTCATCGGGCAGTTCAATGCGCAAAACGGGCTTGTTGCGGTATACCCGTCCGGGTACCCCGTTAATTTCCACCCGCTTGGCGGTGTTAAAATCGTTATGGCGGTTCATGATATAATAGGCCGGGGTCTCCACCGAAATGTCGGCAAACTCCCGAACGACCTTCATGCCGGAAATATCCCGGCAATCGCCCATTTTTTCTGAAACGCGGGTATTTTCCAGCGTATACCGGCGAACCTGCCGATAGGAAGGACGCCCGGCAATATGGTCGGCAGCACGGCGTACCAGCACCTGCCCATCGCCGGAAAGGCACAGCATTTCATAATACTTGCCATTAAAGGTAAAGAACTGCCCGGGCAAATGGCTTTGGAAAACATGCGCCCGAAGCTCGGAGCCCAAATAGTACCGCTCGCCCATTTCGTCCTCTGCGATATAGGCGGCGCTTTTCAGCTGGGTTACGCAATAGCGGATAAAATCAGCGTCATCCAAATAATACTCGGTCTCCACCCGTCCGGCTTCGCCATTATACCTTTCGCGGGTACGCAGCAAACTCATGTCAAAGGGCCGCTGGCATCCCGGCACCATAATTTCCCGGTTGGCCGCTTCCAGTACATTGCCTTCATAGTCGTCCTTGTCCGGGCAGGCCTCCATCGCGCCGGCATAGCACTGATAAATCCCATACCACACCTGCTCCCGCAGGCCCAAACCGGTTTCAGGCAGTCCCATCAGGGACAACTCTTTTTTCAGCGCTTCTTCCCGCACCCCGCCAGTACTCATCAGCAGAATCAGCCGGAAGGAAACGTTCCGCACCGTGCGGGCATAGTCCGCCACGATATAGGGGATGGCCTTGGGGTCAGCGGCAAAAATCTTGTCGTTGTCGGCCATATAGTCCTTGAGCAAATATTCAGAAACAATGACGTTCACAAAGCCCTGCTCCTGAGAGCGGGTGGCAAAGTTCCGCAAAATTTCGAACATGTTGAAGGACTCGTCCTCCACGGTCATATAGTGGTTTTTGCGGATTTCCGCGCTCCAAAAATCCGGCGTAGTGGTAAACACCCGCTGGAAGGTTTCCTGCTCGGTGGGCAGCCCGGCATACTTCATCAGCTCATAGTAATACTGCCGGTCAATCCAGTGAATATCGGAAACCGGGAACGCTTCGCCTCCATACCAGAAGGTCTGGCTTACCTGGTTTTTCAGCGCCACTGCCGACACCTCGGTGCCAAGCCCCAAATATCGGGAGATATTGGGGAACAGGCGGTGATGGAGATATTCCTGGTCGGTCTCCCAGCACATATAGGACGAGGTTCCCATATGCTTGTTGGTTGCCGAAACCTCAATAATACTGGTCATCAAGATGTGAGAAAGGGCATCCACCAAACCGTCACAGTTTTTGTCGCAGGCGCAGAATACAATATTTTTGTCCTCCCGCACCCGGCAGCGCTTTACCAAAGAATTCAGGCCAATTTGAGCCGTTGTCACCAGACGGCTGGGCTCTACCAGCACAAAATATTCCACGTCCTTAAAGAACTCGGCATTGGCCTCATGCAATTGCCAGTTGTGAACATCAGAACGGGTAACGATTCCCACATCCAGTTTTTCCTGGGGCTCACTGCTTAAAATCCCCACATTCCACATAAAGGGAATATTGGTCACAGCTGTCAGGCCGTCCTGAACCCACTGGGCAATATTTTTTTCTATGGCATGACGCCCCAGCACCACCAATGCTTTTTTATGGCGCAGGAGCGCACGGTTCATGGGATAAAAAGCATAGGGAATCATGTCCTGATAAAAAGGGTCGTTAAACAGGACGCTTTTCCCCTGCAAAAGCTGCAAAGAGGAATACAAAAAGTTCTGGTCTACCGGGAATCCCGTCTCGTGCAGAGCCTTCATATAGCTGCCAAAGGAATTGGTTTTGGCATCGTCCCGCTGCAAAATTTCTTCCACAGTATCGGTAACGGTGGCAGCACCTTCCAGCGGCACATTTACCGAAGTGTCCTCTGAAAGCAGCTTGTCGCCAAACAGCTCCCGCAAAATTTTCCGCAGAACGGAATAGTTTGCAACACTTTCAGCCTCTTCGTCTTCCTCGTCAATTCCAGGCTTTTTCTCACCGGCTATCAGTCCGCCCATATAAAAGGCCAGCTCACCCAACAGGATAACGCCAAACACCGGATAGAAAAGGCCCCTGAGCAAATCATGAAAATACAGCTGGCGGCTAATCATCATCAAAATAACCGACACTGCTATGGCACCATAATAGAAGGTTTTCAGCAGGGTGCGCAGCTGGCCAAAATGCTTTTTGACAAACCAGCAGTCCCTGCCCGAAGAATATTCATAGAACAGCCCGGAAACCGTTTGATGCAGCCCGCTGCCGTTTTGAAACTTGCGTTTCATAAATGCAAGGCATATCCTCTTCACCACAATAAAGACAAACAGAATGACCGCATTGGCAATGAAGAAAATCCAAAAATCCATGTTCAGGCCGTTCAAAGCCCAGGTGAGGAAATTACTCATAGACATAAACGCCGAGCTCAAAAATCCCGGCATCCACGAAAGCCCCGCCAGCCAGCTAAACCATCCGGGCATTGCCCGAAGCAGCCACATCAAGCCCGTGTTAATCAAGTCCAATATGGACATGGCGATAATGCAGTATATCAGCGCCACTACTGGCATTAAAAACTGACGGCTGCGTATTTGGGCCGGAAGATTGGCTTTTGCGTTGCGCCAGCTGAACAGCAGAAAAGGAAGAAGCGCAATCAGCATCTTCAGGATTGTCCACAATACATCAATCATAAAGCTCCTCCCTCGTCAAAGTTACCCGCTCAATAAAGTCCACCGGTATTTCTGCCATATGCCCCTCCTGCAAAAACGGCACCCGGCGATGGTTTTGCTCTGTCAGGGGCATGGGATATTCATACCGGGCAATCCGGGTAAAATCATAGGGATAGGGCTTCACATCTTCCATATCGGCGTCCTCTTCCCTAACAAATTTTCGGAACAGGGAGCTGCCGTTCGCCTGTACCTGGGCAATATCTCCCCGATGATTTTCCAGCACACGGCAGCGATAATAACGGCTGTCCTCACTTTCATGCAGAAGATTCAGCACCGAAAAACAGCGCATACAAGTGCAGGCATGGCTCAAATAGATGGAATATCGGTTCATGGATTCCCGTACATCCGCCACAATCCCGCTCATCACATAGTTATAGTGTTTAAAACGGTTGCGAAGCCGTTTGCGCAGTACCAGCAAACACCCTATGGAAATCAGCGCCAAAGCCCCCACCGCACCGGCAGTCAGCCCAATGGCCGCCGCCGTGGATTTGGCCGTATTCAGCGTACTGGAAATCAGAGGGATAAACCCGACAAGATAAACTCCCAGGGCGATAAGGCCTGCCGCCACGGTAGTCCGGCGGGTCATACGGGTAGAAATCGTCCGTTTGACCTCCCGGTCTGCTTCGCTCATTTCTTTTTCATAGCGGGCCGTATCATACAAACTGCTGGTACGGGCATCCACCATTTTCCGCTCTTCCTGCAGGGCATATTCTTCAATATCCTCCTGCTGGAATTCGCTCAGGGCAAACACCTCTTCGGAATCCACCTCGCACAAAGCCCTCAAATCCCCTACTGCCCGTTTCAGAGAACGGCGGGGCTCCTTTAAGAACCGGGTCAGGTTTTTCCGGGAGCTGCGATACTGCCCGTCCCAATAGGCATATTCCTCCTGAGGGCAGTCCCGGGAAAGTCCCAGCTGGTCATGACGGACATAAAGCCCTTCCACATCAAACTCTGTGTCCAGCACCAACGGGATACTGGTTTCGGTCAAATACCGTTCCTCCACTTCCCGGTTAGAAAGGGCTCTGCGATGCTCTTCCTTAATCTGGGCAATACGCTGGGCAATTTCCTGAGAAGTCAGCTTCAGCTTTTTCTCATACCGTCCCAGCATCCGGGACAGCGCCTTATCGTCATTTTCGCAGTCAATCCGATACACTCTCTGTGCCCGAAAAGCGTCGGAAGGAATCCGGTTTCCTGCTAACAGCAGCAGCACATATAAAAACCGCAGATAGTCAAATTCATAGTTTTTGTGCTCTACAGGCAGGATGTCAAACACCAGATATCGCAGCTTATCCGCATACAGGTTCCAGTCATAGAACCGGGAATACTCCTGCTCGGTATGCTCATTCCAGGAAGTCTGTAAGTCATATTCCTCTTCCTTAAAGCAGCGCTTGGCAATACACACAATTTCACAGGGCTTTGTCACCCGCAGTGCTTCCCCTTGTGTCAGCCCCGAAAGAAGCCGCTCTTTTTCCTCCAGCTCTGCCCGATACTCAGCATATTCCGGGTCCCGGTGCAGCCAGTTATTTTTTCCTTTTGTCACAGTGGGCCTGTCTGTCAGCCAGGCAGCCAAACGGACCAACGGCTGTTTGGCCGCCTCGCCGAAAGCCGCAAATTTTCTCGAGCGCATCTCTGCCAGATATTCCTCTTCAGAAGCAAAATCCTTTCTGCGGGGCGCAGTATAAAACGAGCGTTCATAGGGATTTTTGCTTTGCAGCCCACCATCATCACAAACAATCAGGGCCCGCCATTCCTCCCGGCTGCGCACAGCGTCATACAGCCCCGGAAGCACCTGGTTCAGGCTTTTCCCCTGGGGGTTCCATTCGCAGAAGGCAAACTGTTTGGGATTCATCAAGGGAGAGAGAAACATTTTCAGCTCTTGAATCTGCTGAATATGATTTTTTTCCGCGATGACTACTGTAAACAATTATTTCACCTCCATATACAGAACCCCCCTTTTCGGGGGGCCTGCATATTCAGAAGTCACCGGAGAAGCTTCTTCATTTCATCAATATACTCGTCATATCCAACCGGCTCTTCTCTCTCCAGAATAGACTTAATCTTGCGGTATACAACATCCACCACCAGATTGTTTTTCAAAGTGGTATTATTCCGCAGATTCTCATACTGGTTAAAGTTCGCTACCATCATCGTAAACTGCTCTTTCAAAATCTCGCACAGACGGAAGGGACGGTCGGTCTCATTCTCCCACAGAGTCAGCTCTTCCACAAAGACACCGATAATGCTGTCTACCAAATCCACGATTTCTACGCCATAGCGCTTGGTATTGGGAACAGTGGCGTAATAAGCAAGGGGGATTTCAAACAAGCTGGTTTTACCATCGTGGAACTGGGGCAGATAAAAGTCCTCCAAACTCTTATAGAAAGCAGTTTCATCATAGTTGGAGTTGCGCACCTTATCCTTCTGCCGCTTGTGCTCCTTAATGCGCATGGCATCCTTCACAGCTGCGGGGTTAATATACAGGGCATCCAGAACCTCATAGAACTGGTCGCAGGGAGTGCCGTTAGAAACGACCAAATCCATAATCCGCTCGCCGGAATTCTCATAACGATAGACCTTCCTGTCTGCAATCTGAGAGAGCTCACGGTATTGGATGGCTCCCAGCAGCAGGCCATAAATCAAAGCCTGATGGATACGGGTCGTCATCTGCTTGGCATAGCGGAAGTCCAGCTCCGGCATAACGGCAATCGAATCCCAGCGCTTGTCAATGTGGGTGGAAATGGACATGCTCTTGGCGGAATCAGGGCCGATATTCTGAGAATAACGGTGATAGGCCATATGATACAGGCCGCCCTCCTTGTCGCCGGTCTCACAGCAAACGGGAGCAGCAAATTTGCTGAGCTTGTCGGGGGTGAGGTTATACAGGGCGTTAAAGAAATGGATTTCATATTTGGAAATGGTATTCACGCTCATGCCGTTGGGCAGCAAATCGGCCATTTTATAGTTCCGCATAGCCCGCAGGCTCTCATTATAGGCCTGCAGATTCACTTCACGGGGCTCTACATTGCGCATACGCTGAATGGAAGGCGCAGACAGCCGCTCGCCCATGGCCAGCATTTCGGAAATATAACGCACCGTGTCTTCGTGGGTTACCTTGTCATACACCTTGCCCTCATTGCCCTGGGCCTCACGCTGCTGCACGCGCTTTTTAATGCGGTATTCCAGTGCAATGGCTTCAATGGCGTTAACATCAATCATGTCACAATTCTGACGCACAGCCTGCTGGAAGTATCCAAGCAGAATATTATCAAAAATATCAATCCGCTTGTCGTCCTCCACCACATCAGCGTTGCGGGTTTCACGGTCAAAAGCCACATTGAACTTCACGGCGTCAAAAATCTGGGCACACAGCTCCGAAGGAAGCATCATGCCTTCTTCCCCATTGGTGGAAGTGCGGGCCAGCTCCTGAAGGATGCTTTCATCGGCGCAGATGTTGTAGACGGAATCGCCCTTATGGAAACGGATGGAGGCTACCAAATCGTCCTGCATCCGCAGAAGCTTTGATACCTTTTCGGAGAAGGTGTCATAGAACTTCTCAAACATTTCGTTAACTTCAATCAGATATTCAAGACCGATTTTATAAGCTTCCAACTCGGCGGTCAATTCGCCAAAACGGGAAATATCGGAGAAATAAGCCGGGAACACCTGGTTCAGCTGGGGATAGATGTCTTCGCCGCCGCGGAACTTATCCATAGTACTGGGTGC
Organism: Clostridiales bacterium; assembly: GCA_019418545.1. Lineage (GTDB taxonomy): Bacteria > Bacillota > Clostridia > Oscillospirales > Acutalibacteraceae > Heritagella_A. Next base: position 5,885 of record DYBQ01000035.1, on the reverse strand, counting down.
GCCTTCGTTACCTTTGGCATAAGCGACTTCGGCCTGGCACAATTCATCAATATTTTTCTCATTGGACTTTTTGGTGTAGCGTACATCAAATGTTCCGGTATCGTTTGCGCCGGGAGACCATGCATCCAAAGCAGGAAGGGCTTCATCGCTGATTCGGCTGCCAATGGTCTTAATTTTCTTTTTAAATTCTTCTGTAATAGTATATAACAAATAACGCACAGCGTTGGGGTGACAGATTCCCTCAATACTGTCACGCAGCAGCTGCTCAATCGTAAAGGGGCGTTTTTCAACAATCGTCTTCGTTTCGTTGCGGAAAATCCCTTCCGCTGCGCTTTGTGATACTTTCTGCGCATTATGTTTTACAGACATTTCATAGGCCCGCAGGGCATTCAAATTAACGTCTGCTTTTCCGCGATTTCCGCTTCCAGATTCCAAAGAATAATCTATTTCAGAAGCAAGGGACAGCGCACCGTCACGGAACTGCTTAATTGCAGAATCTTCATTCAGGCTGCGATGCATTTCTTCTTCCAAAGCACGCAGGAAGGCTTTCACCTTACGGTCAGCATCCTTCAAATACCGGTTTTTCAAATCTTTGGAGAAGTTGTCAGAGGCATTTTTCAAAGTACGAACATATACCTCTGCACGAGTATCCTGCTCGCTGTTGGGAATACCAGCCTTACGCTGCTCCCGTGCCTTTACAAAATAGGCTTTGTCGTATTTGGACCACTTGGCAGCTTCCCCTTCCCCGCCAATTCTATCAATAGCCCACTGATAGGCGATATAATCGGCCACATCCTCATAGGGATAACGAAGCATGCCGGCGCCAATACCGCCGAAGCGGTTGCGGCCATAGTTGCCCTTGTTGCTGATTTCCTTAATAATATTATCCTCTACAGAGAAAGCTTTCTGCTGCATGGGGCCAATGTTCTGCTCATAAAGAGCTTGAGCAGCCTGCTCCTGATACTGCTCCAGGCTGGCCAGCGTATTATCCTCAGCGTTCTGTCCATCAAACAGGAAGCAGAAGTCAAATGGAAGCAGTGCCAGAGATTTCAACTCTTCCGCAGCGGTCACAGTAACATCCACATGCAGTCCGCTATACCGGCGCAAATCTCCGTCAATATCGAAGAAGCCGCTGCCTTTCATCATAAAGGCGTTAAGCTCCTTCACAGTGGCATAGGCATTGCGGCGCAGGCTGTCCCGCTCCACATCGGTTTTAATCACACTGTCCAGAATCTCTGGGAGCATCAGCAGACCGCGGATAATGACTGCTGTACTGGGATATTTACCGGTAATATAGTCCCGCAGGAACATGGACATAGGCAGAACAATACCGGAGCCTGTACCGCCGGCGGCCGTGGAGACAATGACAATCCGCAGTGCCTGCTTCATTTCTTTGCCGTCCTTGCGGAACAAATCATCAATGGCACTGAACAGAGGACGGAGCTTGCCGGTTTTAATGGTAGAGTTGAAGGCCAAACGGGAAATTGCCCGAACCTGGCCGGCACCTTCCGAGACGGTCTTGTCATAAAGCACCGCATTTTTCGGGAACCAGTTGCGCAGCGCGTCCTCATCATAGTCCAGATAATCCCCTACTGACTGGGTATTGGATGTTTGGACTGCATAAATCCGCTTTCCGCTTTTGGTAATGTTGGCTAAATCATTGACGTTGGTATCAAAAACAACAAAATTTACATTGTCCGTTTCAGTGCCCCGGCATTTCTCGGCCACTCTTTTGACCACCGCAGAGCCAATACCGCCCAAGCCTACAAACAATGTTGCAGGCACCTGGTTTTCTTTGATGATTTCTTTTGAAGCCATTTGTTTTCCCTCCAATAATTTCAATTATATAAAACGCAGAGTAATCGTAAGCGTCATGGGAATGGTATCTCCCTCAGGAGACAGGAACTCACCTGAAATCATAATCATCGCCCCACTGGAAATCGCAAAATCAATCGTTTGATTTCTGCTGCCCGGACGAATCAGCTTGTTAGTTTCCGTATCACGGTTCAGCATAACAGCGCCTATTCTCACGCTGTTGGTCGCCGAAATATTCGTCGCGCTGATTCCTTTAACCTGAGCCTTTCTTTTGGAGGACTTTACTTTCCGCTTATCCACCGCCTCCAAATTCAGCGAAACACCACAGTTAGCAAACGGATATATGGGGCAAGCGGGGGATTTCACCGTGAGAACTGCATGTTTTCCTTTCAATTTTCCCGGCTGGATATTGGCTGAACTTCCCATGGGATTTCCATCAATCACAAAGCTGGTCTTTGCTGCAATAATCCTTTTGGGCAGGCATTTCAAGTTGAGCCACCACAAAATCAGCGCCGCCAAAAGCAACAGGCCTATTATCCAAGGCAGCATCAGCATAACCGTCTTCCCATTGCGCTCCCACCAGGTACGGCTATCAGTAAAATGGATGGTGTCCTTGCATTCACCGACCCACACTTCCTTGCCGATATTGGAGTTATACTGAATCTTAAGCTCCCCATCCTGATACTCGCCATCGCCGGGGGTGCCATCAGGGAGAGATACATAGATTTCATACACGCCGGGCTCGCTGCCCTTTTGTACGTCAAACTCCACCTCGCCGCCAACATTGGCAGATACATTAGGAACCGTCATCTGCTCCCAAATTTCCTGGGAGATGTCCTCGCCTTTCACGGTAGCCTTTACTACAATAGGTGCATCGCCATTGGCAAGCCCCTCTGTACTCACCGAATAAGTGGGATTATCCACCACCGTAAATTCCAGCTGCTGGTTGTTATACACCTGATAACTCAGCGTAGTCGAAACACTGTTGTACTCCAAAAAGCTGGCGATTGCATCAATCTGTAAATCGCCCTCTTCAATCACTATCGTGTCGCCGTTTTGATATTTTTTTTCATGGTTTTTGCCATTGTTCGTCACTGTGGCTTCATAAGTAACATCTCCCAGCAGTTCAGACTCCCCAACTTTTTCGTCGGTGCCGCCCTTGACAAAGCCCATCTGCAGGGTATATTCTCCGGCCCGCAGTTCGTTCGGGTCGGTAACCACATTTCCCTCGGAGTCCACCAAATAAGCGGCAATCTCCACGTTAGGCGTATAATAAATTTCGACGGTTTCCGCACCAGTAATGTCCAGTGTATAGTCTCCGGCGTCAAAATCATGCTGGAAGGTCGCAATGCTGCCCTGAAGGTTTTTGTCTACCACAGCCGATTCACCAAACAGCTGCTGCTCCATATCGCTATATTGTACTGCTACCGGCTCTGAAGGGGAAACCGCATCCCCATCGCTTCCCTTCACCCCATTGATGGAGACATCAGGCCCCTGGGCAAACACAATCAATTCCTTCATGGGCACATCAAAGGAAAATGTCATATTGCTGGTATCCAGTTTCAAGCGGTCCCGATTAAACACCCGGGTGCAGATGTCCATCACGTTCCCCAAAATTTCGCTGCTGGTTTTGGCTTCAGCGGTAAAAATATTCTTGGATTCATCGGCCGAAATCGTCACCGCTTCGGAGCCAATGCTCAAAAACATCACCTTAATATCATCGGGTTTATTGCCAAAATAATCGTTCAGTTCCTCCTGGTTGACTTCAATCTGTCCTCTGCCCATTTTACCGTCTGTCAAAACAATCAGCCATTTTTCATCAGCCTGTGTGCTCTCCAAATCGTTCCTAGCCTTCTCCACAGCCTCAAAAGGGGTCCCTTGACCTCCACTGGGCATATTGTGGACTTTATCGGCATTGACCGCGGGGCCGTCCTTACCCTTTAGGACCAGCTTAGGGCCTGCCTGCGTACTCCCACTACCGAAATCACTCATCAGGTACACGTTCATGGTGTCATTTTCGGTAAGCATGGACGAAAACACTTCCATACTGTATTTTGCCCGGCACCAAGTACCATCCCCGTCGAACATAGAGCCCGAATCATCATACACCACATTGACAACCCGGGTATTCCCCTTGGCTTGGGCCCCGCTAACAGGAAAAACCGCCATCAGCAGTACACAAATCAGCAGCCAGGATAAAGAAATTCGTCCAAATTTTTTCATAATATCCCCCTCTTCCTTGCCCATCCCTCATTAAAAAGGCAGGCTTTTGCGCAGGCAGCCGTGCCTTATCGGGACAGGAAATCCTCTTCAAACTCCTGGGGATAAATATCCAAAACCCCCAAAAGCTTCTGCGTTTCTTCATACTTTGAAAAAATAAACACCAGCGAAAGAAACGTACTCCAAGTCATAGGCCGTTTCCCGCTCTCCAGCGCAATCACCGTTTGCCGGCTTATCCCCAGCTTTGCTGCCAGCTCGCTTTGCGTAAGATGCAGCCTGGTTCTTAAAACCGGCAGGTTTTCCGCCATATTTTTAATCATTTCATCTCGCGTAACTTTTTCGCTCATTTACTTTCACTCCATCAACACTGTAAAGATTCTGCCGCTGATATTTTCCGGTAAAATAATCTACCGGAAAAAGTTTCCTCTCTCCTCACAGTTACACGGGAAGGCGAAAAAGACTTTTGGCAGGATTTCCTATTTTACTCCCTCCTTACAGGAACTGTCTGCCGCTGATGTTTTTTCCCCTGCATACATAGCTAATGGGATTTCCGGCAAAATTTCGCACGCTTTCCCAAAAAGTACAGTTTTTCGCACATACTGCCCCATGTTGTTAAAAGTATACAGGATTTCTTTTTATCTGTCAACGACAAATTGTCTCTAATCATCACACAATGTACATGGTATTTTGATTCTCTCGTTATATTTTGTTAAAAATATAAAAAAGGCTTTCCCAAAGCCTCTGCTTTGGGAAAGCCTTAAAAAAGCAACACTCAGAAGTATTGCAAACAAATGAAAGGAAAATTATTTGGTTCCCTCGTAAACAGCCACAGCGCAGGCAACGGTAGCGCCAACCATGGGGTTGTTGCCCATGCCCATCAGGCCCATCATTTCCACGTGTGCGGGCACAGAGGAAGAACCTGCAAACTGAGCGTCGCCGTGCATACGGCCCATGGAGTCGGTCAAGCCATAGGAAGCGGGGCCGGCAGCCATGTTGTCGGGGTGCAGGGTACGGCCGGTGCCGCCGCCGGAAGCAACGGAGAAGTACTTCTTGCCGTTCTCGATGGCCCACTTCTTGTAGGTGCCGGCAACCAGGTGCTGGAAGCGGGTGGGGTTGGTGGAGTTACCGGTGATGGAAACCTCAACAGCCTCAGCCTTCATGATGGCAACGCCTTCCAGAACGTCGTTGGCGCCGTAGCACTTCACGGCGGCGCGCTCGCCGTCGGAGAAAGCCTTCTCGCGAACGACCTTCAGCTCGCCGGTCTTGAAGTCGTAGTCGGTCTCGACGTAGGTGAAACCGTTGATGCGGCTGATGATATAGGCGGCGTCCTTGCCCAGGCCGTTCAGGATGACGCGCAGCGGGGTCTTGCGGGCCTTGTTGGCGGTGCGGGCGATGCCGATGGCGCCCTCGGCGGCGGCGAAGGACTCGTGGCCGGCCAGGAAGGCGAAGCACTTGGTCTCGTCCCGCAGCAGCATGGCGCCCAGGTTGCCGTGGCCCAGGCCCACCTGGCGCTGCTCGGCCACGGAGCCGGGGATGGTGAAGGCCTCCAGGCCCTCGCCGATGGCGGCGGCGCAGTCGGCGGCGTTCTTCAGGCCGCGCTTCACAGCGATGGCGGTGCCCAGGGTGTAGGCCCACACGGCGTTTTCAAAGCAGATGGGCTGCACGCCCTTCACAATGGCCTCCACGTCGATGCCCTTTTCCAGCAGCATATCGCGGCAGGCGTCCAGAGATTCCAGGCCGTTGGCCGCGAGGCAAGCCTCGATTTTCGGCATACGGCGCTCCTGACCTTCAAATTTAGCCATAGTTATGCTCCTCCTCTCTTATTCTTCGCGCGGGTCGATGTACTTGGC
>DYBQ01000034.1 GCA_019418545.1 Clostridiales bacterium | reverse complement strand
GTGGTGGGAATTTTGTTTCTGGCACTGCCTGAGAAGAATTGATGAATTAGATACCTGCTTAGACGCGAGGAGTAAGCCGCAAAAAAGAAGAAAGCCTCGAACGCGAATTGCGTGTCGAGGCTCTCAATTGGTGCGGATAGCAGGACTTGAACCTGTACGCCTAGGGCACCAGAACCTAAATCTGGCGTGTCTGCCAATTCCACCATATCCGCGAAAAAAGAGGCCGGCTTTTGCCAGCCTCTCTGTTATTATATCGGAACTCTTTTAAAATTGCAAGCTTTGCAGAAAAAAGTTTGTGTTTTTTAAAATTTATATATACAAACTGGAATAAATCTGCATTACAGTCCTATTTGTATATTATTTTTGGTATTTTTCCAGCAGCAAGCGTGCTCCTTCTGCCCGGCCGGTATTTTCCAAACGGTGGGCATACTCTTCCAAATGCCCCCAGGTGTGATAGGGACCGCCGTCCTTATATACCGTCCACATGGGGTCAACGTCGGTTTCGGATTTTTTCATTTGCTCTTCCTGCCAGTCCAGGATAATTTTTGCGCCCTTGGCACACAGGTCAGGATGCTCGGCTTTGACATCATGCTGCTCGTGAGGGTCGTCTTTAATATTGAAAAGCATCTCATTATCAAACAGATGGAAGCCGCCGTGAATAGTGCGCACATACAGCCAATCGCCAAAGCGGGCAGAACGTTGGCAAACATGGGCCATTTGAGAGAGAACTAGGCTATCCCGGCCAGTGTCGGTTTCCTCAAAAAGGGAAGCCGCATAGCTTTCGCCGTCCCAATATTCGGACTTCTGCACGTTCAAAAGCTCTGCCATGGTGGGCAGTGCGTCCAGATTATAATGTAGGCCTGTGTCTACGCCGCCTTTCCGGCATCCGGGCCACTTGATAATAAACGGAATGTGGCAGGTGGGATAATCAGCGGTGGCGTGCTCGGAATAGATGCCCAGCTCTCCCATGTTTTCGCCGTGGTCAGCTGTTATGATAATCGCGGTATCCTCATATATCCCCATGTTCCGAAGGGAGTCAAAAATCTGGCCAATCAGGCTGTCGGCATAACGGATACCGCAGTCATAGCCGTCCATCACCTGTTTTAATTCTTCCATGGTCTCGGCTTTGCCCAGTTGGCGAGGGGTAGCCGGATTCTGGTCGGAGTTATACATGCCCAGCTCATTGATGCAGTGAGGGCCTACATGCTTGCGGTGTTCCGCAAAAACTTCCGGGGTAATCCAGCCATCGAGGGGCTCATTTTCAAAGGGATTCCCAAATTCTGCCGGCGCACGGTAGGGGGTGTGCGGGTCCCAAAAATGAACGTGCAGGAACCAGTTGTCCTTTTCACCGTTGCGTGCCAGCCAGTCCAAAGCAACGGGAAGCACTTTTTCGCCGGACTCGCCGCCGCGGCCTCCTACATTATAGCACTCGTTAAAGCCTGCGTTAAACCACCAGGAGGAGTGACGCTCGGCAAAGGTGCTGATGGATGCAGTGTGCATTCCGGCATGGCGGAAAATTTGATGGAAGCAGTTGTCGTCAATCAGATTGGTAAAGTCCCGGCTGGGGCGGCAGGAAAACCTGTCGGCAGCTTTTCCGCCGTGGCCTACTGCACCGTTGCGAATGCCAAACATACCGCTTACCAGTGCTGCACGGGAGGGCAGGCAGGGGGCATCAGAGCAGTAATAATTGTCAAAGCGAACACCTTCTGCACAAACTCTATCCATATTCGGCGTGGTGTTCCGGCCATAGCCATAACAGCTCATATGGTCAGGGCGAAGGGTATCAATGTCCAGAAAAAGGATTCTCATATTCATTCACTCCGTTCTCCGAAAATTGCTGCACAAATACAGGCAACCAGAATTTTCGGCAGATTTTTCTGCTTTTATTGTAGCTCTTTACAGAATTTTGGAAAACGGGTATACTGATATAAATTTAGCACAATCTTATCCTGTGTGGGAGGCGCTTATGGAATCCTTTTATTGTGAAAACGTCCCTTTGCCCGAAAGAGGACTGCCGTTGCTGATTTGTGAACACCAGCATGATTCCGGCGGCCCGGGATGCGAATTTCACTGGCATCAGGAGCTGGAATTTTACTATGTGGTTACCGGAGGAGTCCTGCTGGGCTGCGGAGGGGAGCAGGAGTGGCTGTATCCGGGAGATGTGGGATTCGTCAACAGCTGGGTCCCTCATCGAGGCGTGGATTTTTTAAACGGCACCAAGCATTATATTATTCAATTCAGTCCTGATTTGCTGCGAAACGAAATCCGGCTTTCCGATTCCCGCAGCTATGCTTCCCTGGTAGTGGAACAGCTTGGGAAAATTTCCCCATTTTTTCATGGGGATAGGGAGCTTTCCCGGTTGTTGGAGGATTTGACGTTGGAGTGGAGTTCTCCCGGGGCGGGAAAGGAGCTGATTGTAAAGGGAAAGCTTTTGGAAATGATTGGGAAGCTGTTTCGCTGTCTTCCCAAAAATATAGGAGAGGAGACGCCTGCTGCTTTGCCCATGGGACAAGATACTTTGCAGCGTACCCGTGAGATTTTGGAATATTTGTCCAGATGGTATAATGATTCCTCTCAAACGGCGCTGTCGGTTATTGCTGCCAAATTTGGCATATCTGTGCCCTATCTATGCCGGATTTTCCGGCGTTATACGGGAAGGACGGTTACCGGATATCTAAACGAGCTTCGCTGCTGCCGGGCAGCGGCACTGATTTTAAGCGGTGTGCCTTTGGTTCAGGCCGGAGAGATGGTGGGGATTGAGGATTACAATTATTTTTCCCGCATGTTCAAAAAAACAACCGGACACGCCCCCAGTGATTACCGACCGGAAGTTTCGGGTAAAAAACTGGGGATTTGCGAAAAGAAAGAGAGAGGTATGCCAGAAGAGGAGAAAAAATGAAGAAAAATCCCTTCCGACTGGTGGTTTTCTGGCGGGACAGAGTATGCTATAATAAAACCATGTTTGCCTGTGCTGGATAACAGTACAATACCGGTACGATACTTTGGGGGAAATACCGATGAATATCTGGTTGGAAATGATAACAGGGCGAAATAAAAAACGGTATCCGGCAGCGCAAGTACTGCCATGGGCCGGCTTTGCCGTGTTGTTTTTATTGTTTTTGTGGAGGGCGTTTCGAGGATTCGACTGGTCGGATGAATCGGTGGCCTTTGCTGCGCCCTATCGTCTTTTGCTGGGGGATACTCCACTGGTGGACAGTTGGGACAGCCATACAGGCTGGTCGATTGTTGCAGCGCCTTTTCTGGCACTATATCGTTCATGGAAAGGAAATATGGACGGGATTCTTCTGGCAGGGAGAATTGCCTTCCTGTTTGTTCACATGGCGGTAGCCGGGGTGGTATACCGGCGGCTGCTGCAATTTTGCCGGAGCCATTTGGCAGCCATGCTGGCAGGCTGGCTGACGGCAGCCTTTGTGCCGGGGATGATTTTTAATTTTTCTTATTCCTCAGCAGGACTTCTGTTGATGACCTTGTCCTGCACTACACTAGTGTGGCTGTATCGCAGGGATGGAATGCATACTGGGCGCAGTGCGCTTTTTGCCGGGCTTTTTGCTGGATTGGGAGGGGTTATTTATCCCACGTTCCTGCTTGGAGTAGTGCCGATGCTGCTCATGCTGCTATTATACCGGCCGGGACCTTTAAAAAACGGACGGCGCTCTCAAAAGCCGTTTTGGTGTTTTCTTTCCGGGGCAGTGGTTCCGATAGCAGCCTTGCTTTTGTACTTAGGAAACCGTTTGGGATGGCGAGTTTTGTGGAATTATTTTCCCTGGCTGATAACCGACCGTCACAATCCCTTTTCCAGCTATGGACGAGGGATATTCACCTTTTTTGAAGGGTATTCCCAAGCAGACTTTTTATATCTTGCCGAGATTTCAATTTTACTGCTCATGCTTTTGGCTAAATGGGCGCCATTTTCTTTTGATTTGCCTTTTCGTATAGAAGATGTTTTCCACACAGCCGTCAAAATTGTTCTGCCGGTGTGTATTCTGGCAAACATTGTATTGATTATTGTACAGCCAGACTGGGACATGCCTGCCAATGCAAAAATGAGTCAGCTGTTGGCAAGCGCCGGCATTTGGCCCATCATCCTGTGTGTGCTCAATCCAAGCCGGCGATGCAAAATTCTGCTGCTTGGGATGTATTTGCCGGGACAACTGATGGCTCTGGGAGCACATTTGAGCGACAGTCCTGATGGATTCGGTGCCTCCTTTGCCATGCTGCCTTCCATGCTGGCGGCCGTTCTCATTGTATATGAAAATTATGGGCCATTGCTTCGGCAGGTCAACCGGGGCTCTATGGAAACCATGGTGGCAGTCATCCGTACCTGTATGGCGCTGGTTGCTTTTTTCCTGCTGGGAGCTACTATTTTTATCCGTTCAGCTTTGGCTTATCGGGATTTGCCCGTTTCGGAGCTGCATACACAGCTGACATCCGGTCCTGCACAGGGACTGTATACTACCGAAATTGATGCGCAGGCTTATGAAAGTATGGTGGAAGAAATTCGTTCTTCCCAAAGCCCCGGGGAAAAGGTGCTGATTGTTGGAAACCTTCCTTTTGCCTATCTATGCGGAGATTGTGCCGTGGCAGCGCCTACCGTTTCGGAAGTAACTTTGGACAGCAGCTTGCTCTATGACTATCTGGTGCAGGATTTGGACAGGCGCCCTGATTGGATTTATGTTCCCAAATCTATCTATGGTTATGGAAATGAAAAAAATGATTACAGCTTGCGGGAATTCCAGTGGATTGCCAGCGGTACCCTTCAGATGCAGGAATCGTCTTATTCTTATATTTATACAGCCATTGACGATGAGGCATCGGAGATTAATATAAATACATTAGAGACTATAGAATAAATATATTCAAAAGAAAAAGGGATATATGGAAAAACACACAGCATATTTCTGAATTTGTGCAGAACCCGCCCCGGATTCCAAAAAAGTTATTTAAAAAGATTGTAAAAATGCCGTAAAAGTAATATGATAATAGCGTTCCCATGTTTTAAAAAACAGATGGGAATTGAGCCTGCTATAAAAATTATAGTAGGTAAATGATTCATAGTGTAATGAAAAAACGGAAAGAAAAAAAGAATGTGGGGAATGATACGACATGCAAATTTCAGAAGTTATGATGCTTCTGGGCGGCCTGGGCCTGTTCCTGTATGGCATGAAGCTGATGGGTGATGGGCTGGAAATGGCAGCTGGCAGCCGGCTGAAAAAAATCGTGGAAAAGCTGACCCGCAACAAGTATATGGGTGCGCTGGTAGGCTTGCTGGTAACGATGATTATTCAGAGCTCCTCTTCGACAACGGTCATGGTAGTAGGCTTTGTGAATGCCGGACTGATGACGCTGGCGCAGGCCACAGGCGTGATTATGGGCGCCAACATCGGGACAACGGTAACAGGTCTGCTGATTGCCATTAAGCTCAATGACCTTGCACCCATTGCCATTTTCATCGGTGTTGTGATGATTATGTTCATCAAAAAGACCACCTATAAGCATGTGGGACAAATTATCGCCGGCTTTGGTATCCTGTTTATGGGTATGACCAACATGGGAGATGCGCTGGCACCTCTGAGTGAGTCTCAGATGTTTAAGGACATGATGTCCACCTTCTCCAACCCGCTGGTGGGCGTATTGATTGGTTTGGTGTTTACGGCGATTATCCAGAGTTCTTCTGCTTCTGTAGGTGTGTTGATGGCGCTGGCCGGTCAGGGAGTTGTGCCCATAGAATCGGCTGTGTTTGTGATTTTTGGTCAGAATATCGGTACCTGTGTGACGGCAGTTCTTTCCTGCATTGGCACAAACCGTACCGCAAAACGCACAGCTACCGTGCACCTGTTGTTCAATATGATTGGTGCTACGTTGTTTATTTGCATCAGTTTGTTTACCCCGTTTATCAGTTGGGTAAAAATGGCGGCTCCTGATAATATCCTCATGCAGATTTCCATTGTACACATTACCTTCAATGTGGTAACAACAGCAATTCTTCTGCCGCTGAGCGATTATCTGGTCAAGCTGGCCTGTTTGGTAATTCCTGGTGAGGATGAATTGAAAGAGGCCAAGTCCCTCAAATTCCTCGATTCCCGGATTTTGAAAGCTCCTCCCATTGCCGTAGCACAAGTTTTGAAAGAAGTTGCACGTATGGGAGATTTGGCTCGGAAAAATTATCTGATGTCCATGGAAATGCTGTTTAGTGGGGACACAGAAAAAATGGACGAGTTGGAAGATAATGAAAGCGTATTAAACTTTTTGAACACAAATATTACGGAATATCTGGTAAAAATCAACGCGCTGGAACTGGAGGACAACGATAGGCAATTGGTTGGCTCCTTGTTCCATGTAGTGAATGATTTTGAAAGGATTGGGGACCACAGTGAGAACATTGCCGAACAGGCATTGCAATTGCAGGCAACCAAAACGACGTTTAGCTCCCAGGCCATTCAGGAGCTGCACCAGATGCAGGAAAAAGTAATCAGTGTATTGGATGATTCTTTCCGCCTGTTCCAGGAACGGCGGTTGGACTTTGATTTAGCCTTTACGATTAATACCACTGAGGACTCCATTGATAAAATGGCCAAGGAATACAAAGAGAATCACGTTTCCCGTCTAAATCAGAACTTGTGTACTGCACAAGGCGGCGCAATTTATAATGATTTGATTACGAATCTGGAAAGAATTGCTGACCACTCCACTAACATTGCTTTTGCACTTTGGCAAAAAAATGAAAGTGTGCCGCTGTCTGCAAGTGTTTCGGTACAGGGATAATAGAATAACTACAAAAAAGGCCCGCTCTGACATAGTTTGCAGAGCGGGCCTTTTGGATTTGAAAATCAAATTCGTTTATCCCAAATCATAATAAAGAAGATGAAAGTGTGATGGATATGGGATAGTTTGGAAACCTGATGGAGAAGTTTTCCGGGATATGCCCTTTGTTCAGCCTGTTTTCTCACAGCTGCAGAAGTTTGCTGCATGGCCAGTCGCCACTCTAAATTGAGATTGTGCAGAAGCCATTGAAAATGGAGCACTAAGAATATCTGGGGATAACCGATGTGTATTCCCGCAAAGAAAAGGCTGCATGTTCATGTGAACATGCAGCCTTTTGGTTAAATATGGCTGATGGAATTATTCCGCGGTGGTCTCTTCTGTTTTTGTGGTTTCGTTTTCTTTTTTGTCCTTGGGCAGAATCAGGTTCATCAGGGTGGCAATAACAAAGGTCATGATAATACCGTTCTGGGCAAAAATCTGGCTAACCCACTGGGGCATCTGTGCCAGGGATTCGGGCACCATACCGATTCCAACGCCCACGCCAAGAGCTACAGCAACAATCATGCCATTGCGGCCATCAAGCTTTTCACGCTGCAGGGAGGTCATGCCGCTGACCAGAATCATGGCGAACATGATAACCGCTGCGCCGCCCAGCACAGACTGAGGCATGACAGACAGCAAAGCAGAGAGTTTGGGACAGAATCCGCACAGAATCAGGAATACGGCGCCGGTCATAATACAAAAGCGGTTGACAACCTTGGTAACACCCACCAGCCCCACATTCTGGCTGAAGGAGGTGTTGGGAAGTACGCCGAACAAAGAGGCGATAAAACTTCCCAAACCGTCTGCCACCACACCGCCGGAAAGTTCTTTGGTGGTAGCTTCCCGGTTTAATCCGCCGTTGGCAATGCCGGAAATATCACCGACAGTTTCCACAGCTGTAGCGACATACATAATCAGCATGGCCACAATTGCCTGCCAATTAAATTCCATGGCAACCGGCATAAAGCTGGGAAGGCTGAACCAGGCAGCGTCTGCCACAGGCTGGAAATCTACCATGTTCAGGCAAATTGCCACGATGTATCCAACAATAATACCGATGAGGATGGCAGAAATGCTGAGGAAGCCTTTGGTAAACTGTTTAAAAATAATAATGACTACCAGCACAATGGTGCCCACCAGCAAGTGCTTCCAGTCGCCATAATCCGCAGCACCAGAACCTCCGGCAAAATAGTTGACGCCAACTGGCAGCAGAGACAGGCCAATGGACATAATTACCAGGCTGGTGACCACCGGTGGGAAGAGCTTTTTCAAGGGTTTGATAAAAAAGCCCAGCACAATTTCAAACAAGCCGCCAATGAGGGATGCACCCATAATCGCACCATAACCATAGGAGGCGCCAATGGCCTTACAGGTTCCAATAAACCCGGAGCTGGTTCCCATAACTACAGGGAGGCCGCAGCCAGCTTTCCAGATGGGGTACAGCTGAATGAGGGTGGTAACGCCAGCAATAAACATGGCGTTTTGAATGAGGGAAGATTTGAGGCCCGTTGCCATTTCCAGCGAACCGCAGATAATGAGCAGTGGGGAAACATTTCCCAGGAACATGGCCAGCACATGCTGGATGCCCAGAGGGATGGCCTTGGACAGAGGGACTCTTCCATCCAGTTGGTAGATACTGCCTGTTGGTTTGTTCATACGCAATGTAAACTCCTTCTTAAAAAAGATTGCCCGCTTTCCGACAAAAGGAGAGTGCAAAGAAAAAGGGGGCGTTTTTGTGAGAAGCGCGCCCTTGAGAGAAAATAGTCCCGCATGTCGGGGACGGGTATAATTTTTATCAGTGTAGCATATTTAGCATGGGGCTTTCCAGAGTATTTGACAAAATTATGAAGGATTCGTAAAAAATCATAATGATGCACAAAAAAACGACATTTTTCTCCAGAAGGCAAGGCATTATTTTATTTATCAAAAAGAATATAAAATACAAAGAAACGTTGTGAAGAAAAGAAATTCCGGTTATACTGATAGAAAATAAAATGTGTTCCTAAAGGCTGCGGAAGGATGACAGGATTATTGCACGCATGGATTCGAAAGAGCTCAAAACGAATTTGTATTACTTGTAAACAATTGAAATTTTGGGGAGCAACGGTCGGATTCAGGGAAAATAACCTGAATTTTGCGAAAAAACTCATGATATAACTTGTGTATTATGACGTTTTTTTAACAAAGTGTGATAAAACATTGACAATCTATTTCTGTGGTAGTATTCTGATACACGGATATTGTTTAAGTCTTAAACCAAAGCCTGTGGACGCAAAAACAAGGTGTGGAGTGTGGAAAATGAAAGAGACATTTCGGTACAAATGGTGGGGAAGAGGAGACATTGATGCGTCCTTCGGTGTTTTCTTTGACGGGTTTTCAAAAATTTTGTCGGCAACGGGCATTATGCTCTTTGTGTTTGGAATGCCGGCAGATATTGTTTTGAGGAAAATTGTCCCCGGAATTGGGCTGGCAATTCTGGCAGGAAACCTGTGGTATTTTTATGAAGCAAGGGAGCTTGCCAAACGGGAACGCCGCCAGGATGTAACGGCTCAGCCTTTTGGTATTGGTGCTTCCCAGCTGACCGGCTGGCTATATCTGATTATGGGGCCGGTATATTGGCAGACCGGAGACGCGGAATTTGCGTTTCAAATTGGCCTTGCCTCTGCGTTTATCGGTGGGTTTGTAGAAATCCTGGGCGGTTTTATTGGCCGCTGGATTGTACAGCACGTACCTCACAGCGCACTGATGGGCAATATGGCTTCTTCGGCCATTGTGTGGCTTTCGTTTGTGGGCATCGCCATGGTGTTTGACAAGCCGGTATATGCGCTGCTTCCCCTGTTTATTGTGATTATCGATTATCTGGGAAAAGCGGATAAGCGGTTTCAAAAAATCCCGTCTGGGCTGGTAGCTATTGTATTGGGTTCTGTGATTGCCTGGGCTGGCGGATACCTTACCGTGGACAACCTGATGGGTTCCTTTTCCAACATCGGATTTTACCCGCCCACCTTCTGCGGCGGGGATATTCTCAAGGGATTGCGCGGGATTTTCCCGTTCCTGCCAGTGATTATCCCTTTGCAAATCAACAATTTCCTTTCAACTTTACAGGGCATTGAATCCGCCAAAGCAGCAGGGGACACCTATCCCGAGCGTCGCTCTATGGTGATGGACGGCTGCTCCAGCATATTGGGCTCCCTTTTTGGCAATCCCTTTCCTACCACGGTGTACTTCGGTCACCCCGGCTGGAAGGAGCTGGAAGCAAGGGCGGGCTTTTCCCTGGTCAATGCAGTGGCTTATGTGCTCATCTGTTTTACGGGGCTTACCGGTATGCTGATGGCTCTCATCCCCACAGAATCGGTGATGGTTCTGCTTATTTTTGTGGGCTTCTCGGTCACAGCGGCAACGTTTCAGGAAATGGACAAAAAACATATCAATGTGGTGCTGCTTTCACTGGTGCCGATTTTGTTCCAATATATTCAAACCCTTATCAGCTCTGCGGTACAGGCGGCCGGTACTACGGTAGCTGAAATCAGTGCAGAAAAGTTTGCAGAATTTTCTGTCCCCATTCAGGGAATTCAATATTTAGGCAATGGTGCTTTCCTTTCCAGCTTGCTGCTGGCAGGATTGCTGGCCTGTGTGGTGGACAAAAGATATTTTGCATCTTCCCTGTTCGGCCTGGCGCTGGCGGGATGCTCCTTTATTGGCATGATACATGCTGAAAGTGTGGCGCTTTTCCCACCGGAAGGTGTGACTTTCGGAGTGTTGTATCTGGTTGCAGCAGTATTTCTGGCAATCAAGGGCATTCTCTTCCGTAATCCCCAAGTTCCTTTGCTCCAAGGAGCGGGAACAGGAAAACCGTATGATGATTCCGCAAAACCTGCGGAAATCAGAGATAAACAGTATCATTCAGGAGGAAATGAAAATGGGTAACGTAAAAATCCCGCTTTTTAAAAAGGCGGATTTGGATGCATCCATCGGCGTGTTCTTTGATGGGTTCTCCAAAGTCATCGTAGCAATTGCAATTTTGATTGGCACCTTTGGGCTGGACGGCAGCACCGTGTTCGGCACCATGATGCCCGGCGTACTGATTTCCGTCATTGTGCTTAATGGTGGATTGTGGCTCTATTACCGTCATGTAGCCAAGCAGCGCGGCGATGCAAACCTCACGGCAATTCCCGCCGGTTTGCAGGCAGGCCGTATGTTCATCTGGCTGTTCAGCATTATGCTGCCGGTGTTCACCGCTACCGGTGACGCCATGATGGCCTTTAAGGTTGGCGTGCTGGCGCATTTTATCGGTGGTATCGTCTTTATTATCGGTGCATTTGTTGTTCCGCTGATTCTGAAAATCGTTCCTGCTGGTGCACTGTTCGGCTCTTTGGGCGGCGGCGCCATGGCATTCCTCATTCTGCAATCCATGGACGGCACCTTGAAAATGCCGCTGGTCGGCTGGCTGTCCCTGATTGTCCTGTTTGTCATCTATTTGGGCAAGGTAAACACCAAGCTCCCTGCCGCACTGATTGCAATTGTAGTGGGCGCAGGCATTGCCTGGGCTACCGGCGCCATGAGCTTTGATTCCGTTACTTCTTCCTTTGCCAATGTGGGCTTCTATCTGCCGAACTTCACCTTCTGGATTTTCTCGTCCGACGTGATTTCCAACACCATTCCCTTCCTGCCGATTATCATTGTGTTCTCCCTGAACGAAGTGATTACCGGTATTCAGGCAGTGGAGCAGGCCAAGGAGTGCGGCGACACCTTCTTTACTACCACGAAGCCTCTGGTGATTGCCGGTGCTTCCAGCATGGTAGGCGCACTGTTTGGTAATCCTCTGGCCACCGGCCTCTATTGGGGCTATCCCGGATGGAAAAAGATGGAATCCGGCACCGGCTACCACTTGGGAATTGTGGTTCTGTATGCGTTGGTGGGCCTGACGGGTCTGACCGCTATCATCACCGCCTTTATCCCCGAGGCTGTGGTGCTTCCCATCCTGGTATTTGTCGGTATTTCCAGCTATTCTCAGGCTTTCGAGGTCGTCAACAAGAAGTACTATCCGGCTCTGATTATGGCTTCTCTGCCGGTAGTGATGGACTTTATTATGGACAATGTTGCCGAAGGCAAGCTGCAGGGCTTTTTGGCCTTTGATGCCGGTTCGGCGTTTGTGGGCCTGCTGGTAGGCTGTGTATTTGTCTTTATTATTGACAACAACTGGCTCAATGCAGCCATTACCAATGTGGTGGCTCTGGCTTTGACAGGCATTGGCATGATTCACTCTCCCGGCCTGCTCTTCACCGAAACCTATGCGCCGGATATGGGCTTTGCAGCGGCCTATTGCGTGCTGATTGTAGCATTCCTGGTAATGCACTTCTTCAAGTTTAATCAAAAAGCACATCTTGCAGAGCTGGAAGCGGAGAAATCCGCGTCTTCTGCTGAATGATAAAAATTCAAATGGAGGCAAAGACTATGAAAACACTGGTTATCAATGGTTCGGCTCGGGTAAAGGGTCACACCAGCCAGATGGTAAAGCTGTTTTTGGATACCCTCGGCGGGGAATATGAAATTATTGACGCATACCGTGTGGAAAACATTGCGCCCTGTAAGGACTGCCGTTATTGCTGGCACAAAAAGGGATGCAGCATTAAAGACGGAATGCAGGAAATTTATGACAAGCTCGAAGCCGTCGATAATGTGGTTCTGGCAACTCCCATGTATTTCCACTCTGTCACCGGAAAAATGAAGACGCTCATCGACCGTTTTCAGGTGTACTGGGCCGGCCATGTGCGTAATGATATGCCGGAGCATCCGGTGCGCAAGGGTGCCATTTTGATGGTAGGCGGCGCACCCAGCTTCCCCAACCAGTTTTTGGGAGGCGAGCTGGTGCTGAAAAACCTGCTGAACGATTTGAGCACCGAATGTCTGGGCGAAGTGTGCCTGCCCAACAGCGACCACGATTCTTTGGAGACCCGCCCCGACATTGCACAGCAGGTGGTGGAGCTGGCAGAGAAGATGAAGGCTGCCAACCAATAAGAATTCCCAAAAGAGTAAACAAACAACTTTTTATATAATTCATGGATATCAAGGAGGATTTGTCATGCAAGGCTATACCTATGTAAAAGGCGAACATTATCCCGTAGAACATCTGGTGTTTACCACCGCTCCCGAGCACGTAGAGGAATTTTTGGCTGTTGACCACGAGGTTTGGACTCTGGGCGAAGCAGAGAGCGATTTGTTTGACCACATTCCCTTCCTGTATAAGGAAGTTTGGGTTAACGACAACAAGCCCGGCGAGATGCACTTCATCTTTGTGTGGGAGAGCATTGAGAGCTGGAAAAAGGTTGATGACAAGGACATCCAGGCTGCACTGATTGCCCGGTTTGAGTCCAAGTTTAAGCATCCCTATCAGCTCACCCGCTGCGTACAGAATGAGGAGAACTTCGGTATCCACCGTTACAGCCGCTTTGAGCGCATTTAATTGTTTTACGTTTTAGAAAGGAAGCAAGTATCATGAGATTTACCGATAAAGTGGTCATCGTTACCGGCGCCAGCTCTGGCATTGGCGAAGGCGTGGCAAAGAAGTTTTTGGAAGAGGGCGCAAAGGTTGTCGGCTGCGGCATTGAGCCTGCCATGAAGATTGAGGACAGCAACGCCATTTATGTACAGGCTGACCTCACCAAGTTTGAGGATGCCCAAAATGTGGTGGCCAAGGCTGTGGAGGCTTTTGGCCGTGTGAACAAGCTGGTGTGCTGCGCCGGCGTTACCTTCATCGGCTCCTTGGAGAATACCGAAAGCGCAACCTTTATGCGCGAGCTGTCCATCAACCTGGGCGGCGTGTTCAACATGTGCAAGGCTGCTATGCCCGAGCTTCAAAAGCACGAAGGCTCCACTGTTGTCACCGTTGGCTCTGACTTGGGCGTGCATCCCATTCCCGAACGCATTGGTTATTGCCCCTCTAAGGCAGGCGTGATTATGCTCACCAAGTGCATGGCGTTGGAATATGCCCCGAGCATCCGTGTGAACTGCATCCTGCCCGGCCTGGTGCGTACCCCCATGATTGAGCAGCGTTTCCAGGAGGCCGAGGACCCCAAGGCATTGGAGGAGGCCTATGCTTCCCTGTATCCGCTGCATAAGATGGGCAAAATTTCCGACATGGCGAATGCAATCGCCTTCCTGTCCAGCGATGAGAGCGGCTTTATCACCGGTGAAATTATGCACGTTTGCGGCGGCAGCCTGATTTAATGGAGGAGATAAACATGGCAACTTCTCTATTTAAAATGCCCTTTGATGCAGACCGGCTGAAGGTACAGCGCATTTATGCCAGCAAGGAGCTGGAGCACTGCTCTGCCGAAACTATGAGCTGTGAAAAAATCCGCGCTATTTATGGCGATTTGAAATTTCTCGAGCTTCACGAGGACCGCCCCTGCACCTATACTTCTCTGGTCACCTCTCTGGACGGCAAGATTGCTTTTACCGACGCGCCGCAGGGCCCGCTGATTGCCAAGCTCAACAAGTATGACCCGGCCGGTGCAGATACCGACTGGTTTATCCTGAATATGCTCCGCGCTGTTTCCGACGGCGTGATGCTGGGTGCCGGCACCATGAATGCCGAGGCCGACTACACCTGCCATGTGTTTGACCAGGATATGGAGGATATGCGTATCGAGGCCGGCAAAAATCCGGTGCCGTGGAATATCATCACTTCTTTGGATGCCACGGACATTCCTTTTGACCATGTGCTGTTCAACACTCCCGAAGTGCCGGTGATGATTAGCACCTCCGTACAGGGAGCAGAACTGGTAAAGAAGAACATCAAAAACGACTATATCGTTGTCACTGCCCCCACCAAGGAGGACGTAACGGACGAAATGGTAGCTGAAATGAAGGCTGCCGGTACCCACAAGGTTATCGTCATCGCAACCGGCGATAAGGCTCCCGACTCCAAGGCCGCATTATATTTGCTCAAGCGCTTTGGGATTGACCGCCTGTTGGTGGAGACCCCGTCCTATATGCACTATCTGGTGTCCCAGAAGATGATGGACGAGCTGTTCTTCAACTATTCCTGCATTTATGTGGGCGGCCAGGCCTTATCCATTGGAAAATTTGGAAAGGAATTTGGCTCCCAGGACCATCCCCATACCCGGATGCTGTCCATTCACAGCCACAGCGACCACTTTTTCTATTTCCGGCACAAGCTGCTGTATGATTGAGTAAAAGGACACGAACTCCATTTTGTAAACAAACAGGAAAGGAGCCCCAAATGAGGGCTCCTTTCGGTTTCCGGGATTTTTTATGTATCGCTGGGGGGCAAAGGCTCTGTGTTGGCCAAGTCCTGAAAAAACGCTTCGATGGCCTGCCCTGCCGCTCCCAAAATTGCCCCGTTTTTTCCAAGACGGGACAATACGACCTTTTCCGCGTGGGTAATGGGCAATATCATGGAGCGCATGACTTCCGGCAGGCAATAGGGCAGGGAGCTGAGAATTTCCGAGCTGATGGAAATGACCTCGCAGTCAAAAATAAAGATGATGTTGGTAAGCCCCACAGCCAGATGGCGGATAAACTCGTCCAGCACTTTTTGAGCCGCGGCATCCTGATGCCGGACCAAATCCACCAGTTCCCCAATCGTAGAGATGGGGGTAGGGAGAAGGGTGTTTGCATAGGCGATTACCGCAGTATCGGAACAGTATTGCTCCCAGCAGCCATATTTGCCGCAGTGGCATTGCTTTGGCTCGTCAAAATTGATGGTGTGGTGGCCAATGGCGTTGGCAAAACCATGGCATCCTCGGAGAAGCTCCCCGTTCACAATTAACCCTGCCGAAATGGAATCGCTGATATTAACAGCTGCAAGGCTTTGATACTTAGCGGGAACACTCCGCTCTTCTGTGGAATTGTGAGAATCCATTTCAATATTATGCTGGGCGATGGCGGCCAGATTACCGTCGTTATCAATACAAACCGGTACATGGTATCTTTCTTCCAGCAGGGCGCGCAAATCAATGTTCCGCCACCCCAGCCGGGGGACAAAACGAATCATGCCGGAAAGGTCCACAATTCCATGGACAGATACGCCGATACCCGTCAGGCCATAGCAGGAATCCGGCTGCTGGGTGAGAAGCTCATCCAGTATTTGGCACAGCTGGCGGTATACAGAGGGAAAATAGGGGGAGGTAATGGTGAACTGCCGCCGGGCTAAAATTCGTTCACCCGAAAGGTCGGTAAGAATCGCCTGCACATGGCTGACATCAATATCAATGGCCATGGCGCAGCCAACATGCAGCTGTGGCCGCAGCATAATAGGCTTGCGTCCGCTGGCAGAAATGCCCAGCTCTGTTTCGGAGAGAAGCCCTAAGTCCATCCATTCTTTCACAATGGTAGAAACAGTAGCCTTGTTTAAACCGGTTATGGCGCTGAGTTCCACCCGGCTGATAGGATAGTGATGCAGGATTTGCCGGAAAACCTCCCAGCGATTGGCTGTGCGAATATCCCGGGTTTGGGTAATTTTCATGAAGTACACTCTTTTCTTTTCTCAAGGATTCCATTATACTGTAAGCAGATGAAAATTTTTGGAAAAACAATATACAGAATAGACTGATAGATAGTATCAAATTTTATTTGACAGAAGGAGAATGAGTATGCCCTGTGTTCAGATTAAAACAAATGTTGAAGTTACGACAGAAACTGCCGTTGTGTTGAAAGAACAGCTTGGACAGGCTATTGCCTGCCTGCCGGGAAAAAGCGAAGAATGGCTGATGGTCACTTTGGAAGATAATTGCCGAATCTGGTTCCGGGGAGAGACAGGACGCCCGATGGCTATTGTTGAAGTAAAGGTGCTGGGCGACCGGATTGATTCGGCGGCATCGGAGCGGATGACCGAAAAAGTTTGTGCGCTTTTCAAAAAGGAGCTGGGCATAGACCCCCGGGACATGTACATCCGATATCTGGCGTCTCCTGATTGGGGCTGGAATGGCGGAAACTTTTAAAAAAATTGTGGGACAGCAGTAAAAATGCTGTCCCTGTTGCTTTTTCTAAAAGAAAAGGCTATCATGAAAGAAAATTATCTGTATGAGAAAGTCAGGAGGACAGCTATGGATTCACAGGAAGCCCAAAAACGTATGGAAGAAGGCAGGCTCTATTATCCCATGAACGAGGGGATTACGATTAAGCAGTTTGCCTGTATGGAAGCAATGTATGAATATAATGCCACCCATGCATCTGAGGGGAAAAAGCGGGAAGAGCTGCTGAAAAAAATGCTGGCAGAAGTTGGAGAGGGCTGTTATATTGAAGCCCCCTTCTATGCCAACTGGGGCGGCAGCCATGTGCATTTTGGAAAAAATGTTTATGCGAATTTTCACCTTACGGCGGTAGATGATGGACACATCTATGTGGGGGATTCTGTCATGATTGGTCCCAATGTAACCCTGGCCACCGCAGCCCATCCCATAGAGCCTTCCCTTCGGCGGGAAGCGGTACAATATAATATGGATATCCATATTGGGGCTAACGTGTGGATTGGTGCAGGAACAGTTGTCCTGCCGGGTGTGACCATTGGAGAAAATTCCGTGATTGGCGCCGGGAGCGTTGTCACCCGGGATATCCCAGCCAATGTGGTAGCCGTAGGGAACCCTTGCCGGGTGTTGCGAGAAATCGGGGAGCGGGACCGGGAATACTATTACCGGGACAGAAAGATTGATTTGCCTATAGGAGAATAATGTAAGCTCTGGGAGCCGGTTTTCATCCGGCTCCGTTTTTTTTCTCCGGTGAGGCTTGCTCTGGCTCTGTTTTTTCTTCCGGCTGTTTTGCGCCAAGCTCACACAAAATCCTTTCTGCAGCAGCCCGGCTGGCATTGGCTTCCACTGCCAGTTCCATGGCAAGGCTGCGCAGCGCTTCTTCCCCTTGGGGAACACATTCCCGCACCCGGCGGCACACTTGCTGAAGGGCTTCGGTCTGGGCCTGGGAATAGGTTTCATACAGCGACTGGCAGCTTTCTCCTTTTGAAAGGGAAGGGCGCAGGAGACAAGCAATGTCCTGAAGGGACAGCACCTGCTTGAGCATACAAATGACCATGAGGGTGGCCAAATGGTTACGGGAATATTTTTTCTTATCCGGGCGTTCCAGTACACCGTTTTTTACATAGTTATTTATCATACTGGAAGTGAGGAGAGGGTTATCCTGCGTGCGCTCAAACAGGGAAAGCTGGCTGTGCATATAGGTAATAACCTGGTCCATATATAAATAGATTTCCGGCATACGCTCCCAAGGGGTCGGCGCACTGGCCTCGCCTTTTTCAGCCCATTGTTCAATGGCTTCGAGAGATGTCATGGGGTTTCCTCCTTTTCGGCTCCGGCAGAGGTTTCGTTATCGCGCAGATAACGGCTGGGTGGGATTCCTTTGTATTTTTTAAATACCCTGGAAAAATACAGCTGGTCGGAAAAACCGGTAGAATAGGCAGCTTCCCCAACGGTCAAATGGCCGCAGCGCAGCAGTGCCGCCGCTTTGTTAATACGGAAGCGGGTGAGATACTCATTGGGCGGCATAGAGACATGCTGCATAAACAGGCGATATAAATGACTGCGGCTGATGCCTGCATTGGAAGCAATATCATCAATGTTGATGTCCCGGGAATAGTTGAAATCGATAAAGCGGATGGATTTCTGTACATATTCATAGCCGCTGCTTTTTCTCGGAGCGGATGAGCCAAATTCGTCTATCAGGGTGGCCAGAAATTCCAGCAGGCCCGCTGTCATCCGGGCTTCGTGACAAACATCCGAGCCTACGGAATCAACAATGGCTTCCAGCTGTTTTTGGAGAAGGTCGTCCTTGTCATAATGAAATACAGGGTTTTCATCGGAAAGGCCGGTAAAGCTCAAAAAGTGCTGGGCATCCGTACCATGAAACCCTACCCAGCAATATTCCCAAGGCTCCTGCTGGTCAGCGGAATACGATACCAGCCGGGATGGAAGTACCAGAAATCCATCTCCGGCATGAAGCGTGTACTGTTCTTTCTCATCCTGAAAAGTCCCTTTACCGGATAAAATATAGTGGATAAGATAGTGGTCCCGGACAGCCGGCCCCCAGGAATGGTTTGGACTGCACCGCTGGATGCCGCAATTATAAACTGAAAGCCCCAGGCTTTCATGTGTAGTATTTTTAAAAGAATGTTTAAATTCTTCACTCATATCTCATGGCTCCTTCCTATAAATCAGTGAAAATAGGGGAAGTCTTCTGAATCCTATTATAATGCAACAAAAGTACATATGCAAGCCATAAAACCGTAAATTCGCCAAAGAAAATCTGAAAGATTTGATTTTTATAAGGCTTCCTGTAAAAAGCGGGAATTTTTGTGGCGTCTCTTGTCAGTGGGGGGAAGCTATGGTATAATGACCATAGTTAGAAGTGTCTTTTCAGGGGGTTGTTGGCAGAATTGCCTGTAAATCTCCGGCTGCAAATCTGGCCCTTCTTTTTCGGCGGGGAGGCCTTTTTGGAAAAGGGCCGGGTCGGCAGAGAATTCTGTGATAAGGAAAGGGTTGTAACATATGGACATTACAATTTGTATCGGAAGCTCCTGCCATCTCAAGGGTTCCCAGGATGTTATCCGCATTTTGGAGAGGCTGGTCAGTTATCATCATCTGGAAAATAAGGTGACGCTGAAAGGTTCTTTTTGTATGGGGGAATGTACCAGCGGCGGCGTGTGTGTGGAATTGGACGGAAAACGCTTTAAGCTGACTTCGGCAGAAACGGAAGCCTTTTTTACCAATGAGGTATTGAAGCGTCTGGAAGAGCAGTAATTCTAAAATGGGACCAATTGCTTGGGGCAGAGGGTCCGGCAGTCAAAAATAATTCGCCGAATGGCGGGATGGGTGGTAATCATGAGTATTTTGGGCCTAAAAAAAGCGAACTGTAAAAACTGTTACAAATGCGTCAAATCATGTCCGGTCAAGTCGATTAAAGTGGAAAATGAGCAGGCAACCATCATGGAAAAAACCTGTGTGCTGTGTGGTACCTGCCTGAATGTATGTCCCCAAGATGCCAAAACCGTTTCCAGCGATTTGGACTTGGTAAAAGAATTTATCCGGCGGGGCGAGCGGGTGATTTTGTCCCTGGCGCCTTCTTTCTTTGCATCGTTTGATTTTGCAAATCCTCAGGTATTTGTGGGCGCTCTGAAAGCACTGGGATTTTATGGCGTTTCGGAAACCTCCGAAGGCGCAGCCTATGTGACGGCGGAGTATCACAAACTGATTCAGGAAAATAGAATGAGGAACATCATTACCACCTGCTGCCCTTCCTTTAACCGGCTGGTGGAATGTTATTATCCCAATTTGATTGACCAGATGGCTCCGGTCATTTCTCCTATGATTGCCCATGCCCGGCTGTTAAAGCAAAGCTTTGGCAAACAAATAAAAGTGGTATTTGCAGGTCCCTGTATTGCTAAAAAGGATGAAGCTGCTGATATCCGCCATAACAATGATGTGGATGCTGTCCTCACTTTTGAAGATTTGGCAGCATGGTTCCGGGAATGTCCAGAGACGATTGCAGAAGCAAAGCCCGCTACCTTCCTGAATGCCAGCTCTAAAATTCTGCGGATGTATCCGGTGACCGAGGGAATCATCGCCTCCCTCAAGGCAAGAGGCGATACCGGCGATTGGAAGATGATTAGCGTCAGCGGCCATGAGGACTGCCTGTCTTTGTGCCGTGCATTGGAGCGGGGCGAGCTCAACCACTGCTTTATTGAAGTGAATATGTGTAAGGATGCCTGTATTAACGGACCTGTGGCCGTGAAGGACGAAACCTCCCGGTTTGCCATGCGGCTGCGGATTGAGGATTATGCCCGCGAGGATGAGAGTTATCCGGCTATGGATGCTTCCATCCCCATGAGTATGACCTTTGTGGACCGCTCCGTCAAGGAGGATATCCCCGATGAGGAAACCATCCGCATGATTCTGGCCAAGATTGGCAAGACAAGCCCCGAAGATGAGCTTAACTGCGGCTCCTGCGGCTATCCCACCTGCCGTGAAAAGGCAATTGCCGTGTATCAGAATAAAGCGGAGCTTACTATGTGCGTACCATATATGAAGGAGCGCGCCGAGTCTTTGTCCAATTATGTGCTCAGCGAAACCCCCAATGTCACCATTATGGTGGATGAAGAAATGAACATTGTGGAATTTAACCGCGCTGCCGAGCAGACCTTCGGCATTACCCGCCACGAAGCGCTGCAGAAGTGCCTGTATGAGATTATTGATTCTTCCGACTTCCAATATGTGTTTGAAACCGGAGAGTCCATTACCAATAAACGGGTGGAATATCCTCAATATGGTATTACCACCATGCAGAACCTGATTTATATTGGAAAAGAAAAGCTGGTTATGGGTATTTTCCGCGACATTACCAAAGAAGTGGCGGCACAGGAAAATACATATCGCCTGCGCGTTGAAACCATGGAAATGGCGCAAAAAGTTATTGACAAGCAGATGGTAGCGGCGCAGCAGATTGCCAGCCTGCTTGGCGAAACCACGGCGGAGACCAAGGTGACCCTGACCAAGCTGAAGGATATGATTGTTTTTGAAGAATAAGTGACAGGCAAGGTGCTGGCATTAAAATTTTGGAAAGGTGTGATTCCCAACCATGAAAATGCATGTGGATGCGGCCTACCGAAGCCTGAACAAATATGGAGAAGAGTTGTGCGGCGACAAAGTGAAGATTACCCGCACAAAGGACTCCACCATTGCAGTGCTTGCGGATGGTTTGGGCAGCGGTGTAAAAGCCAATATTTTATCAACACTCACCAGCAGTATTATTTCTACCATGCTGGATGAAGGAGCAACGGTGGAGCAGGCAGTGGAGACCATTGCCAACACGCTGCCGGTGTGTAATGTGCGGAAGCTGGCGTATTCCACGTTCAGTATTCTGCAAATCAGCGATAACGGAGACGCCTATCTGGTGGAATTCGACAATCCTCCCTGTATCTTTATCCGTAACGGCGAGGTGCAGGAAATGGAGCCGGAGTTCCGGCAGATGGCGGGAAAAAATATAACAGAATGCCGGTTTACAGTACGTCCAGGCGATGTATTGGCACTGGTGAGCGACGGTGTGATTTATGCCGGCGTGGGGCAGGCGCTCAACTTTGGATGGAACTGGGACAATGTTTCTTCCTGGCTGGCCAAGGCAACGCCCAAAGAAAA
>DYBQ01000033.1:12551-22021 GCA_019418545.1 Clostridiales bacterium | reverse complement strand
CGGCCAGTACCTTTTCAAAATATGCCTTTGCACTGTCTGTTACGCCTTCGGTGCTAAGGGTCAATGCATAGTCATAAGTCTTTTGCAGCAGAGTCTTATTGGGAGCCACATATTCTTCCAGCTGCGCAGCAGCTTCTTCCAGTGCCTTTGCTGCAGCGTCTACTTCTTCCTGTGTAGCTTTCTCGTTGTCCAAAACTGCCTTGGCATTGCTTCTGGCGGCCTCAAACACGCTCCAGCTTTCTTCCGTATACGTGCCGCTTTCATATCCCGCATACTTTTCGTACAGGGCTAAAAGTTCTGTTTTGTCAACTTCTGCTAATTCTTCAATAATGTAAGATTTTTCTACCACATTGCTGTACAGAGCGCCGTCTGCGATAGCTGCAAATTTTAGTGTACAAGTTTTGTCAATGGTAATGGTGCTCTCGGGAATATAATACAGCCCGTGAGCGGGGTCAGTGGGGTCGCTGCCATCCAGGGTATAGAAAATATCCTGATTGCTTCCAGCAGGAATCAGCTGGACTTCAATGGCAGAGGGATACGTTCCAGACTCAACGCTGGCAGTGGGGTCAGGCGTTCTCTGCTTGACCACATGAATGTCATCTACATAGTATTCTACGTTGATACCATCAAAGCCAATGGTTCCATTCGGATTGGAAGAATCCGTATATTCAAAAATCTTTTCGCCATCTACATAGGCGGTAATCAAGCCATCAATCGTAGAAATTTGATAGTCATGCCACTTTCCGTTATAATCAGCAGGAGCTGCCGCTGTTACCATATCAGAGTCACTGCCGGGACGACGGCGATAGAGGGCAAAATCTTCGCTGGCTCTGCGATATTTGAGAGAATAACGGTTATAATTTCCCTTGTCATCGGTAGAGCCTGCATTCCACACAGGAGCCATGTTGTCCCAAGGCTGCGGGGTACCGCTCACATTCCAGTTGTCAATCCAAATTTTGCAGGTAAAGGTATAATTAGACCAGTCCATACCGTCTGCAAAATATACAAAATCATCAGAGGTAGTAACATGCAGAACCTTGTTATTTTCATCATCGGGTGCTGCGGTTACTTCCATTTGGGCATTATTCTTCTGTGTTGCAAATTCTGTTGGTGTTTCAGATTCAAAATCCTCACTGAACAAATCCTCATCGGGTGCTTCGGGAGGTGTCGGCAGAGGCAAGTCCTCTACCGGAGGTGCTTCTTTTCCACCATATACATACAGCTGGTCAAAAAATGCTTTGCCGCCTTTTCCTTCCCAGTCACCCATGCCAATATAGTTGAAGGAAGTGGAAACACCATCGGATTCATCATAAGTGGCTACCAGTTGGTCATCAATATACAGCTTTACATCCACACCAGAACTATAATCAAATTTAAAGGTGTGCCAGCCAAAATACCGCTTGACATTGGTCTGAATCAGCTCGTCGCCCTTTTTAATCTGATAGTAATCCTTGGATACCGAACCAACTGCGCCAAGACCCAGCGCATTCTCGCCGTCATCCACACGCAGGAAGGAATTGGGCAGGATTTCTGTCGGCACTGCGTCTCCTCTATCATTATTGGCATAGTCCTTCCGTCTGTCTAAATACTTTACTTCGACAATTTTATTTAAGTCATTATCAAAGGTACGGCTTACAACTATTCCATTGGGATTCAAGTCGGCATTAATTGGCAGCGAACGTCTTCCCACTTGCGGGTCTTCAGACATATAGCCATAACCAATGTGCATTTCCAATTCGCCTTTTTCCACTGTCCACTTTCTCAAATCAAGCTGACGGGAACTTTCAAAGTCATCATAGAAATACAAATCATCCGGCGCCTCAGGATAGGCCCGCTTTTCCACCCGGTATTCATTGGGGAAGGATGCAGTCAGACCGATTTTGTCATACTCCATCTTGCTGTCATCAAAGGTTTTGAGATAATCGTCCGTATACAGATTGTTGGTGCAGTTCTCAATACCATATACATCGCCATAGCCGTCACCCTGGCTTCTGTCACGGATTGCCAGCAAATGATGCTGGGTATTGGCTGCCCGGATATTACTGAACTGACTTCCGGTAGCACCCATAGCGGTATCCAGTCCACCAACTGTACACTTTTCAATCACAGAGGGGTCGGCGCCTACATCAGTAATCAGCATCTGGTCAAAATAGTTGTACCGGTCAATGCTGGTATCAATTCCTTCCAGATTGGTAGTCAGATTATTTGGGTCGCTGGAGCCATGCAGAGCCTTGACATCCTTGCCAGCCAGCAGCCAGCTGAGGAATACGGCGCTGTCTTCACCGGCATCCTGCTGGGCATCATGGACATGGATATACTGGAAGTGGTTGCCTACCGTATACATGTCTTTGATTTCATCATAATTTTTATCGCCGCCATTGCGGTCACGACGGAAACCGCCAATTACCAGGATGGCACGCTTGGGGGTATCAAAAATTTCCATGTTGGTAAAGGTATTCTGGCCGGAGCTCATCAGGGTCATTCCCACAGCATGTCCCACCAGTTCGCCTACCTCATGAATCAACACATTTTCTACTGTGTTGTGGTTGTTATATTTTCCGATGGCCGGATATCCGCCATCAAAAATCAGTCCGCCATAGCCAGTGTTTTCAATGACTGAGTCGGTAAGCGTACTATACTGATTGTCCCCAGCATAGATAATTCCATACAGACCGGAGTTTTTTACCCGGGTGTTGGTAATAGTAATATCATGGGTTCCAGTCAGAGTAATAGAGCCCACGCGGAACTCCTCTCGGTCGGTAGATTCGCAGAAAGAGGGGTTGGTGCTGCCTTCTGCCGCCTTTGGGAAATAGCCAATCCCGGCATCTGTATCACCGAAATTCCAGGAATAGGTAAAGTAATCGGCAAACTCCGTATCCTTGACCGCCAGTCCATCAATGGTGATATTGTGGACCTGTTTGTTTTCATCGGGTTCATCTGCCAGATTTTCCTTTTCGGCGCCTTTAAAATACAATACCTTCTGCATGGTGGGGACAATAATCGTCTGGTCTTCAATCTTGCCATCCGAAGCCTTGGGATAGTAGTAAAGGATTCCAGTTGTTTTATTGTAGTGATATTCCCCTTCTACGTCCATAAAGGCCAAGTTCCCCTGCAAAAAATAGCGGGCACCAGAGCCAATATTATATTTGGTGCGATATTTTTCCGGGTAGTCCTCGGGAGGTGTAGGAAATTTGAACTCGTTCTTTTCTGTATCAATGGTTGCAATTGGAACCGTATTGGTAAACCAATCCCAATCTCCGCCATCCCATACAAACACTTGGGCAATTTCTTCTTCACCCCGCTGCTGTGCATGTACCATACCGGCAATTGCTTTTTCATCAATATCGCCAGCATTATAAATCATGTTCAAATCATTGTTATGCCCGCCGGCAGAGCGCATATATTCGCCCTTTGCCATGGGAAAATTGGGGTGGTTATCCCGGTTTCTGGTACGCGCCATAACGGCCCGCTCATCGTTTACATACAGGGTGTTGAAATCATACTGTTCTGAATCCAGCTGTACCTTATACACTTTCCCAAGCAGGGATTCATCCAAGTCATATTCACTGACATCCGTTTCATCAACTGGTACCCAGCCGCTGATTTTCTCTCCGCCAATCAAATTGGCCTTTCCAACACCATCGCTGCTGCGATAAATCACCTCATAGCCATTGGTACCGGAATCGCTTTCACCAAACTGGATGGTATTTTCCAAATAGTAATCCCCGGCGCCGATATTGACAATAATATCACCGGTCATGTTATCATTGATTTTGTCTACTTCCTGACGGGCTTTTTCTACTGTAGCAAACGGAAAATCCCGGCTGCCGTCATTTTCGTCGCTGCCGTCTACAGCTACAAAAAACTCCTTTTGAACGCTTCCACTGCCGGTTTCCTGCGCATATATCCGAGGGGACGCCAGGTTCAGCATAGAGCCTGTTAAAATAGTCGCCGAAAGCACAATAGATGCTGCCTTTTTCAATACATTTTTCACAATCTTTCCTCCTTCTTTACTGGGGTACGAAATCGACCTATCCTCCTTCCATAACAATATTTCACAATCCTGTAGCAATGCGTCAAACGCATTTACTCCTTCCCCACAGTACCTGTTATTATTTTGAGACATAACTCTTACATTTTCAACAACAAAAAATAACAACCGTCTCTAAAAAATACGAATTTCACTATTTTTTACTGAATTCCCCTATCTCCTTTTTCAAAAAGCTTTTCCAATACGAAGAATCTTGCATGATTGCCATTTCTTTCGTACAATAAAAAGGAAATCATTTATTTTAAATGAGCGGTTGTTTTAAATGTCTCCAATTTGCTTTGACAGGAGGTTTGGTACATTGAATTCTTTCTTCCGAATACGAAATCAATTTGAAATTCTGTCTTCCGCTATAGTCCTTCTAATCTTTGGATATCTTTTGTATCACACGATAGCTGGCGGTACGTTACTTTGCTCCAATGTTTATGACAGTTATGCTCTACAGGCACAAAACTGGTTAAATGGCCATTTAGACATTGAAGGTGGTGCATCTTACACCTGGTTGGAACTGGCTATTTATCAAGGAAACTATTATGTATCCTTCCCGCCGCTTTCCAGCCTGTTCAGCCTGCCTTTTGTGGCGATTTTGGGAATGTCCCCAGCAAATTTGTTGATTGCTCTCTATGGTATTGCTGCCTTTCTTGGAGCCTATGGATGTTTTCGAGCTGTGGGATATCGTCCGGCGCTTTGTGTATTCTGGGGTATCTTTTTCACCTATGCCACCAATCTGACAGAGCTTTCCCGCACCGGCGGGGTTTGGAACCAGGCGCAGGTTTTAAATCTTGCCTTTTGCTTTTGGGGGTTGTGGGCCTTGCTCTCTCAAAAAAGGAACCTATGCCTGATTCTTCTGGCACTGGCCGTGGGATGCCGTCCGTTTTCGGCAATTTTTCTTCTTGCAGCGGGCTGCTGGTTTTTGTGGAAAGGGAGACGCACTCTGGGACGTACCCTTTATACACTGCTGCCTGGAATTACAGCTGTTTTACTCATTGCCGGTGCCATGATGGCCTATAATGCCGCCCGATTTGGAAATCCGCTGGAATTTGGACACAACTATCTTCCAGAATTCACCCAAAGCCAATATGGACAATTCCACTATTCCTATATTCTTCCTAATGTTCTCCAGCTTTTTCGGCTTCCTACCATCGATGGAAACCTCTCTTTTCAATTCCCCATGTTTAACGGGTTTCTGTTTTTTCTGGTAAATCCTGTTTTTATTGTTTATGGTATCCACCTTTTTCATGAAAGAACGTGTCCACAAATACGGGAAGTACTGTGTTTTTCTCTGATTCCTCTGCTTTTGGTTCTGCTGGCTCTATGCGCCCACAAAACTATGGGCGGCTGGCAATTTGGAGCTCGATATACCGTAGACATGCTTCCGGCGGCCCTGCTGGGACTGTGCCTGCTGCCCAAGAGTTTACCCCGGCGTTGGGAGCGCTTTTTGTGGACAGCTGGAATTATGATAAACGTTTTTGGAATGATTTTTATGTTTGTACAGGAAAACATGTAGATAAAGAGAAAAGGCCGGCCCCTAAAAGGGGCCGGCCTCAGTTTATCAATCATGTAGTACACGAAACTGTGTGGGAGACAATCATGGCTTTTTCTTTTTCGACGAAAACGTCGAGCAGATGGACTGATGAGGACAGGCAGCCTTACATTTCCCACAACGGATACATTCGAGGCTGTTCGGCTTTTTGTATACGGGGATATCCATGGGGCAAGCCTTTTGGCAGGCTTTACACTGGGTACAAGTTTGCTGATTTACGGAATATCGATAGAGAGCCACCGGATTAAAGACACTATAGGCAGCGCCCAACGGACAAAGATAGCGGCAAAACGGACGATATACCACTATAGACAGCAACAGCAGCACCACCAGCAAACCAAATTTCCATGTAAACAGCCAGGAAAGGGCAGACTGCAAGGCCGGATTGGCAGAAATCAGGGGAATTCCCCCAAATAGCGTCCCTGAAGGACAGATGTATTTACAAAACCATGGCTGCCCCTGTCCCACTACATCCAGCACCGTGAGGGGCAGTATAATCACAAAGCCAATTAGAATCACATATTTGAGAAATCGGAGAAAACGGTCACCCGGCAATTTTTTTAGCTTTTTGGGGAACGGAATTTTATACAGCAAATCCTGCACCAATCCAAAGGGGCACAGCCATCCGCAAACAAAGCGTCCCAGCAAAGCTCCAAACAAAAGTAAAAATCCCACCACATAATAGGAAAACACATGGTCCCGGCTGGTGATTACCGCCTGAAAAGAGCCAATGGGGCAAGCCCCCAAAGCCCCCGGACAGGAATAGCAGTTTAAGCCAGGAACACAAACCGCCTTGGAATTTCCTTTATAAATTGTCCCTCTGGTGAATCCCGCCGCATAGCCATTCGTCAAAGCCGCAACACAAATTTGAACGATGGTGCGCAGATGTTTTCGAATCTTTTTAACCAAGGCCAATACACTCCATACAAATATTGATAGCTTTTCGGTAGACCTCTTCGGTCTCTTCCTGCCATACTCCTATTACTACAAAAGCAACGCCTATGAGCAGAAGCAAAAAAGTAAAATACCGGCTCTTAAAGAACTTCATTTCTCTACCTCTTCCAGCAGCTGGTCAATAATGGCTTTCCATGCCTCCTTATCTTTGGCACCCAAATATGTGTTCCCAACCTGATTTCCCTCTTCATCCACGAAGAAAGTGGTTGGAACGGAGGTAATTTGATATAAAAGGCCATATAAATCCTCACCTGGCAGGATGTGCGTATAATTAGCCGCCGTAGAATCCACAATTTCCTGCGCCAAGGCAACTTGCTCCTTATCAATACTGCCATCGGATGCCATTGCATCCGAGACCATTCCTATAATTTGAACTCCCTTATCGGAATATTCCTGCGATAATTCTCCTAAATCCGGCATTTCATTGATACAAGGGGTACAAAAGGTTGCCCACACATTTACCATCGTGAGTTTGTGGCCTTGAAAAATCTCTTGATTTATTGAATCCCCTTGCAAATCCTGCGCAGTAAATTGCGATAAAATTCCGGCAGTTTCTGAGGCAGAAGACTGGACTTGCTGGGAAGCTTCTGGTGCCTCTTGATTGCCACATGCAGTTAAGCAAAGAGACAGACAAAGTGCGGTAATCAAAACAGGTACTTTCATAGATACCTCCTGTAAAAAATAATGTATTACACACTGTAACCAAATAAGGAACCTGTCAGGTTTTAAAATTTGAGGTCAGGACGCGATAGAAAAGGAAAGCTAACCTTTTCTGGTACAAAACAGGGATTTATCCAAAAGGATAAATCCCTGTTGATGATTATATAAATTTTAATACTTGTTAATCAAATAGAAATTCTCAAAGCGATTTCATAGAGCTTTTTGTCGAACACACGCTTCATTTCCAGTGCTTCGGTAATATCAAAATCAACAATCTTGCTTTCACGATAAGCTACCACACGATTGCCAATTCCTTTATCCAGCAACTCCACTGCATGATAGCCCATACGGCTGGCCATCACACGGTCACGAAGTGTAGGAGAACCGCCGCGCTGCACATGACCCAGAACGGTTGCACGGGTTTCAATTCCGGTTTCATCCTGAATATTCTTTGCGAGCTGTTCTACTCCGCCAACACCCTCGGCAACCACAATGATAAAGTGCTTTTTGCCGGTCTTCTGGGTGAATTTCATACGCTGAATCACGTCACGTTCAAAATCATAGGGAACTTCGGGAACCAGAATCGCGGTTGCGCCTACTGCAATACCGGTATGCAATGCCAAGTCGCCGCAACGGCGGCCCATTACTTCTACCACGCTGCAGCGGTCATGAGATTCTGTGGTATCACGAAGACGGTCTACCATCTCCATGGCAGTATTCATAGCCGTATCAAAGCCAACTGTATATTCAGTACATGCAATATCATTATCAATGGTTCCGGGAACACCGATACAGGGAATACCTGCATTGGTCAAATCTCTTGCGCCACGGAAGGAGCCGTCGCCACCGATGACCACTACGCCATCAATTCCCATGGCGCGGCATTTATCAGCAGCCTTCTGTACGCCTGCAGGCGTATTGAATTCGGGGCTGCGGGCAGTATACAGGGCAGTTCCACCGTGATGAATAATATCGGAAACACTGCGCAGATTCATTTCAATCATATCGCCGTTAAGAAGGCCATTATATCCTCTGCGGACGCCATACACATGCATTCCATAAGAAATCGCTGTACGAACTACTGCGCGAAGCGCAGCATTCATTCCGGGAGCGTCTCCTCCACTGGTCAACACGGCAATTGTTTTGGTACTCATAATATACCGTCCTCCTAAATCATGTTATATTACTGATTCCCATTTTGTAAAGGAGCAGGGAAGCCCCTGCTCACATATTCATTCTTACTACTTATTATAATAAATAGAGCGCGAATAATCAAGTATTTCTCATGTAAAAAAATCTCCCTGATACAGCTAATTTGTCTCATTTTGCTAATTTTTTTTATCATTCAAAAAAATAGTAGAACATTCAGAGATTGTCCTGTCCCACCAGCGCGACACAATCCTCCCCCAACAACTTTTTCAGTTCCCGGATAAGCACCGGATTGACATCCAAATTCATGGAAACCGGCGCTCGTACCAGCTTTCCCGTGTCCTGTAAATAAAGATACAGTGGGGTTGCTCCATCAAAAATCGAAATATATTGCAGAGCTTTTTGATATTCCCGGCTGTCCTTTCCCGGAACCTTGAGGTAGAGTCCAGGACGGGAAGAATGCTTTTTCTCTTCCTTTTGAGGCCTGTCCGGCTGTTCTTTCCACGGAGAAAGGGATGCATGAGCATCTGGCGGCGGAAAAACCGTATCGCACACCAGCTTGGTATCTTTTTCTTCTGTAAGGCTCAGCCTTCCTTCAGCCAAAACAATTTTTCCTTCCCGAAGAAGGGCGCTGTATCGGCTGTATACGTTGGGAAATACTAGCAGCTCCATAGCATCATACAAATCTTCCAACATTACAAAGGCCATAGTACCGCTGCTTTTGGTAATTTTCTGTTTGACTGATTGTATGGCTCCCAAAACCCGCACCCGTTGGCCGTCGCGAAATTTTCCGCCGTTTTCCCGGGCATCCTTTTGAATATCTCCCATAGAAAGCACGGCTTTTTTTCGGAACAGCTGGGAATATTCTGACACCGGATGGCCGGAAAGATACATCCCGGTTACTTCTTTTTCCATCGCCAGTTTTGCCGATGGGGAGAAGTCCGGCATAGCAGGTAGCCTCTCTTTTTTCGATTCCTGTTCCTCCCCGGCAGACGGCATGTCAAAAAAGCCCAGCTGTCCATCCAAATTTCGCCTGCGGTCTGCATCCAGCGAATCCATCACCGTGTTAACGGAAGTCAGCATTTCCCGGCGGTTATTCCCCAGCCCATCCAGTGC
>DYBQ01000033.1:12197-12541 GCA_019418545.1 Clostridiales bacterium | reverse complement strand
TTGTCTCCCGCCACAGTAAATCCCCGGCGGCTTTCGTTGACGTGAGGCGGCAGCACCTGAATTTTCAGCCGGCTGCACTCAGCCATATACTCGGCCACCTTGCCGGAAGAATCCAGCACGCTGGTGAGCAGGGATGCCAGATATTCTTTTGGATAATGACATTTGAGCCATGCCGTCTGATAGGCAACGGTGGCATAGGCTGCGGCGTGGGACTTATTAAAAGCATAGGAAGCAAAGCTCTCCATCTGCCCAAAAATGTCCTCGGCTGTTTTTTCATCAACGCCCCGGTTGACACAGCCCTCCACTTCCCAGCTGCCATCCTCTCTTTGCAGGCCGTGGATAAA
>DYBQ01000033.1:0-12187 GCA_019418545.1 Clostridiales bacterium | reverse complement strand
GGATAAAGATTTTCTTTTCCCGCTCCATCACATCGGCCTTTTTTTTGGACATCGCCCGGCGCACCACATCTGCACGGCCCAGGGAATAACCTGCCAGCTCCCGAAAAATCTGCATGACCTGTTCCTGATACACAATACAGCCATAGGTAACATCCAGAATTTTGGAAAGCCGTGGATGCTGATAGGTCACTTTTTCCGGGTGATGGCGGTTTTCCACATAGGCAGGGATAAACTTCATGGGGCCCGGCCGGTAGAGGGAAATCACGGCAATCAAATCTTCCAAATACTCGGGCTTCAGGTTCATTACCACCCGGCGCATCCCGGCCGATTCAAACTGGAATACGCCCTCGGTGTCCCCATTGCCAAACATTTGAAACACGGCTTTATCATCCATGGGAATCTGTTCAATAGCAAAACCGGGCACTTTCCGGGCCACCATTTTTACCGTGTTGTCAATCACAGAAAGGTTCCTGAGTCCCAAAAAGTCCATCTTTAAAAGCCCCAGCTCTTCCAGCGTAGTCATGGTATACTGGGTAACAATGGACTCGTCGTTTTTGGCAAGCGGCACATATTCGCTGACCGGTTGGTCGGTAATCACAACCCCAGCCGCATGGGTCGAGGTGTGCCGGGGCATCCCTTCGATTTTCCGGGCCATATCGATGAGCTCGTGAATCTGGGAATCTGTATCATACCTGTTTTTCAAATCTACAGAAACTTCCAGCGCTTTATCCAAGGTCATGTGCAGCTCCATCGGCACCATTTTGGCCACAATATCCGTGGTGGCATAGGGAATGGCCATTGCTCTGCCCACATCCCGGATAACTCCCCGGGCCGCCATGGTACCGAAAGTGACAATTTGAGCCACATGGTCTGCACCGTATTTGCGAATCACATAGTCAATCATTTCCTGACGGCGCTCGTCGCTGAAATCGATGTCGAAGTCGGGCATACTCACCCGCTCCGGGTTTAAGAAACGTTCAAACAGCAAATCATAGCGAATCGGGTCAATGCCGGTAATGCCAATACAATAGGCTGCAAGGCTTCCGGCGCCGGAGCCTCTGCCTGGCCCCACGGGGATTCCTACAGACCTTGCATAGCGGACAAAATCGTGGACAATGAGGTAGTAGTTGACATACCCCATTTTTTCAATCATGTCCAATTCATAAGCAAGCCGTTTTTGCACCTTTTCCGGCGGATTTTCCCCATAGCGGCGAACCATTCCCTTTTCACACTGCTCCCGGAAATAAGCGGTGTTCTCCTGGCCGTTGGGGGTGTCGAACCGGGGAAGCTTGGTTTTGCCGAATTCAAACTCCACCTGACACCGGCGGGCAATGGCCTGCGTATTGTCTGCCGCTTCGGGACATTCGGGAAACAGGGCGCGCATTTCCTCTTCCGATTTTATATAGAACTCTTCGGAGCCAAATTCCATGGTATCCGGGTCTTCGATGGTGTGGTTGGTCTGGATACACAGCAGGATTTTGTGCATCTGGCTGTCCTCTTTTTGAATATAATGGCTGTCATTTGTCACCACCAGAGGGATTCCCGTTTCCCGGGAAAGCCGGATAATCTGGGGATTGATGCGCTGCTGTTCTGCCAATCCGTGGTCCTGTAATTCCAGAAAGAAATTGCCCTTCCCGAAAATCCCCTCATACCGCAGGGCGGCCTTTTTCGCTTCTGCATAATCCTGCACCGAGAGCGCCCGGGGAATTTCTCCCGCCAAACAGGCCGAAAGGGCAATCAGCCCTTCGTGATACTTCTCCAGCAGTTCAAAGTCCACCCGGGGCTTGTGATAAAAGCCTTCTACCCAGGCTCTCGACACCATGGCAATCAGGTTTTGATACCCCTGCTGGGTTTCGCACAATAGCACCAGATGACGGTTTTCGCTGTCCAGCTCGTGTACTTTATCAAACCGGGTCCGTTTGGCCACATAGACCTCGCAGCCGATGATGGGATGGAGCCCCCGTTTTTTCGCCGCTTTATAAAAATCCACGGCGCCGTACATGACGCCGTGGTCGGTAATGGCGATGCTGTCCTGTCCCAAGGCCTGCACCCTGTCCATCAGCTTTTCAATACGGCAAGCGCCGTCCAGCAGGCTATATTCGGTATGAACGTGAAGATGTGCAAAAGCCACCAGCATCACTCCTTTCAAAGAGATTGCTTATATTGTTTCACTGCGGATTTGGTCGAGAGAAGCGGCAAACTCTGCCGCCTCCTGTATAAACGTATCAACTGGTATCTCGCCGCTGTCTGTATCCAGAGAAGAAATCAGTTTTTCTGATGCCTGTATCAAGCTTTTCAAACAGGCAGTTTTATCAGGCGTTGACATTCTGGGATACTCCCCATTAAAATAATCCATAAAATTCTCGACAGAGGAGCTGATTTCCCTGCTGTTTCGATTATGCAGGCCTTCACTGTCATTCAATGTTAAGGAAAGCGTTGAAAAAGCATCTACAATTTCACCCGAATCATTTGGATTGTGAGCAGGAAGGTTTTCCAAACAGCGCTTACTATAACTCACAATTCGCTTAAGACAGGCATTCACCTGTGATACCGTATAGGAATATTTTTCCTCTTTTTCCTGATGGTTCTTAGAAATACCGATTGTGCAGAGGATAACAAGAAAAATACTGAGAAAAAGCGCAAGTAATTTCACTTTCTTTTTCATGGCAGTCTCCTTAAAAACAGAAACCCTCTTTTCGAACAGAATCTATTATTCCGTCTTTGCCATTTCCAACAATCTCTGAATCCGGTGGTTGGCCCCGGAGCGGCTGATAGACAGTGCCTCTCCCAGCTCCCGCAGGCTCATTTCCGGGTTTTCCAGCCGCAGATAGGCCATTTCCCGCAAATCATCCGGCAGGTTCTCAAGCCCCACTGTTTCCTGTAAATGGCGGATGGCCACCACCTGTTTGGCCGAAGCCGATGCGGTCTTGTCAATATTGGCTGTCTCAAAGTTGGTGGTGCGGTTCACATAATTACGGACTTCCTTGACCATTTTGGCCTGCATCAGCGTCATGGATGCAGTGGGCGCTCCCATATAAGTAAGCAAATCGGCAATCTGTTCGCTGCCCTTGATATAAACCACACAGCTGCCCTTGCGCCGGGTTATAGAAGGCTGTAAACAGATTCCTTCCACCTCTTCCAAAAGCGTCACAAAATCCTGTGCCAGACGCCGGTGGGGAATGGAAAATTCCAGATGATAATCTTTTCTTGGGTCTGTCACCGTACCACAAGACAAAAAAGCACCCCGGATAAAGGCGCGCATACAACAGTCGTTTTCCAAATTGGCGCGGTTTAAACGGAGGTTCACTTCCCGTCCCGTATGGCCAAAGGCTTCCAGCAAACGAAGCTTCTGGTCGTCTCCCGGAACGGTGAGCGTGTATACCCCCGACTCCTTCCGGCTCATGGAAACGCGCATTTCTATCATTACCCCGGCAGCTTCTGCTGCCGATTCTGCCATCAGGCGAGCCACCAGTCCGTTTTCTGTCATAATAGCATTATCCTGCAGCGAAAACCCCCGGGTAAACAGCCATAGCCCATAGGCCATAGCCTTTTGGCAGCAGAGGGATGACACCGTTTCCCGACAGATTTCCTTTTTGGTTTCTGACGCAAAGGACATACACGCCACCTCACTGCTTTCGAATATCCCGATGATTGACACCGGCCCGCTTCCCCTGATTGACCA
Source organism: Clostridiales bacterium (assembly GCA_019418545.1). GTDB lineage: Bacteria > Bacillota > Clostridia > Oscillospirales > Acutalibacteraceae > Heritagella_A. The sequence goes on along the minus strand of DYBQ01000033.1, from coordinate 8,505 downwards.
AATAGTCGCACAGATACTGTGCCAGCGCTACAGAGCGATGATGCCCTCCGGTACAGCCTACGGCAATGACCAGCTGGCTTTTTCCCTCTGCGCAGTACAGCGGGTACATATAGTCGATTAAATCAACCCATCGCTTAATGAAACCCTGGGTCTGCTCCCATTTCATCACATAATCCCGCACCGGCGCATCCAGCCCGGTTTGATGGCGCAGTTCTTCAATATAATAGGGGTTGGGCAGGCAGCGTACATCAAACACCAAATCCGCTTCTGATGGAATCCCATATTTAAACCCGAAGCTCATACACTGCACCATGAGCGCATCATTGGAGTTCTCGAGAAACAGGTTGGAAATCCGGCTTTTCAGCTGGGCCGTGGTCAAAAAAGTTGTATCAATAATATAATCCGCCCGCTCCCGCACCGGCCGAAGCATTTCACGCTCCAAACGCACAGATTCTTCCACAGAGCTCTGGTTGGCGTCTGCCAATGGGTGACGGCGGCGGTTTTCCTGATATCGATTGTTCAGCACGGAGTCTGTGGCATCCAAAAACAGGATTTTGTACTCCATATGGTTTTTCTGCATCTCGTCCAGCACATCAAAAAGAGAGGCAAACAACTCTCCTCCTCTAGTATCCGTTACCACTGCCACACGGCTGCGCCGCTCCTTGGAAGAAACACAAAGATTATAAAAAGTGGGAATCAGCTGTGCCGGCAGGTTATCCACACAAAAAAAGCCAATATCCTCCATAGAATGCAGTGCTCTGGTTTTGCCCGCACCTGATAATCCCGTAACAATCACAAAATCCATTTTCCACTTCCCGTCCTTTCTTCCCCTCGGTAAAATTCACCTTTCACCGCAGGCGCGCACTTCACACTCAAGCGCAACACCGGTTTCCCGAAGCACTGTTTCCTGAATCAGCGCAATCAGCGCTTGGACATCCCCACAGGTGGCGCCACCGTTGTTCACAATAAACCCGGCATGCTTGGGACTCACCTGGGCGCCGCCCACTGTTTTCCCCTTCAGGCCGCACTGCTCAATCAGCGTTCCGGCAAAATATCCCTCGGGTCGTTTGAACACGCTTCCTGCGCTGGGCATATCATAGGGCTGCTTTTCCTTTCGGCGGTTCATCAGCTCTTCCATTTTAGACGCTATGGCAGAATGATGCCCCTTTTCAAGCTGCAAATGCAAAAACAGGATGATGTTGTCTCCCCCGGAATAAGCGCTGTGACGGTAGGACAAATCCAGCTCCTCTCCAAAAAGGGTTTCCATTTTCCCGTCCAGGGTCATATGCTCACAGGCACGCAAAACATCCTTCATTTCCCCGCCATAAGCTCCGGCGTTCATATAAGCTGCCCCTCCGGCACTTCCGGGGATTCCCCAGGCAAATTCCAGACCGGTCAAGTCGTGGTCTCTTGCATAAATGCAGGCCGAAGCCAGCGAAGCGCCCGCACCGCAGCAAATCCCGCTATCGCCTTCCCGGCTAATCCGGTTAAAATCTCCGGCCAGCTGAATTACCACTCCCCGAATCCCCTTATCGGATACCAGCATATTGGAGCCATTTCCTAAAAGCTGTACGGGTACTTCGTTTTCCCGGCAGGCAGTCAATATCCCACGAAGCTGAAAAAAAGTGCCCGCATATACCAGTAAGTCCGCAGGACCACCGATTTTAAAGGTGGTATGCTTTGCCATTGGCTCCTCCCGCAGACAGCGGCAGCCCAGTTCTCCTGCTTTTTTTTCTATCAGTTCCAGCGTATTCATCGCTGTTCACGCCCTTTCTGTGGCAGGATGCCTCCATGCCTGATTACTTCCAAAAATTTGTATGCACCCGCAGGTACTCGCTAAACCTCTCCCGGGAAGAATTTATCACAAGTTCTTCGGGAAAATCCAATTCTTCCAGCATATGCAAAGCATCCTCGCAGTCCAAAATGGAAGCGGAAAAATGCGCGTCGGAATTAACGATGACCGAAACCCCATACTTTTTGCACAACCGGGCAATTTCCCGGCAATTGGGCACATAGTCAGCCCGTGCCACAAAGGAATGGGAATTGATTTCCACCAGCTTCCCCTGTTTCCCAAATTCGGGAATCACTCTCTCATAATCATAGGCATACACTGGGCTTCCGCTGTGTCCAATAACGTTTACATAGGGATTCTTTGCAATTTCCAGCCAAAGCTGCGTACATAATTTCCGGGTAGGCTCAACCTCTTCGGGCATACAGCAGCTGTGAATGGATGCGACTACCCAGTCGAGCCTCTGCAAGTCCCCCTCGGGAATATCCAGCTGGCCTTCATAGCCTGTAACATTGGCTTCGGCTCCCCGAAGAAGCCAAACGCCTTCCAACTGGTTTGGGACTGTACACAGGTTTCGGAAATACCATGCCCCCGGTCCGCCGGGCATACTGTAGCCATGGTCGGTTATCCCAAGGGCAAACAACCCTTTTTCAGCAGCTGCATGGACCATTTCCTGCAGGGTACTGTAGGCATGGGTAGAAGCCACTGTATGGGTATGGGTATCCGCGATGAGTTTCATGCTGAAGTTCCTTTCTATAGCCTATACTGTTTTATCAAATTAAATCCTTTTTGGTTTCGGTTTCTGTCATACCCGAAACGTCCATGCCCAAACTGGCCAGCAATTCCTGGGCAGCGTTATAGCCCATTTTCTTCTGGCGGTTGTTCATGGCGGCTACTTCAATAATAATGGCCAGATTTCGTCCGGGCTTTACAGGAATAGTCATCACCGGCACCCGGTTTCCGAGAATTTCGGTATACTCGTTATCAATGCCCATGCGGTCGTATACCTTGGTATTGTCCCAGATTTCGAGATTGATACACATATCAATTTTTTCACTAATCTTAACAGCGCCCATACCGAAAATCCGCCGTGCATTGATAATTCCAATACCGCGCAGCTCAATAAAGTGACGAATGTTCTCCGGCGCAGAGCCCACCAAGGTTTTGGCAGATACCCGGCGGATTTCTACTGCATCGTCGGCAATCAGCCGGTGTCCCCGTTTAATCAGCTCAATTGCGGTTTCGCTCTTGCCCACGCCGCTGTCGCCTACCAGCAAAATTCCTTCGCCATACACTTCCACCAGCACGCCGTGGCGGGTAATCCGGGGAGCCAGCTCCGTATTCATATAGGCAACCAGTGCAGCCAACAGATTGGATGTCGTATCGGCTGTTTTCAGCAGAGCCACGCCGAAGGTTTTAGCGGCTTCTATCATTTCGGGGGCAGGTGTAATATTCCGAGCCACAATGACAGCGGGGGGCTTGCGGGAAAACAGGGCATTGAGCACCTGACTGCGCTTTTCGGTAGTAAAGGAAGCCAAAAGTGCTGTTTCTGCATTACCAAAAATAATAATACGATTTCTATCGTAGTAATCATAAAACCCGTTGAGCTCCAGACCCGGACGATTGACGTCCCGGGAAGAGATTAAAATCTCATCAGCGCTCATGGGCAGATAAATGGTAGCCAACCCCAGCTCTTTCATAACTTTGGAAAGGGACACGGTAAAGGTGGTAACCATAGTTCATCGTCCTTTCGTTTTAATTTTCCGTCCCGGCATTTGCCGGCCGTTTTTTGATAATTTTTGTGAGGGAAGTATAGCTTCTATCTCGCCATTCCACAGGGAAAACCCGTATATTTATTATATCGCATTATCTCAAAAGATTAAAGAGAATTGTTTCGTTTCCGACGAAAAATCTATTGAAGCTCCTAAAGTTTGTGATATAATGTGAACAGACAAGTGCCTTTTTGCACAATATGACACAGTTTATAACGTAATTTATGATGATAGATAGAGATTTGGGGACTGGTTTCCCCAAATAGCGGAGGATACCCTATGAAAATTGCTTTTATTACCGATTCCTATTCTTCCCTGAATAACGATATTGCCATTCATATTTATATTCTTGCTGAAGGGTTGAACCGTATCGGCCATACGGTTTTAGTAGCCATGCCCGAAATCGGACTTCGGGAGCCGTCTATTGAAGGGCGCGTGGTAAAATGTGACGGAAAGCCCGCAGAAAACCGAGCCGGTATCCAGCTTTCCAAGCTTGGAAAACGTCAGCTGTTCCAAAAACTTTCAGAATTTAATCCCGATGTGATTCATATCCACACTTTGTCGGAAACAGGCCTATATGCCCAGGAATTTGCAGCTCAAAACCGGATTCCTGCCTTGCTTACCGTTCACTCTCTGGAGGATGCCGAAAAGGGACACCGCCGCTTTTCCCCTGCAGCCATTATGCGGGAACGCGCCCGGATTCGGACTGCACAAACCGTGCTGCGCGAGGCAGGGCAAATTGCTGTGCTCAGCGAAGCCATGGCCCGGCGCCTACATGAAGAGGGCTTTCACACTTCGGGGACGCTGTTCCCCAGTGCCATTGATACCAGCCTGTTTTATCCTGGCGGTGCTCGTGAGGCACAAAAAGAAGCACTGGCAGAAATCCTTTCCCTTGAAGGGAAAACTGCAGTTCTTTGCGGTGTCTGTGATGACGATTCCATATATACGCTGGTGGAAAAATGGGCCGAAGCTTTCCGGGGAGATGATACGCTTCAGCTGCTGATTATGGAGCGGGAGGAACAAACAGACGAACTTCTATCCCTGCTGCATTCTCTGCATCTTGCCCAAAGCGTTTCCCTTACTGGCCCCTTGTCTCGGGAAGAAACGGCTGTGTGCTATCAATTGAGCTGCTGCTATATTTCCTGCTCTCAATCGGAAGAGTTTCATTTTTCTGCCTGGGAAGCCGCTGCCTGCGGCACCCCTTTGCTAATCCGTCAGGGCAGCGGAACCGCCTGCATTGTAGAAAACAAAAAGAACGGCTTTGTCTGGTCACACGAATCGGAGTTGTTTGATTTGGTGCGGAAGTTTGCTCGGATTGAGGGACCAGGAAAAGAAGCCCTTACCCGGATTGTCAGTTCCACTGTGCGAGGCGTCACGCCGCAAAATCAGGCTGTGGCTGCCGAAAGAATCTATCTTTCTTTACTTGGATAGGTAATGTTTTTGCGTGAAAGAGTCGGAGGAATCCGGCTCTTTTGTTTTATGGCGAATTTCTCTGCTGCTCGTTTATGAAGAAACCCTCATGCGTTTGTAAATATTTTGTTTCTTTTTCACGGAACGTGTTTTATCCATTGGAAAATCAAGGCTTATCTGTTATAATAAGGGGCAGTACATTTATCAAATACCGGGTACGCTGTATCAGAATCTCCTCATAATGCTGGATTTTTATTTCTCTGCATGTCAAACGGTATGTTTGTGGCTTCGAGACCGTATGTATGATTATGGGGTCCTTTTTGCTTTTGCGTTCCCCAATCGAGGTAAAGGAGATGGATTCTTGGATATCATTGAATTCTTAAAAGCCGTTCTTCTGGGAATTATCCAGGGAATTACCGAATGGCTGCCTATCAGCAGCACCGGCCACATGATTCTTTTTGATTCTTTCTGGCCTATGGATAAAACCCGTTTTACCGGCGGGCAGGCCTTTGTCGATTTGTTCCTGGTAGTTATCCAGTTCGGCTCTATTCTGGCCGTGCTGGTACTCTATTTCCACAAGCTAAACCCCTTCTCCCCCAGCAAAAACCAAATTGAAAAGCGGCAGACCTTTTCATTGTGGGGCAAAGTAATTATTGCCACCATTCCCGCCATGATTTTGGGCCTTCTGTTTGACGACATGATTAATGATTATCTTTATAATGCCGTCACAGTGGCGATTATGCTGATTGTTTATGGTATATTTTTCCTATTGGCAGAAAATCGCCATCGCCGCCCCAGAATTCAAGCCTATAACCAATTGGATATGAAAACCCTGCTGCTCATTGGCTTATTCCAAGCCCTGGCCATGATTCCCGGCACCTCCCGCTCGGGCGCCACGATTCTTGGTGCAGTGCTGCTGGGTTGCTCCAGAAGTGTTGCTGCTGAGTTTTCGTTCTTCCTGGCCATTCCCACCATGTTGGGAGCAAGTGCTTTAAAGATTTTCAAATATTTCAAGGATTATGGGATTGGCTTTACTTCCAACGAGCTGATTATCCTGCTGACCGGTATGATTGTTGCTTTCCTGGTTTCTGTCTTGGTAATCCGTCTGTTTATGGGCTTTATCCGCAAACATGACTTTAAACCTTTTGGTTGGTATCGGATTGCCTTGGGCGCACTGATTCTCATTTTGTTTTTCTGCAATATTCTTCAAATTGTCCCAGCCTGATGAAAAAACAAATCTCCTGAAAGCCAACCTGCTTTTAGGCTTTCATACCGGATAATGGGGAAGTGAATATGGATAAGTATAAACGATTATTTTCCAATACACTGATTTTTGCTATTGGAACCTTTGGCTCCAAGCTGTTGGTGTTTTTCCTGATGCCGCTGTATACCAATGTGCTGACCGATGCAGAATACGGTACTTCCGACCTTTTGCAGCAAAGTGCCAATCTGTTGGTACCACTGGTATCCTTTGGGATTACCGATGCTGTCATCCGCTTTGGACTGGATAGGAAAGTCCCGAACAGCGAGGTGCTCTCTACAGGTCTGTTGACATTGCTGGGTGGTTATGTCCTTCTATTCCTATGCTACCCTATTTTAACAGTTATCCCCGGATTGGACGGCTATACAAATCTTTTATGTATATTTGTGATTACTTCCTCCATGCGGCTGCTGTTCCAACAGTTTGTACGGGCAAAAGGTCATATCAAATTATACGCAGTGGATGGGATTTTGAGTACAGCCTTAACGTTGCTGTTCACCATTGTTTTCCTTTTGGGGTTTGATTGGGGTGTAAACGGTTATTTGGCTGCCATTGTTTGTGCAGATGGATGTTCTTGCCTGTTCCTGCTCTTTAACGGCCGGATTTTGCAATATTTTCATCCGTCGCATCTTCGGGGCTGCTCCACTTGGAAGGATATGCTGCGCTATTCCATTCCCATGATTCCCAACACAGTTTTCTGGTGGGTAACAACTGTTTCTTCCCGTTATATTATTACCGCAATTTTAGGCGAGGGGGCCAACGGCTTATATGCGGCAGCATATAAATGGCCCTCTGCCATTATCCTGATTTCGACGATTTTTATGAACGCCTGGCAAATGTCTGCCATTACAGAAGAGAAAGGGAGAGCCCGCTTTTTTACCCATGTTTTCCACAGCTTAAGCTCTCTGGTGTTTATTGTTGGTTCTTTCCTCATTCTTTTCTCCAAAGTTATCACCAACATTATGGTGGCGGATTCCTATTATGAATCCTGGCGATATGTGCCGCTGCTTTCGGTAGCGACGGTTTATTCTTGCATGGTAACGTTTTTGGGTACCGTGTATATCGTGAATAAAAAGAGCATTCTTTCACTGGCGACTACAGCCGCAGGAGCCATTGTGAATGTGATTCTCAGTTTTATTCTGATTTCCTATTTTGGCGTAAACGGCGCTGCATTTGCCATGTTTGCCAGTTATTTTGTAGTCTTTTTGCTGCGAGCCTATGACACCAAGCGATTTATTCATATGCGGGTGGGTGGCTTACGGCTCACTGTAAACACGATTCTTCTGTTAGGACAAGCTTTTATTATGGTCATGGAGATTCCCTATTGGATTCCTATCGAAATTGCTCTCACGCTTCTCATTACTCTGCTAAATATCGGCGGACTTCTGGCTGCTGTTAAAAAGATTCTTCCCAATAAAAAGCGCTGACAGAATACGCGATAACCATTTTATAAAAATTTCTGATGAAGAATTGAACGAATAAAAAGGGATTCACTTTAAAAACAGTGAATCCCTTTTATCAATTCGTCATGTAATTTGTCCGCTATAAAACTTCTACAACATTACTTTTCAAATTATAAAGGAGCTTCTGCATTTCTGCGGAAGCTCCTTCCTGATTTGTCATTACTTTACCAACTATTTACTCCGGGTTTACCAGTCTTACACCAACGGTCTCCCAGTCAACAGGCAAATGACTTTCTATTCAATTTTCCATATCATCTATCTCTGAAACCAGTCCAGAGAACTTATATGATAATTTGTATCATCTAGTACATCGGCGTATACCAATTAACAACTCGGTTTACTTTCTTACGATTTTCGGCTGGGCATAAAGCCTGAACATTTTTTCTTTTTGGATACCCCATACCATATCATCTTATTATTTCCACACTGCTGGAATCAGGTTTTACAAAAACCTTGGAAATATGGGTTCCTCAGTTTCTCAGCCGATAGACAAATTGTTTACTGGATCAAGCATTCTTTTAAAAAACACCTTATTCCCAATCGTCTCTCAAGTTGTTGTGTTTACAATTGTACGCTGTACTTTGGACTCATTCCTTTACCAAAATTTCAATCTTCGAACGCAGCTATCAAAGCAGCTTATCTATACGAATCAGTTACGGTCCGACAGACCGTTCTGATTCAACTGTGAAATTTCTTCCTGTGCCATCGGACCCACCTCTTTCATTCAATATTAAAGATACAAGGCCTTCCCACTCCAATTTTCAGGTACTTCATATTGCTCCATTTTATGAAACAACCTCTCCTGAATTG
>DYBQ01000032.1:20035-22517 GCA_019418545.1 Clostridiales bacterium | reverse complement strand
GCGATGTCGTCGGCCTCGATAATACCCAGGCCGCCACCACGGCCACCGAACATCGGCTATAGCCCTGTGATACCCTGTGCAGTATACAACCTTCTAGTTCCTTGATAACCTTCTTGTCAGCTGACTTTGGATTATAAAACACATGCTTTCCGATTTGCAGGACATTACATCCTGCATCATTGGGATAAAAATTTTGCAGCGGCTGCTGTGTGAAAATAGTTTGAATATCAAAACATACCAGACGTTCATACAGAGCCTTTTCTCCTGCTGCAATCACCATCCGGCCATGGCCAAGATAACAGCACAACATGTCCCCATGATATCTTACCGGTACTGGAAGCCTCTCTGATGCAGGCAGTGCAATAGCAGCAATCCCCTGCTTTTCCAGGGCTTTCACAATATGGGGATATTCTCCCGATAATAAAATATGTAAAACTGCCCCTTGGGGCAGATTGGGATTTTGCAAAAAACGCTCCTTCACCTTTTCTCCTCTTCTCTTTTCACCGCTCAGCTGTCGCTGTGAAGCGCATCAATAGGATGCAGCTGTGCCGCTTTTCTGGCCGGATATACGCCAAACAGAATCCCGCTGACAACCGAAAACCCAGCCGCTATCAAAGCAATGTCCATTCGCGGCGTCATGGAAATTCCAAAAGCCGCAGCACCTAACAGAGAAACGCCTGTCCCAACAAGAATTCCAATGGCCGCGCCAGTCAGGGACAGCAGCAGGGCTTCCCATAAGAATTCCACCATAATCGTACTGTTGCGTGCCCCGATTGCCTTTTTAATACCGATTTCCCGGGTACGCTCGTGAACTGATACCAGCATAACGGTCATAATACTCAAGCTGGCTACCAACAGAGACACCGCCCCCACTGCTGACAGAATCAGCGTCAGGATATTCAGCATATTGGTGAGGGTATCCTTTTGTTTGACCAGATTGTTGGCGGCATATCCATCTTCAATACCAGTCTGCCGGTCGAGAGAAGAAACCAAGCTGTTTCCCACTTCGTCAGCGTCCTCCCCCTCTTCAATCCTTACGGCAATCTGGTCAAAGGTCGTTTTCCCGAGAGCTGACTGCATGGCGGTATACGGGATATATACAAAGGATGGGATATAGCTCCCCATAAAGCTTTGCAGCAGCCCGCTCCCGGTTTTTACCACCCCTACTACCGTATATTTCTCCTGTATGCCTCCACACAATACTTCTACCTGTTTGCCAACGCTGTTGCTTCTGCCAAAAGCGGCTTGCGAAAACCCTTCGTCTATCAGGCACACCTTGTTTTGCATGGCTACATCCTGATGATTCAACCCCCGGCCATGAAGCACCTGAATCGAGATAATCCGGTTTGCATTTTCATCAATTCCCCATAATAAGGCATCGGTGTTTTCTCCGCGAGCTGAAATAGAGCTCACCTGCATCAGCACTGGCATGGCCTGTTCTACTTGCTCATTGGACTGTATGGTTTTCAGCGTGTCCTCCTGCAAAACTGCATTTTCCGAAGCACTGATAGTCAACCCGCTCAAACCAAGGCTGTCCATTTCCGTGCTCAGGGCATCGGTGCCGCATTGGGAAATATTTCCGATAATCGTTACAGAAGCCACACCAATCACAATTCCCAATATTGTAAGAAGCGTCCTCCCCCTTTTCCGGCTCAGGCTGCGCCAGGCATAAAGGATTTGCTCAATCATCCGAAAGCGCCTCCTTCACCGTGCAGGAAACATAATCCCCTTCTGTGACTTGCTCCGGTGTCAGGATTACCTGTGTACCCTCTGATATTTTTTCTTCAATCGTAAATCCCTCTGCAAACTCCTGTTTGGCTGTCACCTTCATTTTTACGGCACGATGATTTTTGACAAGATAAATCCACTCTTGCCCGTCTTCGTCTGCAGAAACCGCTTCATAAGGAATCAACAGCGTATCCGGCAGCTCTTCTGTCGTCACCGAAGCCTTTACTGTATAGCCGGGTTTAATGGCCTTTGTTGGCTCAAGGACTTTCAGCATGACTTCTACCGTTGTCTCATTTCCAGAAGCAGAGGCCTGGCGGGTTGCTTCATCAGAAATGGAAAGGACTTCTCCCCCAAAGGTTTGTCCGGGAAAGCCGGAACCGGTGATACTGGCTTCCTGACCAACCTTAATTTTATAAATATTCCCTTCATTGACTGCCAAGCGCACCTGCAAATTTTGCGGGTCAGAAATCGTCATCAGTTCGTCCCCAACCGATACCACATCGCCGGCAATTGGAGACAACGAAGTAACGGTCCCAGAAATCGGGCTTGTAATGGAAATCAGCTCGCCCTCTTCCTCTGCGCCTCCATTGTTTGGCTTTTGCATGTCAGAAGCTGCTGCCAGCAGGCCCTGGGCTTCTTCCGGGATAATCCCCGTCTGCTGATATTCTTCCCACAACTGCTGGTATGTTTCCTGTGAAACCTCTGGCTCAGAATCGAGATTGGAGACCCTCATAGTACAAACCGTTTCTCCCTT
>DYBQ01000032.1:1388-20025 GCA_019418545.1 Clostridiales bacterium | reverse complement strand
TCGCTTCCCTGATTCACAAGCATATCAACAATTACAGCGTTTTGCGGTGATGTCAATTTCTTTTCATTGGCGCGTTCCACTGTTCCCGTACACATAAGCGTATCCGAAACGGTTTCTGAGCGCACTACCCAAGTGTCTACGGGCTTGGCCGTTTTTTGAAATGCCTTTCCGGCCCCCAGTAAAATTCCAATTGTCCCTAACGTAGCTGCCAGCAGAAAAAAATAACGTTTCAAGCACATTCCCCCTTCCCGCCTATTTTGGTCATGGGGAAAGGAAAAAATGCAAAGAGGCAAGCTTTTTTTGCGAGAAACTTCTTCCAGCAATTTGTTTTGCTTTTTGATTGCAGCAAACAGGAATATTTTGCTTTTCTGTGCAAACAATGAACAGGAAACCAACCGGCAATTTATAAAGGAGGAAAAACCATGAGTATGATTCCATGCAGCGAAGATTGTGTATATCAGCGAGAGGGCTATTGCTCTTTAGATATACCGCCTCTGGTCACCAATTCCGACTTTAAGGGATGTGTTCACAAAATTTCCGTAGAGAAAACATCCTCCCGTTCGAATCCGCGAAACCGATATGAAGATATCAGGAAGTCGCCGCCTCAAATGCTTCTCTAAGATTTTTTACGCCTACCAGCTCAATATCTCCAACATCGCCAGAAGCATTTTTCAGGCAATGATAGGGCAGCACACACCGGTGGAATCCCAGCCGGGCCGCTTCTGACACCCTTGCATTTACGTGGTTTACCGAACGCAGCTCGCCGGCCAAACCAACCTCACCAAACACCACCACATCTTCCCGGATACTCACATCTTTCAAACTGGAAATCAGCGAAACCGCCACAGCCAAATCGGCCGCCGGCTCATCCAAACGAAGGCCGCCGACTACATTGATGTAAGCATCCAAGTTGGAAAAATAAAAACCTGCCCGCTTTTCCAAAACCGCCAGCAAAAGATTCATCCGGTTATAATCAAATCCGGTGGACATCCTTCGAGGGTTTCCAAAACCGGTTGTTGTGGCAAGGCCCTGGATTTCGGCCAGAATCGGGCGTGTGCCTTCCATAACACAGGTGACGCAGGTTCCCGAAACATTCACAGGACGGCCTGCCAGCATAGCCTGAGAGGGATTATCTACTTGCTTTAACCCGGTATCCCCCATATCAAACACCCCGATTTCGTTGGTGGAGCCATAGCGGTTTTTAACGGCCCGCAAAATCCGATAGGTCATCTGCCGGTCCCCTTCAAAGTATAATACAGCGTCTACAATATGCTCCAATACTTTTGGGCCGGCAATGGCCCCATCCTTATTTACATGGCCCACCACGATGGCTGGAATGTCCAGGGGCTTACAGCAGCGCAGTATGGCATTGGTGCACTCCCGAACCTGGGTTACGCTTCCGGGGGAAGAACTCAAATCTGTAAAATTCATCGTCTGGATGGAATCTATCATCACCAAATCCGGTTTTCGGCTGCGGATTTCTTCTGTTATATATTGGATATCCGTCTCCGTCATCACAAACAAATTTGGGGTCGTCACTCCTAAACGGGAAGCACGCAGCTTAATCTGCCTGCCCGATTCCTCTCCCGATACATAGAGGATTTGAAGCTCCCGCCCCAAATGCTGACAAATCTGCAAAAGAATCGTTGACTTTCCAATACCCGGGTCACCGCTGATAAGGACAAGCGAACCTTTTACGATTCCTCCGCCCAACACACGGTCCAGCTCAGAGAGGCCCGTATGATACCGGTGCTCTTCTGTTTCATCCAGCTCTGTAATGGGAACTGGCCTTGAAAAACTCCTGGAGGATGCAGACAAAGCCGACTTTTTTACCGAGGTTTCCCGGACTTCTTCCTCCATAGTATTCCACTCTCCGCATCCGGGGCATTTCCCATACCATTTGACTGATTCAAAACCACATGCAGAACATACATATAGCGTTTTTGTTTTTCCTGCCATTGACTGATGGGCCTCCCAACATCATCTTATTTTGTCCAGTATACCACAACTTACCTCTCATAGGGAAGCATGACAAAGGATTCTTCCTCTTCCTTTTTCTCCTGCAGATACTCCATTAACCCGCTCCAAATTGAAAACGCCATTTGTTTTTGATATTCCGGGGATTGCAGCAGTTTCGCTTCCGAGCTGTTTGATAAAAAGCCACACTCCACCAGCACTGCTGGACGGGTACTGTTCCACATTAAATAGATAGAATTCCCGGCTTCTTTACACTCTCTGTGATTGTCCGGCTGTAACTTCTCTACCACAGATTCCTGGATGGATTGTGCCAGCACTTGACTTTCCGGTAAATTGGGAGAATAAAAAATCTGTGTACCGCTATATTGCGGCTCTGAAAAATGGTTTTGGTGGATACTCAGAAGAATGCTGTTTGGTTCCCCTTCCGAAATTTCAAGGCGCCGGTGCAAATCCGAAATTTTCCGCTCTTTCACCGTATCCAAATCCTGCTCTCCCACAGAAACATCCTGGTCCCGAATCATTACCACACGCAGGCCGCTGCTTTCTAAAAGCGGACGCAGGTTTTGTGCAATTGCCAGGTTTATATCCTTTTCCTGTACTCCACTTTCCGCAACCGCTCCACCATCTTCTCCCCCATGTCCGGCATCCAAAACAATCGTAATGGGGGTATCTTCCAAAGCCCCTGCTTCAGTGGAAATGGTCTGCATTGCGCGAATGGTCTGAAACGCAAAAACCCCACATAGAGCCAGTGTTACCAGCCACAAAAACCGATAGCTTTGCCCTTGGGCGGGGCTTTCTGTTTTCCCCATCTTTTTTACAGTTTGATAACGTGACATGGACATCACCTCAAGGTAAGCATATGAGCGTTTTAAAGGATTCAGTACAAAAAAGGAGCAGGGCTATAAGCCTGCTCCTTGGGATATATTAAAATGTTATCAATTAATGCTTATCTTCAAACAACTGCTCTTCATCCAAATCCGTACGTTTCATCAAACGACCGTTTATATAAACATATTCCGGTTGGTCTTCTTTATCTGTTTCTTCGGAATTCTCGCTTGCATTGCCCATAGTTTCAGTGGTTTCTTCTCCTGAATCTGTTCCGTTCTGCTTCTCATAGAAAGGCTTTATCATCAGTTTTTCTACCAACGGATAGACAATAAAATTAGTTGTATAAGAAATAAAGGAGAAAATAAACAAAGCCATGAAAAGGGCTATGACAATCAGGAAAAGGACAGAAGCAAAAGCGCTCAAAATTAAAAACAGTACCAAAATAAAAATAATTGTAATTAAAAGATTTCTCCAAAGCCCCGCAATCGAGAATATCAAAGCATTACGATAGATTTTCCGGAGAGGCAAATCAAAAGTAACTATCATCAGTGGAACATAGTATTGGCAAAATACTAAGAGTACCGTAACCAAAAAACAAACTGCAAACGGAATCAAGTAAAGCCAGCTGTTAATTGTCTGATTATAATAGTAGCTTACAGAAAAAGTAATCAGTACATAGGCTATGTATAGAAATACGCCATTTAACAAAAAGGCCTTCCAATTATTTTTGATAGCGTCTTTATAGTCTGAAAAAACAAAAGCGTGTTCTTCTCTGGCAAAATTGCGCGTCACATAAGTCAGCCCAGCCGTAAAAGGAGAAAGCAGAATTAGCGGCATTGGTACCACATACATGTCCCATAGATTTAGCCGCAAAAGAATATTTTCCGTAATGGGAATCTGTAAAGCCGGACGGACTGGAGCAAAAAAGAAAAGACATCCCATCAAAAAAACAACAACAGCAACAGGAACCAAAAACAAAAGATTCAGTTGCATGAGTTTTCCAAACTTACGTCCCATTAACTGGAAATAGCGGATATAAGCCGGTTTTTTCGGCTCATCCTTACTTACACCAGGACCTGGCCGACTATAATTTCCAAATCCAAAAAAACCAAAATTCGCCAAAATACAATCACTCCTACAATAATGTCTGCCAAAAACAGCAGTTCCGTAATAATCATCCCAATTTTGCACGGGGATGACAATTATTATACACTTCTTTTACGTGATTGTCCAATAATTGTACGTAAATTTGTGTGGAGGAAATGTCTGCATGTCCCAGCATCATCTGGATATCCTTTAAATCCGCACCATTTTCCAACAAATGCAGCGCAAAGGAGTGGCGAAGCGTATGAGGGGTAATTTCTTTTGTTATGCCGGCATGACGCACATACGTTTTTACAATTTTCCAAAACCCTTGCCTGGTAAGACGGTTTCCATTCAAATTTAAGAACAGAGCTGTTTCTCCCGGAGAATTTTTAGAAAAAATATTGCGCACATGAAGCAAATAATCAGAAATTGCCGCAATTGCAGCAGGATATACGGGAATTGTCCGCTCTGCCCTGTGTCCCCGGCAATGCAGAATCCCTTCTTTTAACTGAATGTCCGATACATCCAGCTCAATCAGCTCAGACACCCGGATTCCGGTTGCATACAACAATTCAAGCATGGCCCTGTCACGGCAGCCTTTTGCATCGGAAACATCAGGCTGAGCCAATAACAACTCTATTTCCTGCTGAGTCAAAATCTGCGGCAGTTTTTTGTTCCCCTTTTCCACTTTCATATTTTTAGCAGGGTTTTTCTCAACGACGCCTATCTGCATTAAATATTGATAAAAGGAACGAACCGAAGCAATGTTACGGGTAATCGTAGACGGAGAACGGCCTAAATGCTGTAAATGGCGGATATAATCGCAAACCACTGTTTCATCAGCTTTTTCAGGAGACAAACCTCCGTTCTCCTGCAAAAAGGAAAGATAGAATTCTACATCATGCTCATAAGAATCAAGGGTATTCTTAGAAACTTCTCTGGAAACAAGATAATCACGATATGCCTTTTCATAATCCGTCATACAAAACCACTCCCTACTCAATCAAAAGGAAAAAAAGGAGAAACTACCGCAGCAGTCAGCCAATCCAGCATGGCACCGGCAAAACAGGGAAGTAAATACAGCCCAAATCGAACAAAATAACGATTCAATTCACCATGATGTTCTGTATTTTGAAATCTTCCTGAAAGAAGGCGTTTTGAAAACATCCAGCTTTCCTGCAAAGCCAGAAAAATCCCCAATGACGCAGTAATAGCACCGGGTAAAAAGACAGTAAGATAAAAGATACCACCCCGTACACCATAAGAAGCATACAAATATCCGGCAACTAAACCTAATCCAAAGCCACGAATAACCGGTATAGTCGGGATAGCAAAAGGGCCCCATACCGAGAGGCCGCACAAAAAGCACAAAAAAACCAGCAGAAAAGAAGATGCCATAGAAGAAAGAAACCCTGCAAAAAACGGTTCTTCTCCCCGAAGCTGATAATCTGTTTGAAAAAGGAAGTCCAGTCTGGAAGTGGTTACCTGCTGTGCATTTGTATAAAACAAAGCGCCCAGTGCGATACCGGCTAAAAACAACACAGGCCCAACAAATAGCCAGATTGGCGGCCCCTGCAGCAAGGTATTTCCAGATTTTTGCTCTGTTTGTGCAGCTTTTCGGTTTGTCCGTACCCAAATCATCGTATCTCCAATCCTCTCTTTGCTACTTATATTGCGCATGTACAAAAACACTATATGAGGCTGGAGAATCGGATATGACTGCTTAAATTACAAATCTTCCAAAATATTCCAATATTTTCCTTTTATATACTATACATCTTTTTTTCTGATAAAGCAAGGCAGTTTATACATAAATCTGAATAATATGCAAAAAATTCAAGAAAATACGTTCGCTATTTCTAACTTATGTACACTTATAAAATTATGTAAACCTATAATATGCATAAATTTGCATGAATGAATATTTATGCAAGATTGTGTATGCTACTCTGATTGCATAAAAATTCCCCTGATTGTCGGCTGTCATTTCTAATTACAGCCTACAATCAGGGGATAATTTCTATCGTTTTATACTACAGATTTATTCCATTTCTGCCAATGCCGCCTGCATCATAATGGCACATTCCAAACGCTTTTTTTCAAGCTCACAGGAAATTCCATGAGATTTCAAAATGTCTCCTTCATACTGCCAGTTGTTGGCATTACAGCCACCGCTGCAATAAAATTTTGCCCAACAGTTCTTACAGTCTGTTTTAGAGTATACATTTGCCTTCGCAAAGCGTTCTTTCATTGGCAAATTAAAACTTCCATCCAGTACGCTGCCCATTTTCCACTGTTCTTCCCCTACAAACTGATGACAGGGATAAATATCGCCTTCTGGCGTAACAGCTACATACTCATTGCCGCAGCCGCAGCCACGCAGCCGTTTGATAGCACAAGGCCCTTGATTGAGGTCAATCATAAAGTGGAAGAAGTTAAATCCTCTCCCCTCTTTTCTGCGTTTCAGCAAAGCATTTGCCAAGCGCTCATATTCCGAAAAGACCTTGGGCAAATCCTCTTCCTGAATGGAATAGTCCAGCTTTTTGTCAGAAACTACCGGCTCTACAGAAACCTGGTCAAATCCCAAATCAGCCATATGCAGCACATCATCCGTAAAGTCCAGATTATAGCGGGTAAAAGTTCCGCGAGCATAATAGTCTTTGTCGCCGCGCTGGGCTACCAGTTTCTGATACTTGGGAACAATCTGCTCATAGCAGCCGGTTCCATCCACACGGGTACGCATCCGGTCGTTAATCTCCTTACGGCCATCAAGAGAGAGCACACAGTTCGACATTTCCTTGTTGATAAAATCAATCTTGTCATCTGTCAGCAGCAGTCCATTGGTCGTAATGGTAAAGCGGAAGTTTTTGTTGTGGATTTTTTCCTGTTCCCGAGCATACAACACCAGCTCTTTTACAACATCCCAGTTCATCAGCGGTTCACCGCCAAAGAAATCCATTTCCAGATTACGCCGGCCAGCGGAGTGCTCAATCAAAAAGTCGATGGCTTTTTTTCCAACTTCCAGCGGCATCAGTTTTCGCCCGCAGCCAAAATCCCCCTTCGCCGCAAAACAGTATTCGCAGCGAAGATTACAGTCATGAGCCACATTCAGGCACATAGCCTTTACTGGCGAGTTTACCATCATATCCGAAAAGCGCTCATAACCGTCTTCTGAAAACAACAGCCCCTGGCGATACAGCTCTTTCAGCTCCTCATAGGCTTCCTCATCCCAACGGCTGCCCATGGCCTCTTTCATTTCTGCCGGAGCTTCATCGGGGACAGAATCTTTCAAAAAGTCCAACATTTCAAAAGGAATCTCGTCAAAAATATGCACCGCTCCGCTGTTAGTATCCAGAACAATGTGATATCCATTCAAAGTATACTTATGTATCATTGTTTCTATCTCCATTTACGCATAATTTAAGGGACAACGATTGGCTGTCCCTTAAAAACTTATAATTCGGCAATAAGGGGAAGAAAAATTGCCTCCCCCTAACGCCCACCTGAAAAGGCAATTACTTGTCAGCGTGCTCGCACTTCTGGTTTGCAACGGTGCAAGAAGTTTTGCAAGCGGACTGGCAGGAAGCCTGGCATTCGCCGCAGCCGCCCTTAACAGCGCTTTCCTTCAGGTTGGCCTGGTTCAAAGTCTTAATCTGCTTCATAAATAAAAAACCTCCGTTTCCGAGTTAGCAGTATTGGGGCAAAACACAAAATGATATCCACCCCAGTTTTATTTATTATAACACAACGCTTCGACAAAAGGAAGTCTATTTTTCTATCTTCTATGGATTTTTTGCCTTTTTCCCATAGCAGCCATTCCTCCCGCTCCACCAGCCAACAAAATCGCACTGGCTTTTGTCGCTATCATGGCAAAAGAAAGGGATTCCCAAGGGAAAATGAGACTCATCCCCAGCAAGAGCAGGAGTATCCAAAAAGCCCCGAAAATCCCGGCAATCAACCCCATACGATTTAATAGTCTTGCTGAAATAAATCCCGCAGCAAGGCCTCCCAAAACAGCCGCTGCCAACGAAACCGGTCCCAAAGCCCCTACAGGCAAACGCTCCATAGATGCAAACGCTGCCGCACCCAACAATAAAACGGCACAGCAAATTGCAAGGCCACAGCCACAGCCAATCAGTGAAAACTTCAGTAAAGAAGCGATGGTATTTTCTCTTCGTTCACCCTTTTTCATAAAAAATCCCTCCTGCAGAAAACGAACTGTTACATACGTATTCCACAGGAGGTTTTTTTATTCTCATTTTAGAATATCCAGGCACACTTTATTCTGCATCATCGTGAATGGTATCCACGCTGCCGATTGCCCAACGCTTAATACGCAGTTTGCTGCGGTCGGTACCGGTTTCAATAATCAAAGTTTCGGTATCTTCTTTAATACCAACGATACGTCCGCAAATGCCGCCGATGGTGGTAATTTCGTCACCAATCTGGGCATCCTTACGCATTTTTTCCTCTTTCTTTCTCTTTTTGGACTGAGGACGGAAAAAGATGAGGTAGAGAGCGCCAAACAGGAGAGCGTACATCAATACCATCATAATGATACTGGTGGCTCCGCCTCCTTCTTGTGACAAAAGGAAATACTGATTCATGTTATTATTTACACCTCCAAAAGAATATTTCAATTATAACAGGGATTTCTAAAGGTTTCAAGCTATTTGGCGACTTTTTAAATCCTTTTGGAAAGATTTTCAATGTTCGCCCGGTAGAAGCTTTCAAATTCTCCTTTATCCAGTGCATCCCGAATCTTCTCCATGAGGGTATTGTAGAAATAGAGGTTATGCAGCACACTCAACCGCATAGCCAGCATTTCCCCTGCCTTAAACAAATGATGGATATAAGCGCGGGTAAAATTCCGGCATACCGGACAGTCACAGGAAGCATCCAAGGGGCTTTCATCCAAGGTATATTTGGCGTTCATCAGATTCCGTACCCCTTCCATGGTGAACACATGGCCATGGCGGGCGTTGCGGGTAGGCATTACGCAGTCAAAAATATCTACGCCTCTGCGCACTGCTTCCAGAATATTGGCCGGTGTTCCTACTCCCATCAGATAGCGGGGCTTATCCTCGGGCATATGTGGTGTAACGGTTTCAATAACCTCATACATCACTTCCGCAGGCTCGCCCACCGCCAATCCGCCAATGGCATAGCCGTCCAAATCCAATTCCCGGATACGCTTCATATGCTCCACTCGCAAATCCAGGAACGTACACCCCTGGTTAATGCCCCACAGCATCTGATGGGGATTCAGGGTATCCGGCAAACTATTCAGACGAGTCATCTCTGCTTTGCAGCGCTCCAGCCAGCGGGCAGTCCGTTCGCAGGAAGCTTTGGCGTATTCATATGTTGCCGGGTTTTCCACACATTCGTCAAAAGCCATGGCGATGGTAGAGCCCAGATTTGACTGAATCCGCATACTTTCTTCCGGCCCCATAAAAATTTTGTGTCCATCAATATGGGAAGCGAAGGTCACGCCTTCTTCCTTAATATTGCGAAGCTTGGCCAAGGAAAAAACCTGGAACCCGCCGCTGTCTGTAAGGATGGGTCCATCCCAACGGGTCATGGTATGCAGGCCGCCCAGTTTTTTCACAACTTCGTCGCCGGGGCGCTGATGCAGGTGATAGGTATTGCAAAGCTGTACCTGGCAATGAACTTCCTTCAAGTCCAATGCCGAAACAGCGCCTTTAATAGCACCGCAGGTGGCAACATTCATAAAAGCGGGCATCTGAATCGTCCCGTGCACCGTGGTAAATTCCCCTCTCCGGGCAGAACCTTCCTGTTTGATGAGTCGATACATATTGGTTTCCTTTCTTATGAATTCTCTTCCTTTTTTACTGGCAGGGATGGGGTAACATACAGCGTTTTATACTGCACATAAATGACCATACCGGGTTTTGCTCCCTGGGGCTTATTCACATGGCGCACCTGGGTATAATCCACCGGTACCTGAGAAGAATTCTTTCCGCGGCTGTGCCAGGCGGCAATACAGGCAGCTTCCCACAAAGCCGTGTCGGTAGGCTCTCGTCCATCCGTTACCAAAATTGTGTGGGAGCCTGGGATATTTTTGGTATGCAGCCAGATATCGTTGTTGTTGGCCTGTTTCAAAGTCAGCCTGTCATTCTGCCGGTTGTTTCGGCCCACCAACACCGTAAAGCCGTCGCTGGTAGTAAATTTCAGCGGGGCTGCCGGCTGTGCCGCTTTTGGCTTTCCTTTGCTTCGAAGCATCCGAACATATCCCTGCTCCATCAGCTCCTGCCGGATTTCCGAAAGGTCTTTTTCGGTTTCGGCACGGCCCAGCTCATCCAATACCGAATCGAGATATTCTACCTCCTGCTGGGCAAAAGCAATTTGCTCTGTCAGCTTTTCTTCTGCTACCTTTGCCTTGCGGTATTTTTTGTAGTAGCGTTGGGCATTTTGATTTGCTGTCAGTGACGGGTCCATGGGGATTGTAAGCTCGGGCATTCCTTCCTCATAAAAGTTTTCCAGCGTTACAGAAGAAGTACCCTTTTCAATCCGATACAGGTTTGCACTCAGCAAATCTCCATACACCCGCAGCCGGTCACGGTCGGCACATTGGCTCAGCTCTCCCTGCTGAATGGCAATCTTACGGGTCAAACGTTCTGAAGAGGTAGTAATTACCCGCAGCAAGTCGGCTTCCCGAACCCGCATCCGTTCCACCCGGTCCCGCTCGGAATAAAAATCATCCAGCAATTGAGAGAAGGTCGGTGCAGTCCGCACCAGGGCAGACGTGCCATATTGCGTGATATTCATAAAGGAAATATCCATGGGTTTGTGCTGAGCCAAATTCACTACCATACAGGGCGTACCCGAAACTTCCCGCGCA
Organism: Clostridiales bacterium; assembly: GCA_019418545.1. GTDB lineage: Bacteria > Bacillota > Clostridia > Oscillospirales > Acutalibacteraceae > Heritagella_A. Next base: position 9,272 of record DYBQ01000032.1, on the reverse strand, counting down.
GTTTGCCGAAGCTGCCCAAGGAAAAACGCCAGCCGCTCCCGCTGGCTGGGAGTGAGCTGTTTTGAAAACACATCCTCCCCCCGGCCTACCAGCTGCTGAATTTCCCGGCAAACTACCGGAGAAACCCCCTGCAATACCGAAAGCAGCCCTTTGGAAAGCTCGCTGTCTCCCGGACGGTTTTCAAGTCTTTCCAACACCTGGGAAACTTCTGCCTCCAACAAATTCAGCTTATCCTGTGCCGGCGGCATCTGATAGGTTACCCCCGGCAAGATGAGGCGCTCCGAGCTCATTTCCGCGTCCACACGCTTGAGAGCATCCAGCACTTTACCATTTTCGTCCACAAAAATGACATTGCTATAACGCCCCATAATTTCTACAACTAGCTCCAGCCGCACATGGTCGCCAAGCTCGTTAACCGCATCAAAAGCAAAGCGCAGCATCCTCTCCAGTCCCGGCTGCTCTACCGAAAGAAGCCGGGCGCCGGTCAAACGCTTTCGCAGCAGCATACACAGCATGGGCGGCTGCTTTGGGTTTTCCGGCAAACAGCGGGTAAAATGCGCCCGGGCGCTGTTCACTCTTGCCGAAAGCAGCAAGTGGAACCGGTCTCCCCGAGTGCGTAAGGTAATAATCAATTCATCCCGACTGGGCTGATAAATTTTATCCACACGGGCATCCACCGCCCGATTCGAAATCTCACTCTGCAAATGATGCAGAAAAATGCCATCTAAGGCCATCAAAAATTCCTCCCTTTCCGGGATTATTCTATATGATTAACAGGATTCCTCCGGTGCTGTATTGGCATCTGCAATCAGCCAGCGAACCTGCGGGAAAGCATCTTCCAGCTTTTTGGCGAGCATCGGAAGCACTACGGTTTCTGTATAAAAATGTCCGCCCTCCACCAGCGTTGCTCCCAGCTCACGAGCCAACAAAAATTGGTGGTGTTTCACTTCTCCGGTTACAAAAGCGTCCGCTCCTGCTGCAAGGGCAGGCTCCAGATAGTCGGCTCCTGCACCGCTGCAAATTCCAACAGTCTTTACCTTACGGTTTCCCGGCACAAAGCGCACGCAGCCACAGTGCAAGGCTTTTTTCACATAATGGGCAAAATCATGCGGCTCCATGGCTTCCGGCAAATTCCCCACCATGGCTTCAAAGCCGGATGCGTGCGGGCAAATCCCCCGGCAGTTTTCCATTCCCAACGTTTGGGAAAGAGCGACATTCACACCAACGTTGGGAGCCATATCCAAATTGGTGTGGGCACAAATTGCCGAAAGGTCATACTGCGCCAACAGCCACGGCACACTGTTCTTTTTCAGCTTGCGCAAAGGCGAAAAAATAACCGGATGGTGGCTGACAATCAGCTGGGCTCCCTTTTGTACAGCCTCTTCCACTACAGAAGGGGTAATATCCAGCGCCAGCAAAGCAATTTTTACATCCTGCTCACCATCCCCTGCCAGCAGGCCGGGATTGTCAAAATCCAGCGCTTCGGCAAAAGGGGCAAAGCTGTTGATACATGTAAAAACATCCTGAACCGTTGCCATCAAGATTCCTCCATTTCCACTCCGGTAGCTTCGCTCATGTGAGAAAGCAGTCCGCGAAGCTTCTCAAGTCCTGCTTTATCCTGCCGGTGTTCACATCCCAGCATTTTCTTTGATAAACGAAGCATCACTTTTTGAATATATTCCTGCTCCGCCTCACTTTTTCCTGTTAACAGGCCGATATAGGGATACAATTCCTGATTTTGAAACTCTGCTGCTTTTTCGGGGACATAGGCAGCCAGCATCACGGAATAAACCTTTCCTTCACTGCGTACACATTCTTCCCGCAGCAACGCAAAGCCGTTTTCCCGAAGCCATACCCTCAGTTCATTTGCTGTGGTCATGGGCTGCAATATCAAATGTTTCTCCTGATTACAAACCCATGGCGCCTTGCTAATAATTTCTGCAATCAGTTCTCCGCCCATGCCGGCAATAACAATATCATCGGCATCCTCTTCCCCCACTGCCGTCAGGCCGCTGGACAGGGAAAGCCTTATTTTTTCCGTCATTCCATAACGGTTCACATTTTCCCGGGCTCTTTCTAAAGGCCCTTCCCGAACATCCACTGCCACCGCACTGGGACAGATTCCCTGTGACACCAGCCATACCGGTAAATAGGCATGGTCCGTGCCAATATCAGCCAATTTGGCCCCTTGCCGAACAAAATCGGCACAAAGCCGGAGCCGGGGGTCAAGTTGAAACATTCTCATAGCAAACTCCCCTTTCCGGCACAGCAAATTCGATTTGAAACACCGCGCCTCATAACAAAAAGCCGTCCGGCAAACAAGCCCTTTTCAGGGATGCTTCTACCGGACGGCAGCCATTTGCAGTACAAACGGCAGATTACTTTCCTTCGATATGCCGGTTCAGCTTTTCTACCAGCTCATCCACGCTGACGCCATGAACCAGACAGGCCTGCTCCAATGTTTCGCCCCGAGCAGACGGGCAGCCCAGGCAGTGCATTCCCATTTCAAAAAAGAAGGGAGCGGTTGTACTGTCAATCGTGAGAATATCGCCAATAATTGTGTCTTTTGTAATGGCAGCCATTGCATATACCTCCATCATATTGGTCGCGCAGGCACAGCCTGCATATCCATTATTTTCCCCGACTGTGGGAGCCTCATACAGAAACCACAGCGGATTTTAGAAAAACAGCCCCTCTCACCCAGAGTGAAAGGGGCCGTACCCATACAGGAAATTATTCCTCGGAAGCAGCCTCTTCTTCAGCAGCTTCGTTTTGCTCAGCCTCGAGAACAGCGCGGATAGACAGAGAAACACGCTTCTTGTCGAAATCAATCTCAGTAATCTTGGCCTTCACCACATCACCAATCTTCAGTACATCCTGAGGCTTCTCAATGCGATGGTCGGCAATCTGAGAAATGTGAATCAAACCGTCAATACCGGGGATAATGCGGGCAAATGCACCAAAAGTAGTCATGCCAACAACGGTCACGTCGCAAATGGTGCCAGCGGGATACTCACGCTCGAGGATGTTCCAGGGGTTGTCCTCAGAACGCTTGTAGCCCAGAGAAATCTTGCCCTTCTCGCGGTCCAGGCCCTTGATGTATACCTTTACGGTATCGCCAACATTCACAACCTCGGAGGGGTGCTTTACGCGGGTCCAGGACAGCTCGGAGATATGAATCATACCGTCAATGCCGCCCAAATCAACAAATGCACCATAAGCGGTCAGGGACTTCACAACACCGGTATACTCCTTGCCCTCTTCTGCGGTCTCCCAGAACTTTTCAGCCTGTGCCTTGCGCAAATCCTTCAGCACGGAGCGGATGGAGCCCACAGCGCGGCGGCGGGAACGGTTAACCTCGATAATGCGGAACTGCACTTCCTTCTTCAGCAGCTCGTCCAAGCTGTCTCCGCGGGAAGCAGTAGCCTGAGAAGCGGGGATAAACACGCGGATGCCATTGGTAACGGCAATAACGCCGCCCTTGATGACCTCGGTAACAACGCCGGTGAGAACTTCCTGACTCTCTTCAGCAGCAGCAACAGCTTCCCAGCCCTTGATGCTGTCAAAGCGCTTCTTGGAAAGCATGATGGTACCTTCCTGGTCGTTGGTGCGCATAATCAGCAAGTCCATTTCGTCGCCAATCTTCACAACATCTTCCGGCTTGACATTGGGGTCAGCGGAAAGCTCGGAAGCAGGAACAAAACCAGCCTGTTTACGGCCAACATCCACATACACCTCGTTAGGGGTAATACCGACAACAACACCGTGAACCTTCTCATCTGTATTAAAACTCTTGAGAGATTCTTCAAGCATCTCCGCAAAGTTAGATTCGGTTACCTCCGTAGAATTTTGAGCAGCGCCTTCAATGATTTCTGTCATGGTAACAAGTACCTCCTTTATAATGCTTGCAGGTGTTGAAGCACCCGCAGTAATGCCGATTTTGGTTGTCCTGCCAAAAGAAATTGATTCTTTCTCCAGCAGCACACGCAATTCTGCGGCAGTCTCCACCAGAATCGTCTGGCAGAAGGGCAGACACACCTCCCGCAGCTTGGCGGTATTGGAACTTTGCCTGCCTCCGATCACCACCATCAAGTCCGAATCCTTTGCAAGAGCAATAGCCTCGGCCTGACGCTGAGCGGTCGCATTACATATTGTACCAAAAATCGAAACGTTTGTATATACCTTTTCGATTATTTCCAAACAATTTTCCCATTCCTGGCCGTTAAAAGTCGTTTGAGAAACAACGCAAACAGGCATATTACACAATTCTTTGTTCGATTTGTTAATTTCTTTCAGTTCTTGCTGATTTTTAAAAACAAAGTACGAGCCGGAGCAGTGTCCCAAAATTCCTTCCACCTCAGGGTGATGACGGTCTCCCGCTACCAAAACAACCTCTCCCCGGGCAGAAGCGTCCCGGACGATTTTGTGGATTTTGGCAACGAAAGGACAAGTGGCATCGGCACATGTAATTTTGCAGTCTGCCGCCCTATCCATTACGCTTTGCGGAACACCATGGGAACGGATAACCAAGGTACCATTTTGAGGGACCTCTTCCGGGTTCTCTACAATCTGAACCCCCCTGCCGGATAATTCCGCCACCAGCTGCGGATTGTGGATAATCGGCCCTAACGTATAAACCTGCTTGCCTTCCTCCAGCAAACGATAGACCATTTCTACTGCCCTGTTCACGCCGAAACAAAATCCAGCGCTTTTGGCAATCTGTATACTCAAAGATTTTCCTCCAGTAGCAAATTGATTTTTTCCGCCATTCTCCGAGAGAGGCAGCGCATTTGCTCCTTTTCCGGCAATGACATCTCATTTGGTTTTAGAAAAAAGCTTTCGCCAATCCGAACGGTGATTCGTGAAAATAGCCGCAGCCTCCTATTCGCCTGTATACAGGCCGGGACTATAGGCATCTCGGTTTTACACGCTATTAGCGCCGCTCCAGATTTTGGACGAAACGGGGCAGAATCTTTTACACAGCGTCCCTGTGGAAAAATCCCCAAAATTTCCCCCTGTTTCAAAATTTCACAAGCCTTCCGCAGGGAATTTCTGTCGGCACTGTCCCTTTCCACTGGGAAAGCACCCAAGGATTTCAACAGCCAGGCTGCTATTTTTCCATGTTCAGTAAAAAGCTCTGATTTTGCCATATAGCGAATCGGCCTGCGGCAGCTTCTTTTTTTTGAAAACAACGGCCAGCAGGCCGCTGCCAAAAAGCATGGGTCACAAATCGACAAATGATTGCTGCACAATAGGAATCCTTTCTCAATTGGCAAATTTTCTCTGCCAATCACACGGAAGCGAAACAAAACCCTCATGAAAGGAAACAGCACCCATCTTCCAATGCGATACAGCAATCAAATCTCAACCTTTCTCAGGAACGACTATTTTTTTTCCCCTGGGCCAAGGCCAAAATATCCCGCTCCCGCATTTCGGAAATCCGGGACATTACCAATCTGGCTGCTTTCCGATAGGAAGAAATTGAATTTTCCTCAACTCCCAGCTCTTCCGGCAAAATCAAGTCCCCACAGGAAACCATCAGTTTATGAAACGCCGATGGCACTTTCCCTTCCGGTGCGGTAATACACACGGGGAGAATTGGGGAGTTGGTTTGATAAGCCAACATTACTGCACCGGTTTTGGGTTTCAGCAGCTGGCCGGTCCGGGAACGAGTACCTTCAATAAAAATTCCCACGGCCTGCTCTTTCTCAAGCAGCATTCGGGCAGAGGCCATGGCATCCTGGTCTCCCTGGCCTCTATGTACCGGGAAAGCTCCCAAGGAGCTGATAACGCCTCCTACAAATTTGTTTTCAAACAACTCCGCCTTTGCCATATAATAGATTTGCCTTTTAAAAGCAGCTGAAACAAAAATCGGGTCGCGCATCGTAACGTGATTGCAGCAAACCACCACCCTGCCTTCAGGCGGCATTTTATTGGCATCGTTAAAAACAAGCGGATTGGTGATGCGGAAAAGCGGGGGTACAATGACCCGCCCCACACCATATAGTGGCGTATACTTCATGATATTCCCTCATTCCTATTTCTCTGAAAAACACGAGCGGAGAAGGAGTTCCTACACTCCTGCTCCACCCGCGAAATTGAAGTCATATCTATTATATACTGTTTTAATGGGAAAAATCAATTGCGCAATCTGGTAATTTTTTGTAAACAATTTGCAAAATCCGCTCCACAGCTTCTTCCAGCCCGCAATCACTGGTATCCACTATCACGGCATCCTCCGCAGGGATGAGAGGGGCAATTTCCCGATGGGAATCCTGATAGTCCCGTTTTTGAATATCTGCCAGCACCTCTTCATATTTGACCGGCTCGCCTTTCTGCTCAAATTCCAGGCAGCGGCGGCGGGCACGCTCTTCCGCAGAAGCGGTGAGAAAAATTTTTACCTGCGCATGGGGAAGCACCACCGTGCCAATATCCCGGCCATCCATCAGCACGTTATTTTTCTTCGCAAGGTTTTGCTGCAAATCAAACAAAAATGTACGCACCTGCGGAATTGCCGAAACCGTAGAGGCCGCCATAGATACTTCCGGTGTCCGAATTTGGGAAGAAACATCTTCACCATTTAAAAACACATGCTGGCCATCCTGCTCATAGGACAGCTCCACCAAAATATTTTTCAGCTCCCCGGCTACTGCATCAGCATCTGTAAGGCAAATTTCGTTTTTCAGCATATACAGCCCAACAGTGCGGTATAAAGCGCCGGTATCCACATAGATAAAGCCCAGTTTTTTGGCTGCTGCTTTCGCTGCGCTGCTTTTTCCTGCACCGGCAGGACCATCAATCGCAATGGCATACATAACAAAACATTCCCTTCATCAATCATCTATTTCGGCCTGCGCCGCCAGATATCCTGTGGCAAAGGCGATTTGCAAATTAAACCCTCCGGTATAGGCATCCACATCCAGCACTTCCCCGGCAAAATACAGCCCCGGCAGCTTTTTGGATTCCATGGTTTTGGGATTGACTTCTTTTACCGAAACACCTCCGGCAGTTACAATTGCCTCTTCAATGGGCCGGAATCCCAGCACTGTAAAGGAAAGGGACTGCAGCAAAGCGCCAAAGTCCATCCGTTGTGCCCGGGTAATCTGGTTACATTTTGTTTCCGGGGGAATTTGGGAGCGGGCAATTACCACCGAAATCATTTTTCTTGGCAGAAGTGCCCCAAGCGAATTTCCAAAATCACGGTTTTTATTTTCCAAAAAATCCCGCTGCAATCTTGCATCCAGCTGCTCCGGCCGAAGCGCCGGCTTTAGATTGATGGTAATCCGGTATCTGTTCGGCTCCATGTCCCGCATGTGAGCGCTGGCACTTAGAATCACCGGCCCCGACAAGCCAAAGTGAGTAAAGAGAAGTTCTCCAAAATCTTCATACAGTATGCGTTTTTTTACCGTATCATATACCTCAATGGCACAGTTTTTCAGTGCCAACCCCTGCATGGCAGCACATTCTTCCTGTTCCCGCATACGCAAAGCCACCAAAGAAGGCCGCAGCGGTATAATCGTATGCCCCGCCTGCTTTGCCAGCCGTATTCCATCCCCATTAGAGCCGGTCCCCGGATATGACGAGCCGCCGCAGGCAATTAACACTTGCTTCGACCTGTATTCCTGCCCATCTTTTGTTAAAACACCGCTGGCACGGCCTTCCTGTGTCAAGATTTTGGAAACCGCTTCTCCGGTTTTCATGCTTACGCCCTGTGCCCGCACAAAGCGCACCAAAGCATCTACAATATCTGCTGCCCTGTCCGACTGGGGAAAAACCCGCTCGCCTCTTTCCGTTTTTAGGGGCACCCCCATTTTTTCAAAAAACTCCATCGTATCCTGAGGAGAAAAGGCAGAAAGGGCGCTATACAAAAAACGTCCGTTAGTG
>DYBQ01000032.1:0-1378 GCA_019418545.1 Clostridiales bacterium | reverse complement strand
TCCCTTTTCCGGTAATCATCAGCTTTTTTCCCGGAGCTTCCTTTTTTTCCAGCAGCAAAACCCGCTTGCCGCAGCGTCCCGCCATTCCGGCAGCCATCAGTCCCGCAGCACCGCCGCCCACCACAATCAGGTCATAAATTTCCTGTCTGCTCACGTCTCCTTATCATCTACCTTTTCATAAACACTATATTGGTCCCAAATTTTTTCAAGCCTGCGCAGGTTTTCCCCAACCGTGTCCTTCTTCTTAATGGCAATGGTAACAATAAACGCATTTATCAGGCTCAGCGGTGCTACCAGAGAATCCACAAAAGAAGCCATATCACTCCGGGCACGAAGCACATATTGCGCAGCTTCTGCCAAGGGGGAAAGTGGGCTGTCCGTAATGGCAATTACCCGGGCTTTCCTGTCAGAAGCAAAGTGCAGGGCTTTTACTACTTTACGGGAATAGCGGGGAAAGCTGATGCCAATCACTGCATCCTCTTCTCCCACGTTGACCATCTGCTCAAAAATTTCTGCTTCACTGGCAGAATTCACCAGCTGGACATTATCAAAAATCAGATTAAAATAGTAGGACATAAAGGTTGCCAAGGCATGGGAACTTCTTGCCCCCAAAATATATACTTTCCTGGCATTAACAATGGCATCGGTTGCCCGATAAAACTCTTCGTGGGAGGTTTCTTCCATTGTCCGGCGAATAATGTCAATATCCTGATTCAAAACCGCGCTTAAAAGCTGGGAAGTTTCCAGGTTCTGCGCAGTAATTTCCAGACGCTGCACACTGGTCAGGCGGCTGCGAATCATTTCCTGCATCGCCCTTTGCAGTTCTGGATAACCCGAATAGCCTATTTCTGTTGCAAAGCGCACAACGGTAGACTCGCTTACTCCAACAGTAGCTCCCAGCTTGGAAGCCGTCATAAAAGCAACCTTATCATAGTGCTCTTCAATATATTTGGCAATCCGTTTCTGTCCTTTGGAAAAATCATCCATTTTCTCATGAATCCTTGCAATCAGCTGGATATTCATGTGATTCATCCCCATTCTTTCATACTGCCTTCAAAATGAACGGCCTAAAACTTTCTTATTCAATAGTATCCTTTATTTCCCGAAAAATCAAGTGCTTTCATGGCTTTTTTATCTTCATTTTGCAGGAAAGATAAAATTACACTTCATTTTTTCTGAACTCCATGGTTTTGAAAATGTTTTTGAAAGCAGACAAAAAAATCCCGGCTGCTTTTGCAGCCGGGATTTTGGAGGCGACACCCAGATTCGAACTGGGGAGTCAGGGTTTTGCAGACCCATGCCTTACCACTTGGCTATGTCGCCATACTGGAGCGGACGACGAGGCTCGAACTCGCTACCTCCACCTTGGCAAGGTGGC
>DYBQ01000031.1:9879-23356 GCA_019418545.1 Clostridiales bacterium | reverse complement strand
ATTTCCTCAGCTAACGCTGTATTATAAAGCACACCATCAAGTACTGTATCGCCGATTGTAATAGTAATGGCAGTTTCTTCTGTTTCAGCGGAATTGCTTTGCTGTGTTTCAAATCCAATATCGCGCAACCAGCTTGCTACTGTATTTGCGGATTCGGGTACATCAGAAGCTTCAATCGCCAAACCATCCAAAATTGCAGTTTCTCCATCAATTGCCTCTGCAATGTCACCATAACTGCCACCTGCCCCATAGCCATTATGGGTACAAAATGGAATAATCGTTTTTCCGGAAAGATTATACTGAGAAAGAAAGGAAAAGATTGCTTGCGGTGCATTTGTCGCCCACACTGGATAGCCAATAAAGACCGTATCATATTGGGAGACATTCAGAATGCCTGCCTCCAATTCCGGCAATGTCCCCGCATTCATTTCTTCATGGTTCTGTTCCACCACCATATCAAAATCCGCAGAATACGGTTCTACAGTTGTAATAGAATGAAGGTCTCCACCTACATTATCTTGAATCAATCGAGCCACATATTCTGTGGTTCCCACCATCTCTTCGCCGTCCAGCACAAGGCTTGCCGAAGTGCTGGCATCAATGTCATCCGGATATTCTGCGTTGCGCCCCAAAGAGAAATAGGTAATTAAAATATTTTCGCTATCTGTTGCCGCGGGCTCACTGCTATTCGTTTCTGCTGTGGGCTGATTTTCACTGGAAGATGGTGCGCTGCTCTCTGTCAACGGTTCTTCCTGACTTTGACACGCTGTCATGGCTCCTATCATCACCAACGCCATTAACATGGCAATCCATCTCTTTATAGGAATCATGTCTCCTTTTTAGTTTATTTTCGTCTACTCTCATGGATATAATAATCCAGTTGAGCTAAACACTGCTGTTTGCTGTGAATTTCTTCCAACAGCTGATACTGGCATTTGCGCAAAATTTTTACCTGTTTGGACACGGTATCCGTCTTAGTCTCCATTAACTGAACCAATCGTTTTAATGCTGCAATATCCATACCTGCATCTAACAGAAAACGAAACTGTAGGGCGCGTTCTCGGTCTTCCTCTACGAATTCTGGAATGCCGTCCTCATTCCTGGATTGTTCCAATAACCCATTTTCCAGATAGAATTGAAGGGTTTCCATTTTGAAATTTTCTGCTTGCCTCTTGTATCGTCATTCTGAGCCTCCAGGGAAGGCAAAAAAAATGTAAGTGCAGCAGGAAAAATCTTTTCCTGAGTACACTTACATTATAAATCAGGGCCAACCCCATGTCTAATACTTGATTTTTATATAGTTAAATGCCTGTTAAGCATGGCTTCCTAAATTACGTAACCTGTTATTTCTCCATATCTGGAAGAACAGACTTACAATGCTCAATAAATTTTTCTGCTGCCAGAGGGAATGGCTGCTTTCGTTTCCACGCAAAGACGCTGGTAGCGGTCAGCACAGGTGACAGTGGACGATATGCTATTTTCCCTTGAGCCCAGAAAAATACAGAGCCGCGAATAGCAATACAGCAAGCCAGCTTATAATGTGCCATAATAGAGCTGTTAGAGGTTAAATTTGATGTAAACAGGACATTTAACTTTTCGTATTTATTACCAAACCACCGGGCCAACTCACTTTGTATATTTAATCTACGCGGAAGTATGAGCGGAACATCCTGCAAATCCTCTGGTGTAATACAATCTAACTTAGCTAACGGAGAATCCGGATGCATAATCACTACCCATTCTTCCCGCCGGTTCAGTCGAATATAATCATATTTTTCCATATTTACTGGTTCCAACAATAATCCCACATCTGTCAATCCGCGGTCCATTCGGTCTGTGATATGGTCTGCGGTAGCTGTGTAAAGATCGAAGGTTACAGCAGGATACCGTTCATGAAAGGAGCGAATCAATTCTGGCAGCAGCTGTACGGCAGCAAGATCACCACACCCGATAGATACAGTCCCTTCCACGTTTTCTTCCTGTTGTGAAAGCTCATATTCTGTTTTATCTACCAGTTCCAGAATTTCTTCTGCTCGACGGCGCAGTAATAACCCCTCATTAGTCAAAACAATTTTTCGTGTGCCTCGGTCAAACAGCTTGACACCCATTTCTTCTTCCATCTGAGCAAGCTGACGGCTGAGAGTAGGTTGTGTGATGTGTAACAAATCGGCAGCTTTTGTAATGCTTTCTTCACGCACTACCGCTAAAAAGTATCTTAAAACACGGATTTCCATAAAGCCCTCCTGCTAATTGTCTTTAATAAAAGTGTAACACACCCATGCCTTTTGAGCAATTAAATTAAGTAATATTCATTCTTTGAATTTTATGTATCCAGCCATTCTCCACCTTCTCTACAATGCCAACATGACCTAAAGAACCGTCCTGGCTGCCAGCGTCCCAATCGAAAAAGATAATTTCGCCAGGTCGTGGCTCATAGCTGTTGTCCTGCCATAGGCCGTACTCCCGGAACCACGGAACGCCCTGAGAAGCACGGGGCATCAGCTCGATTTTATTTATCAGCCAAGAAAATTATGTGCATCATTTTATATGATAAACAGGGGTTTCTCTCTTTTTGTTTGTTATACATTAAATTGGATTTTTATTCAGCATTAATAAAAGGTCGCCTAAAGACATTAAATAACGTTTACACACGTGATGCACCCCGAATTATATTTTTGCCCACATTACATATAAAAATTGAGATAAGGCCAAAACCCGCATAAATCAAGGGTTTTGGCCTTATTATTTGGATATCTACCTGTCCAGATTATTGTGAAAAAACGGGGTTCATATTATCATCATACAATCTCCGAAGCTGAAGAACCGGTATTTTTCTTCCACAGCGATTTTATAGGCGTTTAAGATGTTTTCCCGTCCTGCCAAAGCGGAAACCAGCATCACCAGTGTGCTCTCCGGCAGGTGGAAATTGGTAATCAGCCCGTCCAGCACCTTGAAATCATAGCCGGGATAGATGAAAATATCCGTCCAACCGTCGCTCTCGCAGATTTTGCCCTCTTTCACGGCCACCGATTCCAGTGTACGGCAGCTGGTAGTGCCCACGGCGATGACCCGGCCGCCGTTTTTCTTGGTTTCCTGAATCAGTGCGGCAGTCTCGGCAGAAATATGATAGTGCTCAGAATGCATTTTGTGCTCAGAAATTTTCTCCACGCTCACCGGACGGAAGGTGCCAAGGCCCACGTGCAGAGTAACGGCGCCGATTTTTACGCCTTTGGCCTTTACTTTTTCCATCAGCTCTGGGGTAAAGTGCAGGCCTGCGGTGGGGGCGGCGGCAGAGCCGATTTCCTTGGAATAAACAGTTTGATACCGCTCTTTGTCTTTCAGCTCCGTGGTAATATAGTGAGGCAAGGGCATTTGTCCAATCTTGTCGAGGATGGAATAAAAATTCCCCTCATAGGTAAACCGGGCAATGCGGTTTCCTCCTTCAATAATGTCGAGCACCTCGGCATGAAGCAGGCCGCCGCCAAAGCTGAATTTTGTGCCGGGCTTTGCCTTTCTTCCCGGGCCGCACAAAACTTCCCACACATCCTTCTCCCGCTGGGTCAAAAGTAAAAACTCCACCTTTGCACCGGTCCCTTCCTTTTCGCCATACAAACGGGCAGGCAGCACGCGGGAATCGTTGACAATCAGGCAGTCTCCGGGCATAAGGAAATCTACAATATCATAGAAATGATGGTGGGAAACCTCTCCCGTTTTGCGGTCCAGTACCATCAGCCGGGAGGAATCTCTGGGCTCTGCCGGTGTTTGTGCAATCAGCTCCTGGGGCAAATCGTAATAAAAGTCATGGGTCTTCATGTCGGGTATCTGAATCATAACAAGCTGTCCTTTCTATCACTGGCGGTTTGGAAATCCAAATCCGTCTTTTCTCCGTCTACAAATTATCAAATTGTCCCTGTATCAAAAACAAAGAAAAAATGTATGAAAAAGTCTTTTCTTCGTTTGTAAAAATCATGTGGTTTCAAATTGACAAAAAGCGCCCTATCATGTATGATAAAGAGGTTGAAGATAGAGGCGCGTCTTTCAAAAGTAACCGGTCGTGAGGCTGCCAGAGCCTGTGATCGCCAGCGAAAGGGAAAGTCGCCGAAGGCGGTGGCTGGCTGTCATCTGCCTGGTTGCTTTGGGAATACCACTGCAACTGTCATCATACCTGTATGATGGAGCGCTATCGGTCTTACCCCGCATACCTGAACAGGGTAACCCCGAACAGTACTATTATATTGGATTGATGACCGGTTTTCAACCGGTTTTTTTGTTTCCAGAACCCATTTTATGTCAGGAGGATTCATCCCATGAGAAAGTATAAAGTTGGAATCATCGGCGCTACCGGTATGGTAGGCCAGCGTTTTGCCACCCTGCTGGAAAATCACCCCTGGTTTGAGGTGCATGCACTGGCAGCTTCTTCCCGCTCCGCCGGAAAAACCTATGCCGAGGCAGTTGGCAGCCGCTGGGCCATGACCACCCCCATGCCGGCATCCATGGCATCTATGGTGGTAATGGACGCCACTGCTGATGTGGAAAAAATTACTTCTTTGGTCGATTTTGTTTTCTGCGCCGTGGATATGAAGAAGGAAGAAATCCGCGCACTGGAGGAAACCTATGCCAAGGCCGAGTGCCCCGTGATTTCCAACAACAGCGCTCACCGCGGCACCCCCGACGTACCCATGATTATTCCTGAAATCAATGCAGACCATGCAGAAATTATTCACGCACAGCGGAAACGTCTGGGCACCAAGCGCGGCTTTATTGCAGTCAAGTCCAACTGCTCTCTCCAAAGTTATGTGCCCGCTGTCCATCCCCTGATGGATTTGGGTGTGACCAAAGTGCTGGCCTGCACCTATCAGGCCATTTCCGGCGCCGGCAAAACCTTTGCCACCTTCCCGGACATTGTGGACAACGTGATTCCCTTTATCGGCGGCGAAGAAGAGAAGTCCGAGCAGGAGCCCATGAAGATTTGGGGCCACATTGAGGGCGATAAAATTGTAAACGCTTCTTCTCCCTGCATCACTTCCCAGTGCCTGCGGGTACCCGTTTCTGACGGCCACACTGCCGCTGTGTTTGTGTCCTTTGACAAGAAGATTTCCATGGAGGAAATCATCCATCGCTGGGAAAGCTATAGAGGCCCGGCACAGGAGCTGAACCTGCCCAGCGCACCCAAGCAGTTCCTGCACTATTTCACCGAAGACAACCGTCCCCAGGCCAAGCTGGACCGGAACCTGGAGAACGGCATGGCGGTTTCCATTGGCCGCCTGCGCCCCGACACCCAGTATGACATCAAATTCGTCTGCCTGTCCCACAACACCCTGCGCGGCGCGGCTGGCGGCGCTGTTCTGATGGCAGAGCTCCTGTGCGCAAAGGGATACCTGGACTAATACCAATTCTCTGGAGGCTATCAATATGAAAAAGACCATTTTTACCGGCTCCGGCGTTGCCATTGTCACCCCCATGTATGAGGACGGCAAGGTAAATTATGACGAGCTGGCACGGCTGATTGAATTTCAGATTGAGCAGGGCACCGATGCCATTATTTCCTGCGGCACCACCGGTGAATCTGCAACCCTCGACCACGACGAGCACTGCAAGGTATTGGATTTTACCATTCAGCATGTCAATCACCGGGTACCGGTGATTGCCGGAACTGGCAGCAACGACACCATGTATGCGGTACAGCTGGCTCAGTCCGCCGAAAAAAGCGGCGCCGACGGCCTGCTGATGGTAACCCCCTATTATAACAAAACTTCCCAGAGCGGTCTCATCCGTCACTTTACCTATGTGGCAGACCGGGTGAATACACCGATTATCCTGTATAATGTGCCCTCCCGCACCGGCTGCAACATTCTGCCGGAAACTTATCAGGAGCTTTCCAAGCACCCGAACATTGTGGCTACTAAAGAAGCAAACGGCAACGTGGCTTCCACCATTCACACCATGTCCCTGTGTGGCGATGAGCTGGCAGTGTATTCCGGTGAGGACGACTTGACCCTGCCGCTGATGGCCATGGGCGGCAAAGGCGTCATTTCTGTTTTTGCAAACGTAATGCCCAAAACCATGCATGAGCTGTGCGCTGCTGTGTTAAAAGGTGATTTGGAGACTGCCCGGAAGCTTCAGTATGAAAACGCTGAGCTGATGAAGGCTTTGTTTATGGATGTGAACCCCATCCCCGTAAAGGAAGCCCTGAATATGATGGGCTATGCCTGCGGTCCCTGCCGGATGCCCCTGGCTCCTCTCAGCGATGCAGCTCGTGAGAAGCTGGCAGCCGTGATGAAAAAATATGGACTGATGAAATAAACTTTCTCTCTGAGGGAGGCTTTGGCCCCCTCCTTGAGGGGGCCTGGCGGCATATGGCCGTCTGGGGGAGTTCGGGCGCATACTATGCGCCCAAACAAATCAATCCCTCGCATTTCCCCGTTTTGGACGTTTGAAAGGAGGCACACCGGCGGCAGCCCGCCGCTGGTTTTGCATATGACAAAAATATTGCTCAGCGGATGCGGCGGCCATATGGGCCGCGTAATTGCATCCCTCGCCCATAATCGCGACGACTGTGAAATCAGCGCCGGTATCGATTTGTGTCCGGCTGGAAACGAAACCTTCCCGGTATTCGCTTCCCCTGCGGAAGTTACCGCCCCGGCCGACGTGGTAATTGATTTCTCTCACCCCTCTGTCCTCTCTCCCCTGCTGGCCTATGCAAAGGAGAAAAAGCTCCCGGTAGTCCTGTGCACCACCGGTTATACGCCCGAGCAAGTGGCAGAGCTAAAGGAAGCTGCCAAGGAGATTCCTGTTTTCTACTCCCGGAATATGTCTATCGGCATTAACCTGCTGATTGAACTGGCGAAAAAGGCCACCGCGGTTCTGGGCCGGGATTTCGATATTGAAATTGTGGAGGAACACCACAACCAAAAAATCGATGCTCCCAGCGGCACTGCCCTGATGATTGCCGACGCTATTTCTGAAACCCGGGACGGCAGCACCCAGTACATGTATGACCGCCACTCCCAGCGGAAAAAGCGCAATTCCGACGAAATTGGCATCCACTCCATCCGCGGCGGCACGATTGTTGGCGAGCATGAAGTAATTTTCGCCGGCCAGCATGAAGTCATCCGGCTTTCTCACTCGGCACAATCAAAAGAGGTATTTGCTGCCGGCGCCGTAAACGCCGCCCTCTATCTGCCCGGAAAGCCTGCCGGCCTGTATGATATGTCCAATCTGGTATAAATTCTAACCAACAAAAAGGAGGAGTTCCTATGAGCGCAACCATTTCCACTCTCAGTGACATTACACTGATTACGCTGGAAGGATGCCCGGCCGATATCGGTTATCTGGCTTCCTCATTGGATGCCATTGCCAATCTGGACATCAACATTGACATGATTTCCATGGCGCCTGCCCATGGAGATTTGACTGCTTTCTCCATCACCATTTCTGATGATGATTTGGGGAAAGTACTGGCTTTTACCAAAAAGCTGCGGGAAACCACCAATATCCAGCCCATTGTCAGCAGCGGAAACTATAAGATTTCTGTCTATGACCCCTGCATGAAAAACACGCCCGGCATTGCTGCGGCTGTTTTTGCTGCGGCTGCCCGGGTAAACACGGATATCCGCCTGATTTCCACCTCTGACGTGGAGATTTCCATTTTGGTAACGGCGGCAGACTATGACTCTGCCCTGAGCGAGCTGGAAGCTGCTTTGAAGTAAGCTGGAATCTTCGTTTTTCTCATAAAAACAAAAATCCCCTCTCCGTTTTGCGGAAAGGGGATTTTTCTGTTTTCAGAAAATTCGGATAACCGGATTATTCCTCTCTCATTTTTGCAAAGCACTCGCTGCAGTATACAGGACGGTCCTCGCGGGGCTTAAAGGGAACTCTGGCTTCCTTACCGCAGGAAGCGCAGACAGCAGTGAACATCTCACGTTCCGGCTTAGCGGCATTCTTACGGGCATCACGGCAGGCCTTGCATCTCTGGGGCTCGTTTACAAAGCCCTTGGAAGCATAAAATTCCTGCTCGCCGGCGGTGAACACAAATTCAGCGCCACATTCTTTACAAATCAGAGTCTTGTCTTCGTACATTGTGATTATACCTCACTTTGGATAATAGATATTTGCCCGTAGACGGATTCGCACCGCCGCCTTTGATAATCAACGCTCTACTTAAGCTACCGGGGCATATGGATTTGACTAAAACGCAGCCCGAAGCTTTCGCCGTACCCGCTGCATGGCATTCCCTACCGACTTGATTGAAATCTCCATTTTGTCAGAAATTTCCTGATAAGAAAAACCGGATGCATAATACAGCAGCACCTTCTGCTCCATCTTTGTCAAATTTTTCTGGACTTTACATAGGAGGACATCCATATTTTCACGGTCAATCAGCAGAGCTTCCGGGTCTCCCTCTGAAGCTGGCAGGGTGTCCACCCCGCTTTCGCTTTCTTCCAGAGACACAAAATCCCGCAATGGTTTGTTCCGTTTGCCCTGGGCCTTTCGATACGCGGAAATAATCCGGTTGGAAATACATGCCCGGGCATATGTGGAAAAAGATGCCGTCCCCTCCTGCTGATACGTCCTCGCAGCAAAATAAAGGCCCAGCAAACCTTCCTGAGAAAGGTCTTCTGTTTCTGACAGCGAGGAACGGTATGGAAAAGCCATTCGGTGTATGAGAGGAAGATATCGGGATGCAAGTTCTACGAAAGCTTCCCCGTTATCTTTCTGCACATGCAAAATCAGTTCATTTTCCGAAATGGTTCTCCACTTCAAGCTCAATAACACCTCAAACAACAACGACTTATCAATCGTTTCTCTCATCATAACCGATTTCAGAGAAAAAGTCAACAAAAATTCAGAAATTAGCCATAATTTTTTACCTATCTCATGGAATTACTTATACCATTGACCAAAAATCCATCCATTTTGCCTCTTTATACCCAAAATTTGGATTTCTGCTCCATCATATTTCTTTATTAAAATTATGATTATGCCAATCTCTTATATAATATTCCTGTATTTTTAATATAGTACTTTTTTTGAGTAGGATGAAAAGGGGTTTTGCAATGGTTGCTCGGCTGTTCAGCATGGGATTATATGGTCTGGAAGCTTTTAACGTAGAAGTAGAAGCCGATATATCAAAAGGCCTCCCCTGCTTTGACATTGTAGGATTGCCGGATACGGCAGTCCGGGAATCAAGGGAGCGGGTACGGGCTGCCGCCAAAAACTGCGGCTATGACTATCCTGTCACCCGGATTACCATGAATCTGGCTCCGGCTGATAAGAAAAAAGAAGGGCCTATCTATGATTTGCCCCTGCTGATTGCTCTTCTCAAAGTAACCGGCCAGTTGTCCGCCGAAACGGATGACAGTGTTTTTGTCGGGGAGCTTTCCCTGTCCGGGGAAATCCGTCCGGTTCGAGGCGTTCTGCCCATGGCCATTGCCGCAAAAGAGGCCGGGTTCCGCCGCTTTTTTGTCCCGGCTGCCAACGCTTCGGAGGGCGCCGTTGTGGAAGGGTTGCAAATCTATCCGGTTTCCACCGTAAGGGAACTTACCGATCATTTGGAAGGGGTTTCCCGGATTTCCCCTTGTGTCCTCTCCCCCGACGAAATGACACCGGAGCAATCCCCTTTGCTGGACTTTGCTGACGTAAAGGGACAGCTGGAAGCGAAACGGGCTTTGGAAATCGCCGCCAGCGGCGGGCATAATGTTCTGCTTATTGGCCCGCCCGGTTCGGGAAAAAGTATGCTTGCCAAGCGCCTGCCTACTATCCTGCCGGATATGACCTTTGAGGAAATGATTGAAACCACCAAAATCCATTCTATCGCCGGGACACTTCCAAAAGGAGGGACGCTTGTGCGTACCCGCCCCTTCCGCTCCCCTCACCACACCGTTTCCCCGGCTGGGCTTTCCGGCGGCGGCAGTATCCCACGTCCGGGTGAAATCTCCCTTTCTCACAACGGGGTTTTGTTTTTGGACGAGCTGCCGGAGTTCTCCCGCGCTGCCATGGAAGTCCTGCGGCAGCCCATTGAAGACGGTCAGGTATCCATCTCCCGGGTAAACGGGACGGTTTCCTATCCCTGTACCATGATGCTGGTAGCCGCCATGAATCCGTGTCCCTGCGGCTATTTTGGCCATCCTGTCAGGCCCTGTACCTGTTCTGCCAACATGGTGTCCCGCTATTTGGGACGGATTTCCGGGCCGCTGCTGGACCGCCTGGACATTCATGTGGAAGTCCCGCCGGTTAACTTTGACGAGTTTTCCTCCAACAAAAAAAGCGAGCCTTCTTCTGCCATCCGGGAAAGGGTGAACCGGGCACGGGAAATTCAAAACCGGCGGTTTGCGGGAACCGGTATTTCCTGCAACGCCCACATTCCTGCCGCTCTTCTCCATGAAGTCTGTACCATTACCCCACAGGCCCTTCGCCTGCTTCGCACTGCCTTTGAACAGCTGGATTTGTCAGCCCGGGCTTTTGACCGGGTTATGAAGGTGGCCCGTACCATTGCCGATTTGGAGGGCTGCCGGGACATTGAGCCAAAACACGCTGCTGAGGCAGTACAATATAGGAGCCTTGACCGGCGGTATTGGGCCAGGGAATTGTAAGGGGCGCTTTCTGGACAAAAGCCTTCAGACGTGATATGCTGTAAGCAGGTTTATATTTGACGCAAGGTTTGAGAAAAGGGGTTATTCTATTGGTAAAGGAAAATCGTATTACGGAAGGCGTTATCTGGAAACAGCTTCTGGCCTTTTTCTTCCCAATTTTATTGGGGACTTTTTTTCAGCAGCTTTATAATACGGTAGATGCCATTATTGTGGGAAATTTTGTGTGTACGGAAGCATTGGCTGCTGTGGGCGGCGCTACCGGCACCATCATCAATTTGCTGGTGGGCTTTTTTGTGGGGCTTTCTGCCGGCGCTACGGTTATTATCTCCCAATATTACGGCGCACGCCGGACACAGGAAACCATGAAAGCCGTACATACCGCTGTAGCACTGGGAATTGTGGGCGGCCTGATTTTTATGGTGTTGGGAATGGCGCTGTCCCCCTGGGCGCTGCGGGCTATGGGAACGCCGGACGATGTGATGAGCTATGCCGTAACCTATATTGAAATCTACTTTGGCGGGATGGTATTCAACCTTGTCTATAACATGGCTTCCGGTATTCTCCGGGCTGTGGGCGATTCCCGGCGGCCGCTGTACTTCCTGATTTTGTGTACGGTGCTGAACCTACTGCTGGATTTATTGTTTGTCCCTGTGTTCCAGTGGGGGGTTGCCGGTGTGGGAATTGCCACCATTGTCTCACAGGCAGTCAGCGCAGTTTTGGTAATGATTGTACTGATGCGCTCCGATGATGTATATCGAGTCTATCTCAAAGAAATCCGCATTGACTTTTATATTCTCAAAAATATTATTCAAATTGGTCTGCCTGCCGGATTACAGTCCGTTATGTACAATATTTCCAACGTCCTCATCCAGTCCACCATCAACACCTTTGGCACCAATACGGTAGCTGCCTGGACCGCTTATGGCAAAATTGACGGCCTGTTCTGGATGATTATGGGCGCTTTCGGCACTGCAATCACAACCTTTTCCGGCCAAAACTTTGGCGCGCAAAAATACGACCGGATTCGCAAAAGTGTGCGGATTTGTATTGTCATGGCCATGGGCACGGCATTCCTTCTCAGTACGGTGCTGTATTTTTGGGGCTCCTATGTGTATCAGCTGTTTACCAGCGACGGGAACGTAATCCAAATTGGTATGGATATCCTTCACACTATGGTCCCCTTCTATTTTACCTATGTGTGTATTGAAATCCTCTCCGGCACCATGCGCGGAACCGGAGACAGCCTTATCCCCATGATTATTACCGGCTTGGGAATCTGTGTGCTGCGGGTGGTTTGGATAGCCGTGGCAGTTCCTCAATGGCATGCCATTGAAGCGGTTATCCTCAGCTATCCCATTACCTGGTCCATTACCTCTGTACTGTTCATCATTTATTATTTACAGGGCGGCTGGCTGCGAAAGCGCATTCAGCGGCTGGGATTTGAGCCGGAAAAGCCACGGCGCCAGCGGCATACACAGGGATAACTTTTTTGTAAATTGATAAAGCTCTCAGGAAATTCTACAGCAGGATTTTCTGAGAGCTTTTTTCTGTCCGTCATATTCCCTTGTCCCCGCTCATAGACATAGGGTAGAAAATCAGAAGAAGGAGACAAAAGCTATGGAGTATACATTGAAACGGGCAGAATATACCGACAGCGAAATCCTCTTCGATGGCTGCCAGGAGCAGGCTTTGGATTTGGACATCAATCTGCCGGATTACTGCCCGGACATTCAGCGAATTCTCAAATGCCAGGTTACCCCCTGTATTTCTAGCCATTCCCTAAAAAATGACCGTCTGGAAACCCAGGGAACCGTCCGAATCCGGGTGCTGTATCTGGATTCCCGGGAAGACACCGTGCGCTGCTGTGAAACAGAAAGCGCCTTTTCTTCCGCCATCTCCCTCAGCGAGGACGTACAGACCGGAGCCGCCCGGGTTTCCACCCGGGTAGAATATGTCAACTGCCGGGCAGCCAGCCCCAGGCGTCTTGACATTCACGGCGCCTTTTCCGTCTGTGCGCTGGTCCTTCGGCCCAATGTCCAGCAAATCTGTACAAGGGCCGAGGAACCGGAGCTGGAACAGCGAAGGGAAACCTATCCGGCCAGCGCACTGGCCGGGCTTGGGCAGCAGCAGTTTACCATTACGGAAATGCTGGAAATCAACACAGGAAAGCCCCCTGCCGAATCGGTTCTGCGAAGCCGCGGCTGTTGCGTATTGCAGGACTTCCGGCCGGTTTCCGGCAGGCTGCTGGCCAAAGGGTTTATCCGGGTTGAGGTTTTGTATGCATCCGCACTGGATGATGGCGCACTGGAAACCATGGAGTTTGAAATCCCGTTCAGCCAAATGGTAGACTGTGCCGGGGCAGAAGAAGACTGCCGGTGCAGCCTGCGGATGGAGGTTACTGACCTTTCCCTGCAAATCCGCAGCGATGCCAGCGGGGAGCCAATGCGGCTGGAAGCCGAAATCCGCCTGAGCGCGTTTTCCTGTGCCTATCGGGACGAAGAGGTTACGTTTATTACCGACGCCTATTCTACCCGCTATGAAACGGAGCTGGACTATGAACAGGTACAGGTGAGCAGCCTGGACGATTTGATTCAGGAAACGCTGATACAGAAAACCGCTGTGGACGCTGGCCAAAACCTATCCAAAATATTGGATGTGTGGAATGAGGTGGCTTTTGTTTCCGGCGAAATCCAGGAAGGCCAGCTTCGTTTGTCCGGGAAAATGAACCTCTGCCTGCTGGCCGCAGACAGCCAGGGAGTCCCCTTCTATTTGGAGAAAATGGCGGACTTTACCCTGAACCGGGCATGGAGCGGCCAGGAAGACAGCCGGATTTCCTGCTGGGTACAGGTGGAAAATATCAGCTATCGCATTACCGGAAACAGTGG
>DYBQ01000031.1:4233-9869 GCA_019418545.1 Clostridiales bacterium | reverse complement strand
TCAGCCGAAATTACCGTTTGGGGCACCGCTTCCCACACCTCTGTGTGCCGGGCAGTCTGCGGTATGCATGGGGACGAAACCCGGTGTAAAAACGATGGGCAGGGTACGGTTTCCCTATATTACGCCAGCGAAAACGAATCCCTTTGGGACATTGCCCGAAGCCACGGCGTTTCTATCCACTCCCTTTGTGAGGAGAACGGACTTACAGATTCAGAGTGTACTCTTTCCGAGGGACAAATGCTCCTTCTGGCATCCCCCTGAATCTGAAACAATTTTCCCCCGCAGGCTTTGCAGTGATTATTTGCGGCTTCTGCCGGTGCGGCAGGTGGGCGCGGAAAGGCATGGTTAGAAAATGGAAGAAAGAAGCATCTACAACGACATTTCCCGGCGTACCAACGGCGACATTTATATCGGCGTAGTGGGGCCGGTACGCACCGGGAAATCCACCTTTATCAAAAAATTTATGGACGCCGTGGTCATCCCCCACATGGAATCCGACTATCAGCGGGATAGGGCAGTGGATGAGCTTCCCCAGTCCGCTTCCGGGCGCACCATTATGACCACAGAACCCAAATTTATCCCCGAAAAGGCCGTAACGGTCCGGGTGGACGATTCTGCCGCCTTTTCTGTTCGGATGATTGACTGTGTGGGCTATATTGTCCCCAGTGCCTTGGGGTATATTGAAAACGACCAGCCCCGGATGGTGATGACCCCCTGGTATGAGGAGCCTATCCCCTTTAACATGGCTGCCGAAATCGGCACCAAAAAGGTAATTACCGAGCACTCCACCATTGGGCTGGTTATTACCACTGACGGAAGCATCAGCGAAATCCCCAGAGAGGAATATGAAGAAGCCGAAGAGCGGGTTATCCGGGAATTGCAGGAAATCCACAAGCCTTTTGTGGTGCTCCTCAACTGTATGGAGCCCCGCTCGCCGGAATCTGTCCAGCTGTCCCAGCAGCTCGGCGAAAAATATGGGGTACCGGTGCTGCCGGTAAACTGCCTGGAGCTGGAAGAATCGGACATACGCGCCATCCTCTCCCGAGTACTTTATGAGTTCCCCATGCGTGAAATCCGGCTGAACCTGCCCCGCTGGATTTCTTCCCTGGAAAAAGGCCACTGGCTGCGGGAAGCGGTTTTCACGGCCCTTCGGGAAGCCGGCGGAAAGGTTTCCCGGGTGCGGGAAATCTCAAAAATGCTGGAAGAAGTGGGGCAATGCGAATACATTCAAAAAGCCGAACTTTCTTCGGTGGAGCTTGGAAGCGGCCAGGCGTGTGTCCTGCTGGAAACGCCGCCTTCGTTGTTCTATCGGATTTTGGGAGAAAAAACCGGCATTGAAATCCACGATGAAGGCGCCCTGTTCCGCTCTTTGCAGGAGCTTTCCGCCATTAAAAAGGACTATGAAAAAATCCGGCAGGCCTATCAGGATGTCCAGGAAACGGGCTATGGAATCGTCATGCCCGACATTGACGAGCTGACGCTGGAGGAGCCGGAGATTATCCGCCAGGGCAGTAAATATGGAATCCGTCTCAAAGCGGCCGCCCCCTCCATCCACATGATGAAAACCCGCATTTGTACCGAGCTGACCCCGATTGTAGGCTCAGAGCAGCAATCGGAGGAGCTGGTCATGTATCTGCTCAAGGAATTCGAGGAAAGCCCGGGGAAAATCTGGGAGTCCAACATTTTCGGAAAGTCCCTGCATGAGCTGGTTAACGAAGGCCTGCACAACAAGCTCTACCGGATGCCGGAGGATGCCCGCGGGAAGCTTCGGGAAACCATTGAAAGAATTATTAACGATGGCTGTAACGGCCTGATTTGCATTATTCTGTAACGGAGGGGTCATTTTGGAATGGGAAGATACCCATACCGCTGGACGTGACAGGCCGGCAGAGGAAAAAAGGCATCATCTGGAAGGCGTGCGATGGGTAACGCTGGTACAAATCCTCACCTGCCTGCTGCTGTTTATCGCAGCCGTTGTGCTGCGCCTGTCCGGCGGGGATTTGTATCAAACCGTGCGGGATTGGTATCGCGATACCGTAAATCATTCCGTGGTGGTTACCGGGGAGCTGGAAGAAGAAGTGAAGGCAGCCGGCGCACAGCTGATTGCCTTTTTGGAAAAAGAATGATTTCCCTGATTTTGGGAGGATGCCGGGTTGAAGTCGGGTTCTGGTTTGCAGCCGGCACGGCATTCCTCCTGCTGGGCGACCCGGCGGGTATTGGAATCATCGGATATCTGGCAGCCGTTGTTCACGAAAGCGGCCATTTGCTGGTGATGAAAGCGTTGGGGGTACCTGCTGTATGTGTCCGGTGCGGCCTGTTTGGATTGGAAATTTTGGAAGAAAAGAGATGCCGGAAAAGCTATTGGGCCGATATGCTCATTTCGCTGGCAGGGCCATTGGCAAATGGGGCAGCGTTTCTCCTTCTTCTGCCTGTTTCCTATGGCATAGCGTCCCCATTTGTCGTCAAGTTCCTTTCTGCAAACGGTATTATGGCAATTTTTCATCTGCTTCCTGTTGAACCGCTGGACGGCGGGCAGGCTCTATATGCCGGGTTTTGCCGCTGGATGCCCCCAGCCAGGGCAGAAAAAATTTGCAGGGCAGTTTCATTCCTTACCCTGCTGCCATTGGGGATTTTGGGATTCAGCGTTCTGCTATACTCCCGTTATAACTTTTCTTTACTGCTTGTCAGCCTCTATTTGCTGCTTCTAATGCTCCTAAAAAAAGGAAGATACTATTAAGCAGGGCGTTCCCTTTCTTTGGGAACGCCCTGCTGCTATGTCCGCCGCTTTTGCAGCGTTTCTGCTTTCGATTATTCTTCTACACGGCGGCGAATCCCGAACATGCGGCGAAGGCAGAAACCAAGAAACCCGGAACCCTTTACGACAACAATTTTCATCACAGCTCCATCCTTTCCCTATGTCAAATCAGCAGCGGCGCAGAAGGGTGATTCCCAGCGCCACAATAATCACCGCCGTGAGAAACAGCACCAGCTCTATGGGACAAAAGCATGCAACGGCAAGCCCCAACCCAAAGGTAACGGCGTGCATTCCCCGGCATCGGGCAAATCTGGCGCAGGCATCGGCACAGCGTATTTTTCCCATTTGGAATCGCCTCCCTTTCCGTACCGGTTATTCTATTGTATACATCTGGCGCTAAAAGTGTGCAGGGTTTTAAAGGACTGGCAGCACTTTTTCTCAATCCAAGGGACATGTAAAACAAAGGATAGGATGATAGTGATTTCTCCTGGATTGTATCATAGCAGCCTGCAAAACGGGAAGTGCCGCAATCTTCTTGACAAACTAACAGTGTTAGTGATATGATAACTAACGCTATTAGTCATCAAAGGAGATAGTGCAATGAGTTCAAAAGGATTAAGTAAAGAGATTATTATTGCAGAAGCGGTCAAAAGCATAGAAGAGAGCGGTAAATCCACAATCTCTCTGCATGAATTAGCCCGGAGATTAGGGATTAAAACACCATCTCTATACAACCACATCAAAAACACAAAAGATTTGCAGCATGAAGTTTTTAAATATGCCATCGACAAGTTTGTTGCAAACCAAAATGCTGCAACCGCAGGAAAACAAAAGGACGATGCCATAAAGGCATTTGCCGAAGCTTATTATGAATTTGCTGCGGCAAATAAGGGGTTGTATCAATTGATTATGTCGATGCCGCTGGATAATGATGAAACCGAAAAAGAAATGGCTGTGCCCTTGCTTGAAACCGTTATGAATCTTCTTTCGGATTATGGATTGCCTGAGGAAGCCATTGCCCATTGGCAGAGAGTACTGCGTGCCATTCTTCATGGGTTTATTTCGCAAGAAGAATTGGGCTATTTCTACTACTACAAAGATATCGACGTAAAGAAAAGCCGAGAGATTGCCATACAGTGTTTTCTAAACGGCCTTCACGCAGAACTCGCTCAAATTTAATCGAAAGAGGAAAGAAACATGAAAAAAAATAATAGCGAACTATTTACCACCATGCCCGTAGGAAAAGCAGTTGCCAAGCTTGCTATTCCTACGGTTATCAGCCAGATTGTCGTTATCCTGTATAGCTTGGCAGATACTTTTTTTGTAGGGCAGATTGGTGACCCCAACCAGTTGGCCGCTTTGTCAATTACATTCCCGATTTTCACACTTCTCACCGCTGTTGCCAATCTTTTCGGCATAGGTGCAAACAGTGTCATTGCCAGAAGCTTGGGAAAAAACGATGAAAGCACGGCTAAAAAAGCTTCTGCTTTTGGCTTTTGGGCAAGCTTTGCTGTAACCGCAGTTTTGGCTATCCTGCTGGGCATATTTATGAAGCCGATTCTAACCTTCTTCAAAGCAGACGAGTATACTTTCAGCTTTTCTGCAAGATATTTGCTTTGGGTGTTTGTCATTGGCGGAATCCCTACGGTGGCCGGGCTGATTTTGGGGCATTTGGTGCGCGCCGTAGGCAAAACCAAAGAAGCCGGTATCGGTCTTTCCATTGGCGGCATTATGAATATTATCCTTGACCCCATTTTTATTTTTGAAAAGGGCGATACAATATTTAACGGTACACTCACCATGCCTTTTGGTTTTGGGATGGATGTTTCTGGCGCTGCGGTTGCCACGATGATTTCAAACACCATTTCTATGGTATATTTCTTCGTCATCCTTGCCAGAATTCGGAAAAATACCGTTTTGAGCATTAATCCCAAGCGCTTTACTTTGGAGAAAAAAGTTGCTTTTGATACCTGTGCGGGGGGCTTTCCTGCGGCTGTCTCGGTACTTTTGGTATCAGTGTCTATCGCAGTCCTGAATGGTCTTTTGTTAGGTCACGAAAACGGCAACATCCTTTCTGCTGCCTATGGCGTCACCTCGAAATGTGGCACCATTGCCCTTCACATCAGTATTGGGATTGCCCAAGGCGTTATGCCTTTAATTGGTTTCAGCTATGGCGCCAAAAATCACAAGAGAGTCCATCAGGTATGCAGCCTGTCCTTTAAGATTCTTTGGGTTTTTTCCATTATATTCCTTATTATTGTACAGCTGATGCCAGAAGCCATCGCAGGCATCTTTACGCCCCACGCTGAGACTATCCAGGTTGCAGCTGCTTTTATGCGCTGCTGGTCTTGGTGTGTTATCGGTATGAGTTTGTTTAATATGTATAATTCGGTTTTCCAAGCTGTTGGCAAATGGAAAACGTCACTTCTGCTGGCTGTACTTCGTTTGGGAATCATCTTTACAGTACTTGCTTTTGTTATGGACGCTATTTGGGGCGTCACAGGTTTGATGTGGGTGCAAGCTGTTACAGATACCATTTCCTTTATCATTGCAGCAGTGCTTTATGCCCGTTTCAAAAAATCCATCATGAAAGAAATAAAAGAAATCCCCTCCCCTACGCCCGCGCAGGCTTCCCGAAACAGAGTGATTGCCATCAGCCGCGAGTTTGGCAGCGGAGGCAGAACCATTGGCAAAGAGGTTGCCGCAAAGCTTGGCATTCCCTGTTATGACAGCGAGATTATTGAAAAAATTTCTGCGGAAACAGGATTTGCAAAAGAATACGTTGAAAAATATGGCGAGTATGCAGTATCAGATAACCTGTATAACAACGCTCTTGCCGGCAGAACCTATGACGGGCAGTGCGATGCAGACAAACTGTGGC
>DYBQ01000031.1:0-4223 GCA_019418545.1 Clostridiales bacterium | reverse complement strand
CACAAAAAGAGGTGATTACAAAGCTTGCGGAAAAAGGGCCTTGTGTCATCATTGGCCGCTGCGCGGATTACATTCTTCGTGATACTGCCGATTGCCTGTCCGTGTTTATTCATGCTTCTGACGAAAAGAGAGCGGAACGAATTGTATCGATTTATGGCCAACGGGAAGAAGCGCCGGCACAGCGGCTTCACGACAAAGATAAAAAACGAAAAGCTTACTATGAGCTTTATACGGGGACTTCTTGGGGCGAGGCCGATAATTATGCGCTTTGCCTTGACAGCGGGATTTTAGGAACGAACCAGTGTGTTGAAATCATTAAAAATTTGTTCTAATCATTTACGGTTTATGTAGTTTAAAAGCCCTATCCCTGATTTTCCGTTCGTATAAGAAATGTTATCTTTATCTATTCTTTAACCCAAATTGTCGAATAAAAAAGAAAAAGCGAGTGTTCTGTATAGCATTTCAAAAGCTATCAGAACACTCGCTTTGATAAGTGTTGACAAAATAAATACCCACTATAAACGCGAGCACTGAGTCACACAAAAAGAAAAGAGCCCCGAACGCGAATTGCGTGTTGAGGCTCTCGACTGGTGCGAGGGAGGGGACTTGAACCCCTATGAGCGTAGTGCTCACTAGAACCTGAATCTAGCGCGTCTGCCAATTCCGCCACTCTCGCATATCCTTTTGTGCCGCTCTCTCGGAGCGCTTGATTATTATATCATTCAGAACTTTATCTGTCAAGGGATTTTTTAAAAAAATTTGGGCCCCTTTTTTCGGGGCCCTTTCGCTTTATGGATTCTTCATTGGGCGGGGATAATACTGCCCCTTATACTTCCGATACCCATTTTCCGTGTCCACCAAAACGGCTTCATGCTTGGGAACCTGGTCCTCCTTGGGCGGCAGCTGCATATAATCTCCAAAAACCATCCGCAAATACCGGTCATAGCCTATAGGAATGGGCATTTTTTCCCCTTCAAAATCCACCCATTTGGCCTTTGCAAAATCTTCTGCCGGATAGGAGCGCAGCATAGCGTCATACCGGGCGCACAGTTCCGTCACATATTTGGTTTTTTCTGTAATCGGATAGCGAGACATGCGCTTTTCTGCAAATCTCCACACCCGATAGCGCATTTTTTGCGTGGGCGCCAACGCCAGCAAAATTTTTCCCACTATATACAGCCCTTTCCCCCGGCTGGTAGGCGCTTCGTTATTGTTGAACATGGAGTATATAAGTCCCCACAAAATCTGGCACTTCCGGGCAAATGCCGAGTCTGGACAGGCATCCAGCGGCAGGATTTCCAGCCGAATCCCATGGGAAATGTCCAAATCCTGCTGGCGCTCCTTGATAAACGTGGTTGTCTCATCAGAAATAGCCGTGAGCAGTGAGCGGTAGTAATGCTCCTTGTCCGAGCGGCAATATACATATTTGGCGTCAGCTTTTTCCGGCCAAATCTCCGCCAAACGCTCATAATCCTTTCGGGGCATAAACACGTCCACATCATCATCCCACGGCACAAACCCCTTGTGCCGGATAGAGCCAATACAGCATCCGCCGCAAAAATAGAAAAGAAGGCCGTTCTCCTCGCAAAAATCGCGGAAATACAGCAAAATTTCCATAGACTTTTTTTGAACAGCCCGAATCTGCTCTGACGTGGCAGCGCCATCGGAAGTAAATTTCATGATGAGCCTCCTGTTTTTTTACAAATCCCAACGAAATACGGTTTTAAAAGGCGTGGTCATATCCGTCTCAAAAATCCGCTGAATATCCTTGATACACCGCACCGGCTTATCTTCATAGATAATATATCCCAAACGGTTTTGCAGGGTATTGTCCTGCATAAGCGCTACAGCCGTTTCAAAATCCTGTCTGCCGGAGCGGCTGCTGCCCACCAGGGTCAGCCCTTTTTCCAGCACATCGCGGGTGCGCACCGGTACCGGGTTTTCGCTGACTCCCATAAGCATCACGGTACCCTGAGGCCGGATGCAGGTGATAATATCATCAATGGCCCGGCCGCTTCCCTCGCCGCCGGCACATTCAAAGGCATGGTCCACCGAGAAGTCCCCCGGCAGCCTGTCTGCCATGCATACCCGGTGGACAAAAGTGAAGCTGGACAGCTTGCGGGGATTCTTGCCCACCACGGTGATTTTGGCATCCGGCAAAAGCCGGCGCAACACGCAGGCCATCACATAGGCAAGACTTCCGTCTCCCCAAATGCCAATGTCATCCCTCCGGCTGTGAGCCAGCAGCTTCAGCCGGGTGGCGCTGTGGACCGCCACACTGACAAACTCCGTAATAGCCGCCACCGACGACGGCACTCCTTCACAGGAAACCACCCTATCAGCCGGAAGCCCCACGACCTCCCGCATAAAACCGTCATGGCCGCTGGAAAGGAAGCGGCTTCCCCGGGCATAATTTTCAAAAATGATATCGTCGTCCTGTCCCGGCACGTTGGGAATCAGCACAACCTGCTCACCTGTGCGGAATTTTCCCGAAGCATCCCGCAAAACCTCGCCGCAGCATTCATGAATTAGCGCCATGGGCAGCTTTTTCCGCAATACCTGGGCATCCCGCTGCCCCTGATAATACCTCTGGTCCGCATGGCACACCGCCATATACCGGGGGCGCACCAGCACCTGTCCGGCTGCATCCACATCCTGACAGCTGATGGAAAACACATGGGGGCTTACCAGCTGATACACATGGTTAATCAACGCTGGTCCCTCCAATCATAGCCTGGGCGATTTTATAATCGCTGACTGTGGTGATTTTTAAATTGGAAACCTCCCCCCGTACCAAATGTACCGGCTTATTCCGCACCACGCAGATTTTACAGGCATCGGTCAAAATTGCTTTTTCCTGGGGAGAAAGGTCCTGATACAGGGCTTTGAGCATGGACAGACGGAAGCTTTGAGGGGTTTGTCCCTGGAACATTTTCCGCCGGTCGGGAATTTCGGAAATCACTTCTCCGCCTTCCGAAACCACAATGGTGTCCGTTGCTTCCACCACGGTATCCACTGCACCATATTGGAGCGCGCCGTCAATATTCTCTTCGATAATCCGCAGTGTGACAAAAGGGCGCACCGAGTCGTGCGTCACAATAATATGTTCGTCCTGCTGGCCAAAATCGCTTTCAATTTTGTCCGCAATATTCATAATCGTACTGTTCCGGTCGCCGCCGCCGGGCACCAGCACAATCCGCTCTTTCTGGTCCGGCACATATTTTTCCACCAAATCCTCCATATGCAGCAGCCAGGCAGGGTGTACCCCCACATAAATTCGGTGGAACCGGCTGCACAAAAGGAATTTTTCGAGGGTATGCATAATGATGGGTTTATTCCCAAGCTGCAAAAACTGCTTAGGCATGTCCGCAATATTCATGCGGCTTCCCACGCCGCCGGCTAATATTGCTCCGAAAATCATAACCAGACCATCCTTTCCATAAGCCGCCAGACAGGCCGCTTCACTTGTTTTTTGTGTGGGAATCATTTTCCTTCACACAGTAGTATTTTCCTTTATAAATGCGATAGCTGTTGTCCAAATCGCAAAAGTTCATGTCGTGCACCGGCACCTGCTTCTCCTTGGGCGGCAGCTGCATATAGTCTCCAAACACAATCCGCAGATATTCGTCATATCCCACCGGCAGCGGGAACAGTTCTCCCTCAAACTCCCGCCAGGCCGCCGATGCAAAAATTTCCTTGGGATAGCGGTTTTTCATATATCTCGGCCCGGAACAAAGCTCGGTAATGGCGCTGCACGATTCAATGGGATATCGGGTCATTTTCCGCTCTGCCAGTTTCCACAGCCGATACCGCAGCTTTTTGGAGGGCACCAGCCCCAAGGCGATTTTGGCCAAAAGAGCCATCTTTTTCCCGTGGTTCACCGGCACCAGCTGGGCACAATACAGCGAGTATAACAGTGCCCAAAAAATCTGCTTTTTCCGCTGCCAGGGAGAATCAGGATACCCGTCAAGCGGCAGGATGTCCATGGCAAACCCGTGGCACATATCAATGTCCTGCTGATAGGGCTTGATACCGGTGGTGCGGTTATCCCGCAGGGTTAAAAACAGGTTGTGGTCCACCAAATTTTCCGACTGCTGCACCAGCGTATACGCTTGGGTATCCCCTTCTCGGGGCCAAATCTCCTTCAGCTTTTCATAGTCCTTTCGGGGCATGAAAAAGTCGGCGTCGTCATCCCAGGGAACAAACCCCTTGTGACGAATCGC
>DYBQ01000030.1:21392-23857 GCA_019418545.1 Clostridiales bacterium | reverse complement strand
TACCAGTATCATTTTATGGATGCATCGGAAATATGCCCAACAAAAGCTGTTAAACTTGAAAGCGCATGGGGATAATGATATAATGAATGATATTTCAGTTCAGCATATATACTATAGGGGGAAATAAAGTGGCAAGAGATATGAAAGAAGTTATTGCCATGGCAGCCAAAAAGCTTCTAATCGAGAAAGGCGTAAAAAAGCTAACTGTAAAGGATATTGTTGAGGAGTGTCAAATTACTCGGCAAGCTTTTTATTATCATTTTGAAGACATTCCCGATTTGTTCCGTTGGATTTTTGAGCAGGATACAGAGCGTACTATTTTGGAAGCTAAATCGTTGGACAGTGGGGAAGCAAAATTGCGGTGCCTGTTTATCTTCGGCATTAACTCCATGCCTTATGTGAAAAGGGGACTGGAATGTAATTATCGGGATGAGTTAGAAAAATATTTAACTCAATATATCCAACGCCTTTTTGAGCGCGCGTGCGATGAAGAAGGGCTGTATCCCAACTGTACCCGCTATGAGGCAGGCTTAATCTTACGGTACCACAGCCAAGCAATTTTGGGGCTTATGAGAAATTGGACAGAGGCAGACACCAAAAATCTGGAGCAAATTGTTCACACAGTATTTTGCTTGATGACAGAAGGAATTCCTCCCTTATAAAAATTATGTGAGTATCACCATATGTAAATAAAGCTGGACACAGATAAAACTAAATAGCATCCCACAATAAAACAACCAGAGCCTGTTTATCATACAAGCTCTGGTTGTTTTAATTTATTTCTATTAAATCAATGTTTCCTTCTCATTATTTTCTTCCATGTTTTGGGATACAGCTGTCTCTTCCAGTTCTTCCTCTTGAAAAATGCCTTCCTCTGCCACTGGCTCTTCCTCTTCCAAACAGTCCGCAGCCTTTTTTCCATGCCATTTTGGCACCAGTATCGATGCCAGCACCGATACAATGGGAACTGTCATCACAACGCCGATGCTGCCTGAAATGCCCTGCATAATTTCAATACAGATGCTGCTGGAGTTGAGCACCTGATTCATGGAAAGGTCATAGGCATAGTTGAGCACCAAAAGGCTCAAAGAGCCGCCTGCAAAGGCCAGCACCAGCGTATTGGACATGGTACCCATCATATCCCGGCCCACAGAAATCCCGGAGCGGAACAGCTGCATCCGGGTAAGCCGGGGATTCTGGCTGTAAATTTCGGTAATGGTGGACGAAATGGACATGGCCACATCCATAACAGCTCCCAAAGCAGAAATCAGGATTCCGGCAAAGAGCAGCTCCCCGATGTTCACCCTGGTATTCTGGCCGATAAACAGGAGCTCTTCGATGTTGCTCACATTATACCCGCCCACGTCTGCCGCCGCACCAAACAGCCAGGCCGAAACACCGGCCAATATAACGCCGGCCACCGTCCCCAAAACGGAGCAAAGGGTTTTTGCACTAAAGCCGCCAATCAAATACATAGTCACCAGTGTCGTTACCAATGTAATCAGTACAGCCGAGAGGAACGGGGAAACCCCTCTGTAAATCATGGGAATCATGAGGAAAAAGATACAAATAAAGGTAAAAACCAGGCCTAATGCGGATTTTGCCCCGTTTTTGCCGCCGATAATCCACAACAGCAGCAAAAATACTATCACAAATCCTACCACTGCTACAATGCGGTCAGGGCTGTACACGGTCACCACATGGCTGTCCCCGCTGATACTGACAATGGCAATCACATCCCGCCCGGGATAGCATACTGCGCCGAACAGGTTGCCATTGGGACTGGTAGCCTCTACGGTCTCCCCTGCCAGTTCGCCGGTTTTGATAATCAGTTCTACCGTCTGGTCCCCATATCGGTTCCCGTCCTCCTGCAGGTTATCCCGCAGCACGGACACCACTGTGGCTTTTTCAAAGGTACGGCCCTCGGTACCTACCAAATCCGTTTTCTCTGCCTGATTATATTGCCAGAGGAACAGGGCAAACCCCAGCGCCAGCAAACACATCATCCCCCAGGCCAGCAGTTCTTTTCCGGTTGCTTTTTTCTTGTTTCTCATGTTGACTCCCTCAAAAAGTCAGGGCGGAAACGGTTTTCCGCTTCCGCCCCAAATTGGAATGGATGGTATTATAACGGCCAGCAGTTTTTTATCTCAAAAGAAGATTTCCTTAGCGGACGCTGCCCTTCTTCTTCTCGGTATAAACAACCCCTGCAATACCCATGGCGGACAGCATGGCAATCACTGCGAAGAACACAGCGCCGCTATCACCTGTCGTGGGGTTCTCACCGGGCTTCTCGGTAGCATCGGGCTTCTCGGTGCTGCCGGGCTTTTCAGTAGCATCAGGTTTTTCGGTAGCATCTGGTTTTTCGCTGGGCTTGGGAGTCTCTTCGGAAGCCAGAACCAGCCCGGCCTTTGCTTTTGCCAAATCAGCCACAGCCGCATAATTAGCTCTTACACCTGCATCCGTAT
>DYBQ01000030.1:13198-21382 GCA_019418545.1 Clostridiales bacterium | reverse complement strand
AAATCAGCCACAGCCTGTGCAGCTTCGCTCTCAGAAGCGGTCTCGTCAGCGGCAACCGTTTCGGCAGCAGCAAGCGCCTCTTCGAAAGCAGCCCAGGATTCGGCGGTGTAGTCGTCTTTTACCAGCTTTTTTGCTTCTGCAATCGCATCGTTCAAAGCGGTCTTGTCGGCGGACTTCACAATGGTATAAACAGAGCTGTCAGAAACCAATTCGCCGGTAGTCACATCATAGGTAGCGATGGTGAAGGAATTCTCATCAACAGAGAGGACGGAGTAGGATGGCGTCCAGGTCTGGCTTCTCTCGGCCACATAGTCCTGCTGGTTTGCAATCAGCTCATAAAATTTAGAGCCGGTAGAGGAGTTGGTTTCCAGATATACAGTGCCTTCGGGGTCGATAACCGTACCGCTGGCAACGTCACCGTTAATGGTGTAGCAGGTGCTGTTGTCCTCTGTGCCGGTGCTGCTCAGCTGATAGGTACGGGAATAGGTGTGGTCATGGCCCTGGAGCACAACATCGATGTCATATTTGTCCATCAGAGGAGTGAGCTGGGTACGAAGCACAATGCCGTCGGAATCAGAATGGTCTTTACCGGAGCCATAAATATCCTGGTGGAACATCACGACCCGCCACTGGACATCGGGGTTCTCTTCCACAGCCTGCTTCATCACAGCCTCGTGGGTTGCGCAGTTGTAGTTGTTGGTATCCAGCACGATGAACAGGGTGTTGCCATAGGTGTAGTAATAATCAGTCCCCGCCTTCGTCATGCCTTCTGTGGCAACTCCGGTATTGGGGTTGTTGTAATGGTCGCTGTAGTTGGAATTGGAAGAGTCATGGTTGCCGATGGTAGTAGACAGCGCATAGCCCTGCATAGCGTCAGGATTCAGGAATCCGGCATACTCATACTCGTTGCTGGAAGAGTTCACCTGGTCGCCGGCGGTCATCAGGAAGTTGGTGTCCGGGTTGGCAGCCAGTGCGGTTTCCAGGGTAATATTCCAGTTAAATGCATCGTTGCGGGCAGCCAGATAGCCGCTCATGGTGTCTCCCTCGGAAGACTGCTGACCCTTACAGGCGCCAATCTGGGGGTCACCGAACAGCAATGCTTTGTAGGAATCAAAGTCTTGGGTGGTAAATTCGATGGCCTCGCTCCACTCGCCGTTCTGGAAGTACTGATAATAGTAAGTGGTATTTTCCTCAACGCCTTCGGCAGAAACCTTGGAAGCATAATAGGCTTCGCCCTCTTCGGCAGAGGAAACGGTGGTTCCCTGCTCACTGATATATTTGGGAGTTGTATCCTGGGTACCGGTAAATTCAACTGCACCCTTCATATCCTTGGAAAGAGCCACGCGAACCTTGGGGGTCTCCTGGGTTTTGGAATACCAGCTGAAGTTCAGCTTTGTTTCATCAGCACCAACGGTAATGGCTACTTTCTGATAATCTTTCTTTACGGTTTCCCATTCGGTTTTCCAGCTTTTCCAGGCACCGGACTCGGCCTGCTGGTTGACAGAAGCATCATTCCAGTGCTCGGTTGCAGCGAAAACAGACAGGCTGGAGCTGGCCATCATAGTCAGCGCCAAAGCGGCACATACCAGTTTTTTGCTTTTCTTCAAATTCATCCTCTTCTCTCTGCATAATTTTTCCCACAGATTTTTTTGCCTGTGGAGATGGTTTGTTGTCTTACGGGTGTAATTATAGCAACAGGAAATTTGATTTTCAATACACTTTACTATAATATTACAAAGCCTTACACATTCTTTATACAGACTCCCACAAAAGGCCACAAAACCAGCTTCACTTGTAAAATTCAGGTTCTTCTATGCAGAAATAAGCTTCCCCACCTTAAAAAAGGTGAGGAAGCTCGTCATCGGAAAAATCTATTTATGGATAAACTTGTAAGCATAGAACAGTGGAAAACATTTCCATAGAGGGCAAAGTCATTACCGGCTCAGCAGGCGCGCCAGCCGTGCGGCAGCCTCTTTGGTATCTTCAGGGCTTCCAAAGGTGGAAAAACGGAAATATCCTTCCCCGCAGGAGCCAAACCCCTGGCCAGGCGTGCCCACAACCTGGATGTTCTCCAGCAGATAGTCAAAGAATTCCCAGCTGCCCATTCCATTGGGGCACTGCATCCAGATATAGGGGGCATTTTTTCCGCCCGTATACCACAGTCCCAGCGAATCCAGGGTTTTCATCAAATAGGCTGCGTTCTGCTTATAAACTTTGATGTTCTCCCGGATTTGCTTTTGCCCTTCCGGCGTGAACACAGCGGCTCCGCCCTTTTGCAGGATATAGGAAACGCCGTTGGTTTTGGTGGTACGGTTGCGTACCCACATGTCGTGCAGGTTCATGCCATTGCGCTCCAAATCCTTGGGAATCACCGTATATCCCAGACGGGTACCGGTAAAACCTGCTGTTTTGGAAAGGGAGCAGATTTCTACCGCACAGGTACGGGCACCCTCAATTTCAAAAATACTTCTGGGCAAAGTTTCATCTTCAATAAAGGCTTCATAAGCAGCGTCAAACAGGATAATAGCGCCGGTGCGGTTGGCATAATCCACCCACTCCTTCAGCTGCTGGCGGGAAAACACGGCGCCGGTGGGGTTATTGGGAGAGCAAAGATAAATCAGCCCTCCAAAATCCCCTTGGGGGCTTGGCAAAAATCCGTTTTCCCGGCCGGAAGGCAGATGATGGATTTCCCGGCCGGCCATCACGTTGGCGTCCACATATGCAGGATAAGCCGGCTCCATAATCAGTGCCGGTGTTTCCCTGTCAAACAAATCGAGAATATCCCCCAGCTCATCGCTGGCGCCGCTGGAAGCAAATACTTCGTCCGAGGAAAGGGAAATTCCCCGGGAAGCATACCAGGCAGCAGCGGCTTCCCGGAAAAAGGGCGCGCCGCATTCGGGCATATAGCCGTGGAAGCTTCCGGCTTTGGACTGGTCGTCTACCGCCTCATGCAGGGCCTTGATAACGGCGCCGCACAAAGGCAGAGACACATCGCCGATTCCCATACGGTACAAATAGGCGCCGGGATGCTCTTTCAAATAAGCATTGGTTTTCTGGGCAATGTGAAAAAACAGATAGGACTCCTGTAAATTATGATAATGCATGTTGGGGGTAACCATAGGTGTTCTCTCCTTTATATAAAAATCATTTATTATGCTGCCTTCCCGCTCAGCTGTCAATGGTGGAAATGCCAATGGTGGTTTCCTCCAGCACATCCAGCAGCACCCGCACTGTATCCAGTGCTGTCAGCATGGTAATATTATTCTCGCATGCACAGCGCCGAATCGCAACCCCATCCTCATAATGGACGCCGGAAAGAATTGCCCGGGTGTTAATGACATAGCTCACATAGCCCGCACGGATGGAGTCGAGAATCTCCTCGCTTCCCTCGCTGAGCTTGCGGCGGATACGGGTACGGATGCCATGCTCCCGCAGGAAAACAGCCGTGCCGACCGTTGCTTCAATATTAAAGCCCATGTCATAAAAACGCCGGACCAGCGGCAGGGCTTCCTCTTTATCTTCGTCCGCCAAAGTTACCAGCACCGTACCATAATTTTGCATATGGACCCCCGAAGCGGCCAGCGCCTTGTACATGGCACGGTGGAGCTTTTTATCATAACCGATGGCTTCGCCGGTAGACTTCATTTCAGGGGAAAGATAGGCGTCCATTCCCCGCAGCTTGGAGAAGGAGAACGCCGGGGCCTTGACATACCATTTTTTCTTTTCGGGCAGGCAGAGGGTATGAATCCCCTGCTCCGGCAGGCTGACCCCCAGCATGGCCAGTGTGGCAATATCCGCTGCCTGGCAGCCGGTTGCTTTGGACAAAAACGGCACAGTACGGGAAGAGCGGGGGTTCACTTCGATAATATAGACATGCTCCGTCTCGTCCACAATAAACTGGATGTTATACAGCCCCACAATGCCCAGTCCGATACCGATTTGGCGGGTATATTCCAAAATGGTATCCTTCACCTTCTGAGACAGGCTGA
Source organism: Clostridiales bacterium (assembly GCA_019418545.1). GTDB lineage: Bacteria > Bacillota > Clostridia > Oscillospirales > Acutalibacteraceae > Heritagella_A. The sequence goes on along the minus strand of DYBQ01000030.1, from coordinate 17,393 downwards.
AAGGCGGATAAACACTGATGGAGTCGCCGGAATGAACGCCGGTACGCTCAACCAGCTCCATAATGCCCGGGACAAACACATTTTTGCCGTCGCAAATCGCGTCTGTTTCCACTTCCTTCCCGCGGATATATTTGTCTACCAGAACAGGCTGGTCCTCGTTAATTTCCACGGCGGTTTTGAGATAATGGCGCAGCTGCTCTTCTTTGGCCACAATTTCCATGGCACGCCCGCCCAGCACAAAGCTGGGACGAACCAGTACCGGATATCCAATTTTGGCAGCAGCCTTTACGCCGTCCTCAATATTGGTAACAGCCTGTCCCTTGGGCTGGGGAATGTGCAGCTCGGACAGCAGCTTTTCAAAGGAATCGCGGTTCTCGGCTTTTTCAATAGCCTCGCAATCCGTGCCAATCAGCTTGACGCCCCGCTCCGACAGGGGCTTTGCCAGGTTGATAGCGGTTTGTCCGCCCAGCGTTGCAATCACTCCCAAAGGCTTTTCCAGCTCGATAATATTCAGTACATCCTCTGGGCACAGAGGCTCGAAATACAGCTTATCGGCGGTAGTATAATCGGTGGAAACCGTTTCGGGGTTGTTGTTGATAATAATGGCTTCATATCCGGCTTTGCGGATAGTCTGCACCGCATGGACGGTGGAATAGTCAAATTCAACGCCCTGGCCGATACGGATGGGGCCGGAGCCCAGTACAATCATTTTCTTTTTATTGGAAACGACAGACTCGTTTTCCTCTTCATAGGTGGAATAGAAGTAGGGGATATAGCTGTCAAATTCGGCAGCACAGCTGTCAATCATCTTATATACCGGCAGGATTCCCAGTTTGCGGCGCATATCGAAAATTTCAGTTTCCTTCATGCCCCACTGACGGGCAACCTCCTTGTCGGAGAAGCCCATGCTCTTGGCCTGACGCAAAACCTTTTCGTCCCCAGGAGCAGCCTTTAACCGGGCTTCCTGTGCGGTAATGTGGGCAAGCTTTTCCACAAAGAACCGGTCAATGGCAGTGGCACGGACAATGTCCTCCACAGGGGTTCCCAAGCGCAAAAGCTGGGCAATGGCAAAAATTCGGTCATCCGTCCCCTTTTGAATATAGGAAATCAGCTTTTCCTGCGTGTAGGAATCGAACTTCTCCATATACAGGTGGCTCACCCCGATTTCCAGCGAGCGAACGGCCTTTAAAAGGCTTTCCTCAGCCGTTCTGCCCACACTCATCACTTCGCCGGTAGCCTTCATTTGGGTGCCCAAACGATTGCTGGCCTCGGGGAATTTATCAAAGGGGAAACGGGGCATTTTGGTCACAACATAGTCCAGCGCAGGCTCGAAGGATGCGGGCGTATTGGCAAGGGGAATTTCATCCAAGTGCATTCCCACACTGATTTTGGCCGAAACCCGTGCAATGGGATATCCGCTGGCCTTGGAAGCCAGAGCGGAGGAACGGGAAACACGGGGATTTACTTCAATCAGGTAATATTGGAAGGAGCGGGGGTCCAGGGCAAACTGTACGTTGCACCCGCCTTCAATCTGCAAAGCCCGGATAATTTTCAGAGCGCTGTCCCGGAGCATCTGATATTCCCGGTTTGTCAGGGTTTGTGAAGGGCACATCACAATGGAGTCACCGGTGTGAATACCTACCGCGTCTAAGTTTTCCATATTACAAACGGTAATCGCCGTATCATTGGCGTCCCGGATAACCTCATACTCAATTTCCTTATATCCCTTTACGCTCTTTTCCACCAAAACTTGATGGGCAGGGGAAATTTCCAGAGCATTTTTCATCAAAGGCAGCAGTTCTTCTTCATTTTCTGCAAAACCGCCGCCGGTTCCGCCTAGGGTGAAGGCAGGACGCAGCACCACCGGATACCCAATGTCTTCAGCCGCTTTCTTGCCTTCTTCCAGCGTGGAGGCAATTTCGGAAGGCAAAGTAGGCTCGCCCAACCGCTGGCAAAGCTCTTTAAACATTTCCCTATCTTCTGCCATCTCGATACTGTGGCTGCTGGTTCCCAACAGCTCCACCTGGCATTCCCGCAAAACTCCTTTTTTCTCCAGCTGCATGGCAAGGTTCAAACCGGTCTGCCCGCCAATACCAGGCAAAATCGCGTCAGGACGCTCGAACCGGACAATTTTGGCCAGATATTCAAGGGTCAGAGGCTCCATATAGACTTTATCGGCAATGGCTGGGTCGGTCATGATGGTAGCCGGGTTGGAGTTGCACAACACCACCTCGTACCCTTCTTCTTTCAGTGCCAGACACGCCTGTGTGCCGGCATAGTCAAACTCGGCGGCCTGCCCAATAACAATGGGGCCGGAGCCAATGACAAGGATTTTATGAATATCAGTTCTCTTAGGCATGGTGCTTTTCCTCCTCCATCATGGCAATAAACCTATCAAACAGCTTTCCACTGTCCTGTGGGCCTGGGGCGCTTTCGGGATGGTACTGTACGCTGAACACCCGGTCGGCTTCACACTTTGCCCCTTCTACGGTGGAATCCAGCAGATTGATGTGGGTAGCGGTGAGGGAAGTGTCTTTCAGGCTGTCCAGGTTTACGGCATAGGAATGATTTTGAGAGGTAATTTCGATTTTTCCGGTTTCCAAATTCCGGACAGGATGGTTGCCGCCGCGATGCCCGAACTTGAGCTTGTAGGTTTTGGCTCCATAGGCCAGTGCAATCACCTGATGTCCCAGGCAAATGCCAAAAATCGGCAGCTTGCCGCGAAGCTTTTGTACCAGCTGAATGGTTTCGGGTACATCTTCCGGGTCTCCGGGGCCGTTGGAAAACAGGACGCCATCGGGATGCATTGCCAGCACCTCCTCTGCCGAAGCATTCCAGGGAAACGCCGTTACGCTGCATCCCCGGCGGTTCAGGCTGCGGACAATTCCCCACTTCATCCCGCAGTCAATGGCAGCCACCCGAAAGCGGCAATCCTCTACAGGGAACTCCCGCACAAAAGGTGTGCTCACCCGGGAAACCGCATCCCGGAGAAGGGACTTCGAGGCCAAAATTTTCAGCGCTTCGTCCTTGGGCATATCCCCGCGAGTTAAAAGTGCTTTCCGGCTTCCGAAGTTACGGATAGAACGGGTTATCTTGCGGGTATCCACGCCCCACAGCCCGGGAATCCCATATTTTTCCATCACCTGTCCCAGCGAGGCGCTGCTTCGAAAGTTAGAGGGAGAATCGTTATATTCCCGGACAATCAGCGCCCCAATGGTGGGAACGTCGGTTTCATAGTCCTCCGGGGCCATGCCATAATTTCCAATAAGGGGATAAGTCATAACCACTGCCTGCCCCGTATAGGAAGGGTCGGAAAGAATTTCCTGATACCCTGCCATGGAAGTGTTAAACACCAGCTCGCACACGTGCCCCTCGGGTACCGGTGCGCCAAAGCCAAAGCCGCAATATTCGCTTCCATCCTCTAAAATCAGTTTCCTTTTTTCCTGATACACCATGCCATCCTGCCTTTCTTTCCTCATGATTTTCCAATTTCCGAAAGCCTTCGCTCAAACCGGTTTTTCCCTGTCTTCTTTGGAATCGCCGTCGGATATTTTCCGCTGAAGCAGGCTGAGCATCCGGGAACCCCCTGCATCATCTCCGGCAGCTTTTCCAGCGGCAGATACCCCAGACTGTCTGCACCAATCATCTCTGCAATCTCATTAACCGGGTGGTGGCAGGCAATCAAATGGTCACAGGAATCAATATCGGTTCCATAATAGCAGGGATGCAAAAACGGCGGCGACGAAATCCGCATATGGATTTCTTTTGCTCCGGCTTCCCGCAGCAGGCTCACAATCTGCCCGCTGGTGGTTCCCCGCACAATGGAATCGTCAATAAGCACCACGCGCTTGCCAGCCACGGTTTCCCGAATGGGGCTGAGCTTAATGCGCACCTTGTCCACTCTGTCCTCCTGACCCGGAGAGATAAAAGTCCGGCCGATATACCGGTTTTTCATCAGCCCAATCCCATAGGGAATCCCGGACGCACGGGAAAATCCCAGCGCGGCATCCAGCCCCGAATCGGGCACGCCAATCACCACATCCGCCTGTGCCAGATGCTCCTTTGCCAGCAGTTCCCCGGCACGCATCCGGGCCTGGTGAATCGAAATCCCTTCGATAGTGGAATCGGGGCGGGCAAAATAAATGTACTCAAACGAGCAAACCGCTGCCTGGCATTTCCCGCAATGCTCCTGATG
>DYBQ01000030.1:0-13188 GCA_019418545.1 Clostridiales bacterium | reverse complement strand
GGACTCTACTCCCTGACGGCTGAACACCAAAATCTCGCCGGGTCTCAAATCGCGCACAAAGGCTGCGCCCACCGCATGGAGGGCGCAGCTTTCGGATGCCACCACATATCCGCCGCCCGGCAATTCTCCATAGCAAAGCGGCCGGAACCCGTGAGGGTCACGAGCCGCGATGAGTTTGGCCGAGGACATAAGCACCAGGGAATAAGCTCCTTCCAGAGAATCCATGGCCCGGCTGAGGGCGGTTTCGATGGATGGAGTACGAAGGCGTTCCCGGGTGACGATATAAGCGATAATTTCCGTATCGCTGGTAGAGTGGAAAATTCCACCGCTGAGCTCCAGCTCACTGCGCAGCTGCCAGGCGTTGCTCAGGTTTCCATTGTGGGCAAGAGCCATTTTCCCTTTTTGATGGTTGATTTCAATGGGCTGGCAGTTCGCCCGATTATTCCCGCCGGTTGTCCCATATCGAACATGCCCCACAGCCATATTCCCCTGTGGAAACCGGGCCATTACTTCAGGAGTGAACACCTCCCCTACCAGCCCCAAATCCTTGTGAGAGAAAAACAGCCCGTCGTCATTTACTACAATGCCGCAGCTCTCCTGCCCCCGGTGCTGCAAAGCATACAGGCCATAATAAGCCATATGGGCGGTGTTTTCGGGCTTTGGGCAAAACACACCGAAAACACCACATTCTTCATGAATACTCATACCTGCCTATCCCCCTTCTCCATCGCTGCTTTTACCAGTCCCAAAAACAGCGGATGGGGTTTGTCAGGCCGGCTCTTAAATTCAGGGTGGAACTGAACCCCCACGAAGAAAGGCTCTTCTGTCAGCTCCGCCGCTTCTACCAAACGGCCATCGGGAGAAAGGCCGCTGAGGGTTAGGCCTGCTTTTTCTAGCTGGGCACGGAAATCGTTGTTGACTTCATAGCGATGGCGGTGACGCTCGTGAATCAACTGGCTTTTATAGCATCGCTCCAGCGCAGTGCCGGGCTTTACCGCACAGGGATAGCTGCCCAGGCGCAGAGTGCCGCCTTTGTCGATTTCTTCACTCTGTCCCGGCATGAAGTCAATCACTTTGTGGCGGCACAGCTCATTGAACTCGCCAGAATCGGCATCGGGAATCCCGGCCATATGCCGTGCATATTCAATCACGGCAATCTGCATTCCCAAACAGATGCCCAAATAGGGCAAATGGTTTTCACGGGCATATTTTGCCGCCAAAATCATTCCGGCAATGCCCCGGCTGCCAAATCCGCCGGGGATAATAATGCCATCCAAACCGGAAAGAGCTTCCTGGCAGCTCTCCTGTGTCAGAGTTTCGGAATCAATCCAGTGAATGTTAACACGGGCGCTCAAGGAATAGCCGGCGTGCTGCAAGGCTTCGGCTACCGACAGATAGGCGTCATGCAGCTGGACATATTTTCCCACCAAACCAATTTCCACCGAATACCGTCGGCTGCAAATCCGCTCCACCAGCTGTTTCCAGGCGGTCAAATCGGGATGGGGAGCCTGAATATGCAGCTCCCGGCACACAACCGAAGAGAAGTTTGCTTCTTCCAGCATGAGGGGGGCTTCATACAGGTTGGGCAGCGTGCGGTTTTCAATAACACAGTCGGGCTTTACATTGCAGAACATGGCAATCTTTCGGAAAATATCTTCTTCGAGGGGCTCATCACAGCGAAGCACAATGATATTGGGATTGATGCCCATTCCCTGCAACTCTTTGACGGAGTGCTGAGTGGGTTTTGACTTGTGCTCGCCGGAGCCGCGCAGATAGGGAACCAGCGTAACATGGATAAACAGGCTGTTTTCCCGCCCAACTTCCAGCGAGACCTGCCGCACAGCTTCGAGAAACGGCTGGGATTCAATGTCGCCGATGGTGCCGCCGATTTCGGTGATGACCACGTCGGCATCGGTTTTTCTGGCCACATTATAAACAAAGTCTTTAATTTCGTTGGTAATGTGGGGGATTACCTGCACGGTAGAGCCCAGATATTCCCCCCGTCGTTCTTTGTTTAGAACATTCCAGTATACTTTTCCGGTGGTCAGGTTGGAATACCGGTTCAAATCCTCATCAATAAACCGCTCATAATGACCCAAGTCCAAATCGGTTTCCGCGCCATCCTCTGTGACATAAACTTCCCCGTGCTGAAAAGGGCTCATGGTCCCCGGGTCTACATTGATATAGGGGTCCAGCTTTTGCGCCGCTACCTTAAGCCCGCGGGCTTTGAGAAGCCTTCCGAGAGATGCTGCGGTGATTCCCTTTCCCAGGCCGGACACCACGCCGCCGGTTACAAAAACATACTTTGTCATTATGATTCTCCTATCTGTGCCTGCAAAAATTTCGCTTCCTTATTTCCCGCTGTCCCCATAGTTGGAGAGTACCCGGGCAGAGGGGTCATCCACGTCGCAGCCTTCCCATTCCCGGTTGGGCATCCAGAATCCCGGAATCATTTCCGCCTGGCCGGGATAGTATTTTTCAAACAACTCCCGGTACAAAAGGGATTCCTTTGTAAAAGGCTGTGCATAGGAATAGTGTTTCCGTCTTTCTTCAAATTCTGCATCGGTATACCGGGTTTCTGCATATGCTTTCAAATCGTCCACCATCGAGTGGCCCACTGCATCCGAAAAGGCGGCCTTTTCCCGGTACAAAAGGTCGTGGGGCAAATAATCCCCTTCTTCAAATGCGCGGCGCAGCAGGTATTTGCCCTTCCCATATCGGTTGAGTTTTTTCTCGGGGTCAATAGCCATCACATACCGCACAAAATCCAAATCGCCAAAGGGTACACGGGCTTCCAGTGAGTTGTCGGAGATGCACCGGTCTGCCCGCAGAACATCATAGCAATGAAGCTCCCGCACACGCTTTTCCGACTCCTTCTGGAAGGCTTCGGCGCTGGGAGCAAAATCGGTATATTTATACCCAAACAGCTCATCGGAGATTTCCCCGGTGAGCAGCACACGGATATCGGTGTTTTCGTGGATGGCCTTGCACACCAGATACATACCGATACTGGCGCGGATGGTGGTGATGTCATAGGTGCCGAGAATTTCTACCACATGGGGCAGAGCTTTTAGCACGTCTTTTTGGGTAATTATCACCTCGGTGTGCTCGCTTCCCAGATACTCTGCGGCCTGGCGGGCATATTTCAAATCAATGGCGTCCCCTTCCATGCCGATGGAAAAGGTTCGAATGGGCTTTTGGCTTTTCCGTGCGGCAATGGCGCACACCAGCGAGGAATCAAGGCCGCCGCTGAGCAGGAATCCCACCTTGGCATCGGCCACCAGGCGTTTTTCCACCCCGGCCACCAGCTTTTCGCGGATGTTGCGGAAAATGTCCTCGAGGCTGTCCTCTGCCGGTGTTTCTACATGCGTCATGTCAGCATAGCAGACAAACTTCCCGTCTTTATAATAATGTCCCGGCGGGAAGGGGTGCACTTTAGAAACCAGCCCCATCAAACAGCGCGCTTCACTGGCAAACACAATAGCGCCAGATGCATCATAACCATAAAACAGTGGGCGGATGCCGATAGGGTCACGGGCTGCGATATATTCGCCGGTATCGCCGTCATAGAGAATACAGGCAAATTCCGCGTCCAGCATTTTGAACATCTCCACGCCGTACTCCCGGTACATGGGCAACAGCACCTCGCAGTCGGAACCGCTGGCAAAGGCATATTTGGGGGAAAGGGATTCTTTCAGCTTTTCAAAGCCATAGATTTCCCCGTTGCATACGGCATAGCTGTTCCCCAGTGCAAAGGGCTGCATTCCCTCGGGGCTAAGTCCCATAATGGCCAGCCGGTGGAACCCCAGCCAGCCGCTGCCCGTATTTACCACGTGGGTATCGTCCGGGCCCCGCTCCTTTGAGCGGTAAAAAGCTTCTTCCAAACGCCCAAAAGCGGCGCCGCTGCCGCAGTATCCCATAATCGAACACATGATATTTCCTCCTTATCATTCAGAAATACAGCATCCTATAGGGCAAGTGCTGCGCTCGCGGTGCCACCTATATTGGTTCTCGTTGCTCCGTTAACGCCGGCTACGGCTCGCCTACTGAGGAAATCCCGTTCAGCTTGCGGCTCGAAAAGCGTTTTTCCGGCAGGCTCTGCCGCGCGGTTCTCAGCTTCCCGCGCTCTCTGGGGACAGGAGCCCTGCCGTACTCTTCTTTTCTCAAACGCCTTTTTCTATAAATATCTATAATATCCAAATCGTGTATTTTTCAGCTGTTTTCCTTTTTAGGAAATCAAAAAGCTGTATCTGAAACGAAGTAAAGGCCCCTTTTTTCTTGTAAAAGGGGCCTTCTTGGAAAATGTTTCACTGAAACATTTTCCAATTCATCCCCGAAAATACGCCTTTAAGTTGAAGTGTTCCGCTCTCTGCGGAGAGCGTCCAGGGGCTCCGCGCCCCTGAACCTGCGCCAAAGGGGTTAAACCCCTTTGGAATCCATAAATTTACATATCATTGCTGTAGGTTAGGATGCGACTCTTACTCCACATCCTGCAACGCGTCATAACCTTCCTCGCCGGTACGAACCTTGACAACGTTCTCCACATCATAGACAAAAATCTTGCCGTCTCCGATATGGCCGGTATACAGCACCTTCTTGGCGGTCTCGATTACATCACGGACCGGAACCTTGCTGACAACAATGTCAACCTGTACCTTGGGCAGCAGAGTCGCTTCTACCTGTACGCCGCGGTAATATTCCGGCTTGCCCTTCTGTATGCCGCAGCCCAGCACGTGGGAAACCGTCATACCGTTGATTCCCAAACGGGTCATGGCATCCTTCAGAACTTCCAAGCGGGATTCCTTGCAGATAATCTCCACTTTGGTGAGCTTGGGCTGACCTTCCTCTTCAAAGGTGGGAACGCGCTTGACCGGAATAGCTTCGGCAGGAGGTGTATCACCAGTAACAGCTATGGGAGACGTTTCGTCCTCTTCGCCGATGATGTCAGGCATCATGGAGAAGCCGGCATAAGCGGTGAGCAGGCCATGCTCGGAAACATCCAGGCCCTCAATTTCTTCCTGCCGGGAAACACGCAGGCCAATGGTGTGCTTGATAATGAAGAAAACAATGGAAATGATAACGGCCACATAAGCGGCAACCGAAACAACACCCAGCACCTGAACTCCCAGGAAGTGGAAGCCGCCGCCATAGAACAAACCCTTTTCGGTGGTAACGCCATCGGCAAACAGGCCGGTGAGGATGGTTCCCAAGGCACCGCACACACCGTGAACGGAGATAGCGCCCACCGGGTCATCCAGCTTGACAACCTTATCGAAGAATTCGACAGCCAGTACAATCACAACACCAAACACCAGCCCCATAATGGCAGCGCCCAGCGGGGAAACCGCATCGCATCCAGCGGTGATACCGACTAAACCAGCCAGTGCGGCGTTGTAGGTCATGGAAACATCGGGCTTGCCATAGCGCAGCCAGGTGAAAACCAGCGTGGTGCAGCAGGCAACCGCAGCAGCCAGATTGGTGTTGAAGAAAATGCGTCCGGCACTTTCTACAGCAGCATCCGAATCCATGGCAACGGTGGAAGCACCGTTAAAACCGAACCAGCAGAACCACAGGATAAATACCCCCAGAGCGGCAAAAGTCAGGTTGTGGCCCAAAATTGCGCGGGGCTTACCGTTCTTGTCATACTTGCCGATACGCGGCCCAAGGAACATGACGCCGATGAAGGCACACACGCCGCCCACCATATGTACAGCGGTGGAACCGGCAAAGTCATGGAAGCCCAGCTGGCTCAGCCAGCCGCCGCCCCAAATCCAGTGGCCGGAAATGGGATAAATGAAAAGGGAAATGGCTGCACTATAAATGCAGTATGCACTAAACTTGGTTCTCTCTGCCATGGCACCGGAAACAATGGTGGCCGAAGTGGCACAGAAAACCGTTTGAAAAATGGCATAGGCCCAAAGCGGTACGCCTGCTGGCAAAACATTGCCGTAGTCGCCCAGTATCATGGGGTCAATCCAGCCGAACAGGGCTGTACCGGTTCCAAACATAACGCCAAAGCCAAACAGCCAGAAACAGGGTGTACCAATGCAAAAGTCCATCAGGTTCTTCATGAGGATGTTTCCCGTATTTTTGGCTCGAGTAAATCCAGCTTCACACATGGAAAATCCGGCCTGCATAAAGAATACCAGTGCCGCGCCCAGCAGCACCCAAATGGTGTTGACAGCACTCAATGTCATATGGAAAACCTCTTTTCTTTTCAATTCTTCCTTCTCAATTCTCACTATTTGAGAATCGTATCTATTCAAAACGGCTTATCGAACGCCGAACAGCAAATCACCATAGGTGGGATATGGCCAATATTTTGTAGCTGTAACGGTTTCAGCCTCATCGGCCACCGCACGCAGCTCGCTCATCTTGGGCAGCACCTTGTCGCGGATTGCATAAGACTCTTCTGTCACATCGGAATAGTCCCCCAGCGTCATCAAAGTCTCTTCCAGCTCTTCAGTCTTCTGGCTAATCTGGTCGGCCAGCATGGAGAGCCTGCGAACCAAGTTTGTTTCGTAGGTGCAGGGCAGCTCTTTGTCCAGTGCCTTTTTGGAAGCGGCAGCCGCAGCCAAATCTCCTGCATAAGCTTCCACAGCCGGCAGAATCTGCTTCTTTGCCATATCCACCATGGTGTTGGCTTCAATCACAACGGTCTTGCAGTAGTTGTCCAGCATAATCTCGCACCGGGAATGAAGCTCGGCTTCCAAAAATACCCCATGAGAGGTGAGCATCTTCACATTCTTTTCATCCAGCAGGTGGGGCATGCAGTCCGGTGTGGTGCGGTAGTTCAGCAGACCGCGCTCTTCGGTTGCTTCTCGAATCCAGGCATCGTCATAGCCGTTGCCGTTGAAAATAATGCGCTTGTGGTCGCGGATGGTCTTTTGAATCATCTTGTGCAGAGCTGCGTTGAAGTCTTCCACGCCTTCCAGCCGGTCAGCATACTGCTTGAGAGATTCTGCCACAGCGCTGTTCAGCATCATGTTGGCACAGGCGATGCTATTGGAAGAGCCCAGCATGCGGAACTCGAACTTGTTGCCAGTAAAGGCAAAGGGAGAGGTGCGGTTCCGGTCGGTGGTGTCACGCTGGAACTTGGGCAATACATCCACACCCAAAAGCATTTGGGTCTTTTCGGCTGCGCTATAGGGCACACCCTTTTCAATGGAGTCCAGAATAGCGGTCAGCTCATCGCCCAGGAAGATAGAAACCACGGCAGGCGGGGCTTCGTTAGCGCCCAAACGGTGGTCGTTGCCGGCAGTTGCAACGGACAAACGGAGCAAATCCTGATAATCATCCACAGCCTTGATAACAGCGCACAGGAACAAGAGGAATTGGGCGTTTTCGTGGGGCGTTTCGCCGGGAGTCAGCAGGTTTACGCCGGTATCGGTGGCGAGAGACCAGTTGTTGTGCTTGCCGCTTCCGTTCACACCTGCAAACGGCTTTTCATGCAGGAGACACACCAGTCCATGACGGGCTGCCACCTTCTGCATAATCTCCATGGTCAGCTGGTTGTGGTCGGTGGCAATGTTGGTGGTCTGATAGATAGGGGCCAGCTCATGCTGTGCAGGTGCCACCTCATTGTGCTCGGTCTTAGCCAGGATTCCCAGCTTCCACAATTCCTGGTTCAAATCCTCCATATATTCGGCTACACGGGGCTTAATCACGCCGAAGTAATGGTCGTCCATCTCCTGCCCCTTGGGAGCCTTTGCACCGAACAGCGTGCGGCCGGTATAAATCAAATCAGGACGCTTGTTATACATCTCGCGGTCTACCAGGAAGTATTCCTGCTCGGGGCCTACCGAAGTGCGGACATATTTAACTTCATCATTGCCGAACAGCCGCAAAATCCGCAGTGCCTGCCGGTTCAGGGCTTCCATGGAGCGCAGCAGCGGGGTTTTCTTGTCCAGTGCCTCGCCGCCATAGGAGCAGAATGCCGTGGGAATGCACAGGGTTTTCCCCTTGATAAAGGCATAGGAGGTGGGGTCCCAGGCCGTATATCCACGGGCTTCAAAGGTTGCCCGCAGGCCGCCGGACGGGAAAGAAGAAGCATCCGGTTCGCCTTTAATCAGCTCCTTGCCGGAAAATTCCATAATCACACGGCCATCTGGAGACGGTGTGATAAAGCTGTCATGCTTTTCTGCGGTAATGCCTGTCAGCGGCTGGAACCAGTGAGTGTAGTGGGTGGCACCGTGTGCAACAGCCCAATCCTTCATGGCGGTGGCAACCGCATTTGCAACTGACAAATCCAGCTGCGCCCCTTCGTCAATGGTTTTGCGCAAAGACTGGTATACATTGGCGGAAAGATTGGCTTTCATCACGCGGTCATCGAATACCATGCTGCCAAAGAACTCAGGTACAGTTTCCATACTGGATTCCCCTTTACTGAAAAAATGATATAAAAAAAAAGAGGCAAAGATGTCTGACGAGGGGTTAACCTCTAAGACATCTTTGCCTTCAACGGTGAGCATTATAACACGCCCGTTTCCGGTTTGTCAACTCCCTTTGGAAAAAAATTCTTTTGGCGCAAATGGGTGATTGACAAAGCCCCACGCCCATGCTACAATACATAATCGATGAGCAAAGACGTTCATTCCAGGCAGAAGTGTCCTCTTCTGCGGGATGGTTGTCTTTGCTCTTTTTATTTTCCTGAAAGGACGGGGAACCATGAAACTAGAAGGTCAGGTGCGCATCCCTTCCGGCTGCGCCATCGCCGCCGTGATTTCCAAAGAAGGAAAACGTATGGCCGGCGACATGATTATCAACGGCATGAAGCCCATGCACGACCGCTCCAATGGTTTGGGAGGCGGCTTTGCCGGATACGGCATTTATCCAGAATATAAAGAGTTTTATGCTTTTCATCTGTTTTTTAACGACCGGGCATCCCGCAAAAACTGTGAGCAGTTTTTAAAGGAGCGGTTTGAAATTGTCCAGTCTGAAATGATTCCCACCCGAAAACTGCCAGCTATTACCGACGAGCCGATTATCTGGCGGTATTTTGTGGCCCCGCTTCAGTCTGTTCTGGCTTCTTTGCAGCTGGACGAAAAAGAATTTGTAGCCAGAACCGTTATGAAAATCAATACCGATATGCCCGGCTCCTATGTGTTTTCCAGCGGCAAAAATATGGGTGCCTTTAAGGCGGTGGGCTTTCCCGAAGATGTGGGAGAGTTTTACAAACTGGAAGAATATAAAGGCTATTCCTGGACGGCACATGGCCGGTATCCTACCAACACGCCCGGCTGGTGGGGCGGCGCCCATCCCTTCACGCTGCTGGACTATTCCATTGTCCACAACGGAGAAATTTCTTCTTATGACGCCAACCGCCGGTTTATTGAAATGTTTGGCTATCAATGTACTCTTCAAACGGATACAGAGGTTATTACATACATTATGGACTATCTCTTGCGGCGGCAAGGGCTTACCCTGGAGGAAGCCGCTGCCGTCATCGCTGCGCCGTTTTGGAGCACCATTGCTCAAAAAGATGAAGCCCAGCAAAAAAAGCTCTCCTATCTGCGGGCAGCCTTTTCCAGCCTGCTCATTACCGGTCCGTTTTCTATTGCATTTGGTTTTGACGGCGGCCTGATGGCGCTGAATGACCGGCTGAAACTGCGCTCTATGGTTGTGGGCGAAAAGGATGACCGGGTGTTTATCGCCAGCGAAGAATGCGCCATCCGCGTGATGGAGCCAGATGCCGAAAACATCTATGCACCGGCAGGCGGCGAACCGGTTATTGTCAGAGTGAAAGAGGGGTGTTTCTGATGGATTTGTTTTATCCCGAATTTGAAGTGATTCGAAACGAAAACCGCTGTATCCAGTGCCGTGTTTGTGAGCGCCAGTGCGCCAATGAAGTACACCGCTATGATGCGGACCGCAATGTAATGCTCAGCGATGAAAGTAAATGTGTTAATTGCCAGCGGTGTGTGTCCCTTTGCCCCACCCGTGCCCTGAAAATTGTCAAGAGCGACTGTGCGCTGCGGGAAAATGCCAACTGGCACAACGATACCATCCGCGAAATTTATAAGCAGGCGCAAAGCGGCGGCGTGCTCCTTTCTTCCATGGGTAACCCCCGCCCGCTGCCTGTTTACTGGGACAAGATTCTAATTAACGCCTCCCAGGTGACCAACCCGCCCATCGACCCCTTGCGGGAGCCTATGGAAACCCGGGTGTTTCTGGGGCAGAAGCCCGAAAAGGTGGAGCGGGACGAAAACGGAAATTTGGTTTGTAATCTTACCCCTCAGTTGGAGCTCTCGATGCCCGTAATGTTCTCGGCTATGAGCTACGGCTCCATCAGCTACAATGCACACGAAAGCCTGGCACGGGCTGCTGCCGCGCTGGGCACCTATTATAATACCGGTGAAGGCGGCCTTCACGAGGACTTTTATGTCTATGGCCCCAACACCATTGTGCAGGTAGCTTCCGGCCGTTTCGGCGTGTATAAGGATTATCTGGAAGCCGGCGCTGCCATTGAAATCAAAATGGGCCAGGGCGCTAAGCCCGGCATCGGCGGCCATTTGCCCGGTGCAAAAATTGTCGGGGATGTTTCCCGTACCAGAATGATTCCCGAAGGCTCCGACGCCATCTCCCCTGCCCCCCATCACGACATTTATTCCATTGAGGACTTGCGCCAGCTGGTTTTCTCTTTGAAGGAAGCTACCGAATATAAAAAGCCGGTGATTGTCAAGGTGGCCGCTGTTCACAACATTGCCGCCATTGCCAGCGGAATTGCCCGCAGCGGCGCCGACATCATCGCCATCGACGGCTTCCGCGGCGGCACCGGCGCAGCCCCCACCCGGATTCGTGATAACGTTGGGATTCCCATCGAGCTGGCTTTGGCTGCGGTAGACACCCGCCTGCGGGAAGAAGGAATCCGCAACCGGGTTTCCCTAGTGGTAGGCGGCAGTATCCGCAGCGCTGCGGATGTTGTGAAGGCCGTCGCCCTTGGTGCAGACGCCTGTTATATAGCCACCGCCGCACTGCTGGCGCTGGGCTGCCATTTGTGCCGTACCTGTCAGACCGGCAAATGCAACTGGGGCATTGCCACACAGCGCCCCGAACTGGTCAAGCGGCTGAACCCCGATATAGGCAGCCAGCGGTTAATCAACCTTATGACCGCCTGGAAACATGAAATCATGGAAATTATGGGCGGTATGGGCATTAACTCCATCGAAGCCCTAAAGGGCAACCGCCTGATGCTGCGGGGCATTAACCTGACGGATAAAGAGCTGGAAATTCTGGGAATTTCCCATGCCGGAGAATAAGGGAGGGGAAATTATGAAGCGAGTCTATGTCAATGAAGAATGGTGCCTTGGCTGCCATTTGTGTGAATATAACTGCGCCTTTGCCAATTCCGGTGAAACTGATATGGTGAAGGCTTTGAAAGGAAAGCCCATTTATCCCAGAATCCATGTGGAGGATGGAGGCAAGGACGACATTCATTTTGCTGTTTCCTGCCGCCACTGCACAGACCCGATTTGTGTGAAGAGCTGTATTTCCGGCGCGCTTTCGATAGAGGGCGGCGTGATTTCCATTGACCAGAGCAAGTGTGTTGGATGCCTAACCTGTGTGCTGGTATGTCCCTATGGCGCGCTGTCTCCCAATGGCGACGGTGTGATGCAGAAATGCGAGCTTTGCCTACAAAATTCCTGCGGCGAGCCTGCCTGCGTAAAGGGATGTCCCAACCGGGCTATCGTATATGAAGAGAGGTGAGGGGAATGAAACAGTATGTGATTCTTGGCAACGGCGTGGCCGCTGTGGGATGTATAGAAGGAATCCGCCAGAAAGACAAAGAGTCTACCATTACAGTGGTTTCCAAGGAGCCCTATGCCGTATATGGCCGCCCGCTGATTTCCTACTATCTGGAAGGTAAGACCGATTTGGAGCGGATGAAGTACCGCCCCAATGACTTTTATAAGAAAAACGGCTGCACCGTTCTATATGGAAAAACAGCTGTGAAGCTGGATACAAAAAAACAGCAGGTGCTTCTGGACGATGGCACTTTTCTTCCCTATGATAAACTTTGTGTGGCTACCGGTTCTTCCCCCTTTGTCCCTCCCTTTGAAGGGCTGGAGACGGTGAAAAAACAGTATTCCTTTATGACGCTGGACGATACGCTGGCACTGGAAAAGGCTGTGACTCCCTCCTCCCGGGTTCTGATTATCGGTGCTGGACTGATTGGTCTGAAATGTGCCGAAGGGCTGGCGGAAAGAGTCGGAGAAATTACCGTATGCGATTTGGCAGGTCATGTGCTCTCCAGCATTCTGGATGAAACCTGTGCCGGAATTGTTGCCGAAACGCTGGAATCCCATGGAATCCACCTGATGCTCGGGGATAGTGTGGCGCGCTTTGACGGGCAGACCGCTTTGATGAAGAACGGCAGCACGGTGGAATTTGATGTGCTGGTACTGGCGGTGGGTGTTCGCGCCAACACCTCTTTGATAAAGGATGCCGGCGGCGAAACCGAGCGGGGAATCCTGATAAACCAAAAAATGGAAACATCCCTTCCCCATGTATACGCCGCCGGAGACTGCACTCAGGGAGACGAGCTGCTTTCCGGGCAAAAGCGTGTGTTAGCCCTGCTGCCTAATGCCTATATGCAGGGACAATGTGCCGGTATCAACATGGCCGGCGGCGAGTCGGTATTCGATAAGGCCATTGCTATGAACTCCATTGGATTTTTCGGCCTGCACCTGATGACCGCCGGTTGCTGCTTCCCCAAGGAAGAAGGCGGTGAAATCTATGAAGAACACATTCCCGGCGGGATAAAACGTCTTTTTACCAAAGATGGATTCTTAACAGGCTTTATGCTCATTGGCGCTACAGACCGAGCCGGCATTTATACCGCCATGATTCGGGAACAAATCCCGCTGGATACCGTTAACTTTGAACTGCTGCAAAAGACTGCCAGTTTGTGCGCTTTTTCTGCAGAAAACCGCAGAAAAAAGCTGGGAGGTGTGGTATAATATGAGAATCAATGCTATCAATCTTGACTACCGCCCCCTGAACGAGCTTCTTCGTCAGGGAGAAGGCGAAAATTTTGAAGTGGTGGGCTGCTGCGGCCAGCGTTTTTTGGCTGCCGGCATGTCAAAGCGCACCATTTCCATTGAGGGTGTGCCCGGAAACGCTCTGGGCGCCTATCTCAATGGCGCGGAAATCGTGGTCAACGGCAATGCACAGGATGCGGTTGGCGAC